>PKXS01000142.1 GCA_003132425.1 Gammaproteobacteria bacterium | reverse complement strand
CGACGTCATTCCGAGATCGCCGGCGGATCTGGCGGGAGCATCTCCGGGTTCTCATCTCATCGCCATCAACGGCTACAAATGGTCCAAGGAACTCTTGCACGACACGCTGTCTGCACCCGCGGCCTCGGGCATCATCACGCTGCTGGTCGAGAAAGATGACATGTTCAAGACCTTGGAGCTCAAATATTCCGGCGGCGAGCGCTATCCGAATCTTTTGAGAGAGCCGGGATCCGAGGACTTGCTGGCGCATATCGCACACCCTCGCGCACCCGCGCCCTAAAGGCATCGCGATGAAATGGATCCTTGCGGCGTGCTGGCTCCTCCTGTGGGCCGGCGCGCCCTGTGCGGCCCGCACGGCGGACCCGCGGGTCGATGTGGTCTTTGAGCGATGGGATACACCTACCTCGCCGGGATGTGCGCTCGCCGTGGTGCGCAACGGCGCGCTTATCTACACCAAAGGATACGGGACCGCGAACCTCGAGCTCAACGTTCCGATCACCCCGCAAACGGTGTTCGATATCGGCTCGGTCTCGAAGCAATTCACCGCAATGAGCGTCCTGCTGCTCGTTGAGGACGGCAAGCTGTCGCTGGATGATGATATTCACAAGTTCATCCCGGAGCTTCCCCTCTACGAGGCGCCGATTACCGTGCGGACCATGCTGCATCACCTGAGCGGCCTGCGCAGCTACACGGACCTGTTCGACCTCGCGGGCGTGCCGGAAATCGATCAGACCACGGATGACGACGCCCTCGCTCTGATTGCGCGGCAAAAAACGCTCAACTTCCCGCCCGGGCGCCAGTACCTGTACAGCGACACGAACTATTTCCTGCTCGCGCTCATCGTGCGGCGGCTCAGCGGCGAGACTTTGCGCGAGTTTGCGCGCCGGCGCATCTTCGGACCCCTTGGGATGAGCAGCACGCACTTTCACGACGACCACCGGATGATCGTGTCTCGCCGGGCCGCGGGCTACGCGCCAGGGCCGAACGGCGGCTTCGAGATTGACATGTCGAATTTCGAAGAGCTCGGAGATGGTTCCGTCATGACGACGGTCGAGGATCTGGCCCGCTGGGACCGGAATTTCTATGTTCCCGTGGTGGGCGGCAAAGTCGCCATCGATGAGCTTCAGGCGCTTGGGGTCCGATCCGACGGGAGCAAGACGCCGTACGCCATGGGCCTGATTCTAGATCGTTACCGCGGCATTCCTCGGGTGCAGCACACCGGCGAATGGGTCGGCTATCGTTCGAGCTTCCTGCGCTTTCCGCTGCAGAAGCTCAGCATCATCGTGCTGTGCAATATGGTCGGCGACCTTGATCCCTTCGCCCTGTCGGAGCATGTCGCCGACATTTTCCTGAACCAGAGCGAATCGGTGTCCGTCGCCCCCACCAGTTCGGAACTCGCCTCTGACGCGGGGATATATTGGAACGCCCAAGTATTCGCCTACTTGCGGTTTGTCGCCAATGCCGGGACGCTCGAGCTGGACGCCGGCGATTCCCTCCAGAAGCTTAAGTACATCGGGCGCGGCGAGTTCCAAGGCCAGAATTCAGCCACCCGATATGTATTTCATCCCGGCGGAGCGTCGTTCACCGTGCAGGCCATCGACGATGACTCCGACCCGGTCCTTCTTGAGCGCGTGACGCCAGCCTCATCGCAAGTTCCATCGCAGATGCCGAACTTATCGCAGTACGCCGGCACGTATTACAGCGACGATCTGGGGGTTTCCTGGATTCTGGAAATACGCGACGCCCAGCTGATCCGCAGACAATGGATGTTTCCCGCGCAGCAGCTCAAACCGATCCTTCCGGACATCTTCACCGGCGATATCAGCGAGGGAACCTATGCGCTGCGGTTCACGAGAAATGCCGCCGGGCAGGTGGACGGTTTCGCCGTGGCCACGACCATGGTGCGTCCGCTGCGCTTTTCGCGCTGCGAGCCGGCATCGCCGCACGCCGGTCCATTGGCGCTTGCCTGCAAGATCGCTGCGGTCCCCGCAGCACGTTAACGATCACGGGCGCGGCGCGCCCAGAGGATTGCCCGAACCGGCCGCGGAGAGATTCATTTGCTTTGATGGCGCCGCAGTGTTCAACGAGCGCACCGCGCCGCGCAGACCGCTGCCGGCTCCGGCAATGGAGACCGACAATATCCGGTCCAGCAAGCCACGCGTAGCCTCGCCGCGATTCATGACTCCGCTGGTCCACTGCAGCGACGGGCTCCCGCCTTTTCCCGCCTGGAGCGAGACCGTGCCTCCGCCGGATTGCCACAGCGTCAGCACTCTAACGCGATCGTGCGAACGGAAATCCTCCATTCTTTGCCAAACCGTGGTGCCGCGGAGCATCGGGTTCTCGGCCGAGGCGCCCGCTATCGGTTCGGCCTCGTTGATCGAGCGTCCGCGCGGGCGGAACTCCGTGGCCGAGAATTTCGTGGAGTCGGGGGCGGCGCGCGAATCAAAGGTTGCCGCCAGCGGCAATGCTGCGGCGTTGGCAGACGGTGAGCGACGCGCCTCGGTAATGGATGGTTGTTCGCCTGCGTTCGCATTGCCGGCACGAACCAGCGTGTACAGCACCAATCCCACGAGCATTTTGTCGCAGATGCCGCCGTTGCTTCGTGCATCCGCAAGCCTTCGCCCATCCTGGAATTGACGATTTACCGACATGGCTTGACCACACTTCATCATGGACTCAAGTGCTATGTCAGCATCCACTCGCGGGAAGCGGTGGACGTGCGGCATGCGTCACGGATTTTCTCAAAGACCGCCGTCGACGCGATCCTATCTCGACATAATCCTCAAAATGAGATTCATTATGTCCGCCGCGCGCTACTCTGAAGCGTCCGGCACCTCTGCCCGCGCCTTCTCCCATTCCAGGCCATTGAACGGCGTCACCGACATTCCTTCAATCGTATCGCTGTCGATGCACCGCGCGTTCACGCTGACACCCTGTGGATGGGAGCGCGGAATGTAGTAGGACTTCACGCCGCAGGTCCGGCAGAATAAATGTTTGGCGGCGTGCGTGTTGAAAGAATACGTGATCAATGCGTCCGCGCCGCTGATCAGTTTGAATCGATCCGCAGTCACGATCAAATGCAAATAGCCGGTCTTGCCGCAGATGGAGCAGTTGCAATCAAAAACTTGAAGCCTGGCGGGCGCTGTCGCTTCGAATCGAACGCGACCGCAATGACATCCGCCCGCATGCACGACCAGCATGCGCTTCGGTTGCCGCCTAATGCTTGTGCTCTTGGTCCGCAAGATCGCTGACCAAGGCGAGCAGACGTTCCGGGGTTCCCGCGCTGCGAACGTCGGCAATGTATTTGCCGTTGACCACAAAAGTGGGAACGCCGTCGATGCGATACCGTTGCACGAGTTGATCGGCCCGCTGCAAAGCCGTTTCCACGGAAAACGAATGATAGGCTTTCTTGAAATCATCCGCGGAAATGCCGAATTTTTGTACGAAGGCGGTTTGAATCCGCTCCGTTTCCGCAACGTCGTTCGGATCGCTCGCGACCAAGGGATTGCCGTTGACGTGAATCTCCTTGAACACCTCGCCGTGCAGCTGATTCAACTTACCGAGGCTCTCCAGCGTGTAATAGAGCCGTGCCAGCGAGCGGTGTCCCTCGCTCCACATCACGTGAACACGCGAGAAGCTGATGTATGCCGGCTTGGTTTTCTTCCACGATTCGACCAGTGGGTCGATCGCATAGCAGTGTGGACACGCATACCAGAAAAATTCCAAGACTTCGACCTGCCCCGCGGGCACCGCGGTGGGTTGTGCCGGCACGAGCCGCGTGTAATTGACCCCTTCCTGCCACAGCGTGGGTCCGGTGGTGGTGGCGGCCGACGCTGATGCTGTCGCGGCGGCGACCGTCGAGGCGACTGCGGCCAGCAGCGGATTATGCGCGCCGTTGTCGCCGGTCGTATCCTCGACCTTCTCGGAGCCGTCTTCGTTGGCAATCGTAATCTTCGAGGATTCCGCGGCCGACGCGCGCGCCTTTTGCGAGCCGGCCGTTGCCGGCGATGTCGCAGCGGCCCCGGGGCTGTTGGGATTTGATCCTAAATCCGCCGATTGCTGTCTGCCGCAGGCAGCTAGTACGAACGCCAGACTGAAGAGCAATACCAGTTGTCGGGCCCACATTTCAGCGTATCCCCTGCACATAGGAAGCGAGATTTCGAATATCTTCGGCGGAGAGCCGTTTGGCGATGGTCTCCATGATGCCGTTCGGACTCGTCGTACGGGCGCCGGACGCATAGTCGTTCAACTGCTTTGCCACGTAGACTGATTGCTGGCCGCGAAGTGCCGGAAATTTCGCAGGTTCGTTGCCGCGACCGGACGGGCCGTGACAAGCCATGCAGGCCGGAATTTCGCGGGCCTTGTCCCCGCCGCGATAAAGCTTCTCGCCCGCTTGCCAATATGACGGATCCGCTTCCAGCCCGGTATTGACCAAGCTGTCAAAGTACGCGCCTAGATTGGCCATGTCGTCCGCGCTCAAAGTCATCGCATTCGGCATCATGACGGGATTGTTGCGTTTTCCCGACTTAAAATTCTGCAGCTGCTCGGCGATGTAATCCGCGCCGATGCCCGCCAGGCTGGGCCACTGGGGATTCGTGCTGTTGCCATTCGCACCGTGACACGCCTGGCACACAACGGCCTTGGTTGCGCCGGTCTCGACGTTGCCGGCAGATAGCGCCGCGCTGCTGACGATGGAGCCGGAAATCATCGCCGCAAGAATCCAAAACCGCTTCATGATCGCCTCTGTCCCCATTCTAAAGTGAACCGTTATTCGTCCCAAATTGTACACTACAGTCAATAAATTGCGTCCAGGCGGCGGCCATGTCGACTTACTCCCAGGTGAAATTCGTGACGAGTGCCGCCGAGGCGTATCAACTGGCGCCGGACACGGGACGGGAAATCGCCTTTGCCGGTCGGTCCAATTCCGGCAAATCATCCGCAATCAATGCGATTACTCAGCGTGCAGGTCTTGCGCGGGTCAGCAGGACACCGGGCCGCACGCAGCTGATCAATTTCTTCGAATTGGCGCCTGAGCGCCGATTGGTCGATTTGCCGGGCTACGGGTTCGCCAAGGTGCCGCAGAGGATACGCCTGCATTGGTTGGAATTGATGGAGCACTATTTCAACGTACGCGAGTCGCTGGTGGGATTGATTCTCATCGTCGACAGCCGTCGCGGACTTGGCGAGCAAGACGCTGCGATGCTCGAATGGGCGCTCGCACGGGACCGCTCAGCGCATGTGCTGCTGACGAAAGCCGATAAATTGAACCGCCGTGATTCGCAACAAGTGTTGCGAGAAACCATCGCGGCGTGCGCCGACACCGCGGTGACTGTGCAGTTATTTTCCGCGCATGCAAAGCAGGGATTTGAAGACGCGCGCCAAGTCATGGACCGCTGGTTGGCCGTCGCATAAAAAAAGGCCCCGGTGGGCGCTTGGAAGCAACCACCGAGGCAGACCAACCCGGCATGGGGATGACAAACCGGGTCATTCCCGCTCAGGGAGAGGAGCGGGGAGCGTCGTTAACGCTCATGAGATTAGATGGGGATGCCTCGCAAAAGTTCCAGTCCTACAGCAGACAATAATCCGCGCCGGCTCGATTGCCAGGTGCCTGATATGCAAAGAAATATGAATTAGTGTGTGGAAAACCGTCAAAATCCCCGCCGCGTAACACCAAAGTAAGATTAGTCCTACACCGGACGGTCAGCACTCGGCCGGACCCAAGTTAGTGCGCTTCGTCCCAATTGCGGCCGACGCCCACATCGACTTTGAGCGGCACCTTGAGCTGCGCCGCATTCGCCATCCGTTCACGCAATTGCTCCGACACCGACTGGACCGCCGAGTCCGCCGCCTCCAGCACCAATTCATCGTGGACTTGCATGATCAGCCGCGCGGGGACGCGCGAACTCTGCAGCCACGCATCGACGTCGATCATGGCGCGCTTGATAATATCGGCAGCCGTTCCCTGCATGGGTGCGTTGATGGCGCTGCGTTCCGCATACTGGCGCAGCGCCTGGTTGCGGGACTGAATTTCAGGCAGATATAGCCTGCGGCCAAATACCGTTTCCACGAAGCCCGCCTCGCGCGCCTGGCGGCGTGTCTCGTCCATATAGCGCTTCACGCCGGGATAGCGCTCGAAGTAAAGCTCCACATATTTTTGCGCTTCGCCGCGCCCTATCCCTAATTGACGCGCAAGTCCGAAAGCCGACATTCCGTAAATCAAGCCGAAGTTGATTGCTTTGGCGGAGCGTCGCTGATCGGCACTGACCGCCGCGAGCGAGGTGCCGAACACCTCCGCTGCGGTCGCCCGGTGAATGTCGCGATCCTCGGCGAAGGCTCGCAATAGGGCCTCGTCGCCGGACAGATGCGCCATGATGCGCAATTCGATTTGCGAGTAATCGGCGGCGATGAGCGAATGCCCCGGCGGCGCCACGAAGGCCTGGCGGATGCGCCGCCCCTCCGGCGTGCGGATCGGGATGTTTTGCAGATTCGGGTCGGTCGAAGAGAGCCTGCCCGTGGCGGCGACGCCTTGATGATAAGAAGTGTGGATGCGCCCGGTCTGCGGATTGATCTGCTCGGGCAGCTTCTCCGTATAGGTGGATTTGAGTTTGGCGACGCCGCGATATTCCAAAATCAATTTTGGCAAGGAATGCGCCGCGGCCAGCTCTTCGAGCACATCCTCCGCCGTCGAGGGCTGCCCTGTGGGCGTCTTGCGAATCACCGGAATGCCGAGCTTGCCGAATAAAATCTCCTGCAGTTGCTTCGGTGAATCGACATTGAATGCGCCGCCGGCCTCGATATGAGCCTGCGCCTGCAACTCCAACATGCGGGCGGCTAGTTGCGCGCTCTGTATCTTGAGAAGTTCAGGATCCACGAGCACGCCGGTGCGCTCCATGCGATACAACACCGCGACCAGCGGTTGCTCGATGGTCTCATAGAGTTGTTTCAAGCGCGGCAGCGCTTCGATTTTCGGCCATAGCGCCAGGTGCAGCCGCAGAGTCACATCGGCGTCCTCAGCGGAGTATTCGGTTGCCCGGTCCACATCGACTTGGTTGAAGGTGATTTGCTTCGCACCCTTTCCCGCGACATCCTCGAAATGAATGGTCTTGATGCCGAGATATTTCTCGGCGGTCGAATCCATATCATGGCGCGTCGCCACGCTGTCCAGCACATAGGACTCCAACATCGAATCATATCGCTGACCGGCAAGCGCGATGCCGTAGTTCGCAAGGATATGCATGTCGTATTTGAGGTGATGTCCTAGTTTGGGTCTCGCGGCATCTTCCAGCAGGGGTTTGAGCGCCGCCAACACTGTTTCCAGATTAAGCTGCTCCGGCGCGCCCGCATAATCATGGGTCAGCGGGACGTAAGCCGCTTCTCCCGGCGCGATTGCAAACGACACACCCACGATTCGCGCGCGCATATAGTCGAGGCTATCGGTCTCGGTGTCGAAGGAAACGAGCGCCGCCGCCGCGAGCCTGACGAGCCACGAGTCCATTGCCTGCTGCGAGACGATCTTCCGGTAGTCGCCAGCGGACGCTTGAGTGGGTTGAGCCATCGTGGCGGCGCTCGGTGGGCCTGCGGCCGAGGTGTTTTCCGTTTGCGCGTCGACGGACGCAGGCGCATCCAGAGACTTGAGTAGCGAACGCAGCTCGAGTCGCCCATACAATTCCCGCAGCCGCGACAGGTCCGGCGGACCTGCGCTAAGTTCTTCGGGCGTCAACGACAACTTGAGCGCGATATCGATGGTGGCGAGCCTGCGCGACAGATCGAGGATCGCAAGTTCGTTGCGCAGGTTCTCGCCCACCTTGCCGCCGATCTCGCCGGCGTGAGCGATCAATGCATCCAGAGTCTGATATTGAAGCAGCCACTTCGCCGCAGTCTTGGGGCCCACGCCGGTGACGCCCGGAATGTTGTCCGAGCTGTCGCCGACCAGCGCGAGATAGTCGACGATCTGTTCAGGAAATACATCGAACTTGGCTTTCACCCCATCGCGATCGAGTCGCGTATTGCTCATGGTGTTGATCAGCCCGATGCGCGGGCCGACGAGTTGCGCCATGTCCTTGTCGCCGGTCGAGATCAATACCTCGTAGCCCGCGTCGGCGCCTTGCTTCGCAAGCGTGCCGATGACGTCATCCGCTTCCACGCCGGGTATGCGCAGCAGCGGCAGTCCCATCGCTTCGACCGCATCCAGCAGCGGTTGCACTTGCGAGCGCAAATCATCGGGCATCGGTGGGCGATGCGCCTTGTACTGATCGAACAGATCGTCTCGGAAAGTGCGCCCCGGGGCATCGAACACCACCGCGATCCGCTGCGGCGATTCATCCTTCACCAGCTTGGTCAGCATGTTCAGCACGCCGAGCACAGCGCCGGTCGGCTCGCCCTTGGAATTGTTGAGCGGCGGCAATGCATGAAAGGCTCGATACAGATACGAGGAGCCGTCGACGAGGACGAGTTTGAGTGCGTTCATGGCAGCCGGAGAAGTGTTCACCTCAAGGCTGCGGCGCTGCGACCGGCTTGGCGTCGTCCTTTTGCGTCGTCGAAACGGGCGATGCCCCGGCGGCCGACGGCGCAGCGGGAGCGCTCGGAGTGACTACCTTGGGCTTGTGCGCATCCGGATGCACAAGAGGGCCCTTCTGGCCACACCCCGCGAGGATTTCGGCCGCGCCAAACAGGAGAAAGGCCAACGCATACCTCATTCGCGAAGTATAGCGCCTGCTGCTGTCGGCTAGGCCGACTGGAACTTCCGTCATCGGTCATCGGTCCGATAGGACATGGATCATTGTAGGAGTTTCCACATGAAGAGATTGTTAACTGGCATATGCGCGGCCCTCGCTATGGGCGCCGGTTGCGCCTCGACGGCATTAGCCGACCCACTGAATCCGATCGGCTTCTATATCGGCGCCGGGTTCGGTGAATCCAATGTCAGGAACAATAATGCGCCGTACGATTTTGGCTACCCCGGCTACTATGATGAGCACCACGCTGCATGGAAGGTGATGGCCGGCGTGCGGCCAATTGCCCCTGTGGGAGCTGAGTTGGAATACATCGACTTCGGCAACCCCGGCACCGGCTACGGATATAACAGCAATAATTATTTTGGCCAGAACGACCATCCGACGGCTACCGCGTTATTCGCCGTCGGCTACTTGCCCATACCGGTGCCGTTGTTGGACGTCTACGGCAAATTGGGTGTCGCGCGCCTGCAATCCGACATCAGCGGATTTGTGAACTCGGGCTGCGCTCCCAGTGGAGTGTGCACGCAGCCGAGCGGGACGCCGTACCGCCAAAATCAGTGGAACACGGATTTTGCCTACGGCGTCGGCATACAAGCGAAATTCTTTCCCGGTTTCGCGGTCCGCGCCGAATACGAACGCATCGATCAAACCGGCGGCAATCCCGATGCGGTGACGGTGGGCGTGACCTGGGCCTTCTAGCGGCGTAAGCCGCCGCGGCGCAACGGGTTCGCATTGCCGACTATAATGCCGGCAAATGAAATATCGAACGTGTCGCAACAATGCGTGGCATCTTTTGCCGGCAATCGCCTTCAGCTTTTCTGTTGGCGCATGCGTCCATAACCATCTCCCGGCGTCCGGCCGCCAAGGCGACGCCACGACTCAAGGATTGCGCAGCAAGGTCGGCACCATTGTGGTCATCTACGCCGAGAATCGCGCGTTCGATAACCTGTATGGAAACTTTCCCGGTGCGCGAGGCCTAAGCGAGGTGGTGGACAGCGACGGCCGGCCGCTGCCTGCCTACGTCCCGCAGCGGGATCGCGACGGATCCGTACTTGCGGAGTTGCCGCAGACCTGGGGTGGCGTAACCGCGCCGGGCTACACCCCGGTGGTCACGCAGGCGCAAAGCAACGGCTTGCCGAATGCGCCATTTTCCATCGAGCACGCATTCACCGCGCAATCGAACGTCACTCTATCGACCTCGGCCGTGACCCGGGATCTGTATCACCGATTCTTCGAGCATCAGATGCAGATCGACGGCGGCAAGAACGATGGATATGCCGCCTGGACGGACGCCGGCGGCCTCACCATGGGACACTACGACACCAGCCGAACCGCGCTCTATGCGCTCGCGCGGCAATACGTGCTGGCGGATAATTTTTTTCAGGGAGCGTTCGGCGGCTCCTTCCTGAATCACCAATACCTGGTTTGTGCCTGCGCGCCGGAATATCCCAACGCCGATACGGTGCCGGCCAAGCCTACGATTGCGATTCTCGACCAGGATCCTGCCGGGGGCTATTTACCGCGGCTCCGGCTTGCCAAGACATCGCCCGCCTCGGCGCTCGACGGGCCGCCCATATTTGCGGACAGCGGCGATATCACGCCCGCCAACTATTTCGGCGATGCGAAGTTCTATGCCGTCAATACCATGCAACCCGCCTATCAGCCGAGCGGCAACGGGCCGCCTGCGGATCGCAACGCTTACGGGTATGCCGATCCGAAGAACCCGACGACTCTGCCGCCGCAGACGCAGCGCACGATCGGCGGCTTATTGGATGCAAAGAAAATCGCGTGGGTCTGGTATGCGGGCGCGTGGGATGCGGCCGTTGCGGACGGCGGGCGCCCCGCCTCTGAAACACGCACGGTGATCTACGCGCCGTACACGGCCGCGGGAAGTCCGGATTTTCAGCCCCACCACCAGCCCTTCAATTACTATTCGAGCTTCGATCCCGTGGCTCACGCCGATGAGCGTGCCGCGCACTTGAAGGACTATCGTGATCTCATCGGCGACATTGCTGCCGGCCGCCTGCCGGCGGTCGCGTTTTACAAGCCGCAGGGAAACCTCAATCAGCATGAAGGCTACGCGTCGATTGCGGACGGCGATGCGCATATCGCCGGTCTGGTCGCGAAATTGCAGGCGGGTCCGCAATGGAAAAACATGGTGATCGTCATCACCTACGATGAGTTCGGCGGCACTTGGGACCAGGTCGCGCCGCCGAAGGGGGATCTGCTGGGTCCGGGTGCGCGAATTCCGGCGTTGATCATTTCGCCGTTCGGGAAACGGGGCACTGTCGATCACACGCAGTACGACACGGAGTCGATTCTGCGCCTGATCGCCCGCCGCTTCGATCTCGAGGCGCTGCCGGGCATGGCGAGGCGCAATCAACAACTGGCGGAGCATGGCGAGCAGCCGATGGGCGATCTCACCAATGCGCTGGAGCTTTTGCCCTAGCCGGCAACCGCGGGCGCACGCCTATTGGGACAGGGACTTGACGTTCGAATTCGACTGCGGGCCTTGCGGCGCCTGGGTCTTTGGGGGCGGGGCGCTCGCGGCGCTCGATTTGACGCTAAGCAGCTCCACATCGAATATCAACAGCGATCCGGCCGGAATTCCTGGCCGCGGGTTCGTGTCATAGCCGAGCTCGGGCGGGATGAACAACTGAAATTTCGCGCCCGGCTTCATGAGCACCAGCCCCTCTTGCCATCCCTTGATCACGCCGCCCACCGGAAAGGTCGCCGGCACGCCGCGCGAGTAAGAGCTGTCGAATTCCGTGCCGTCGAGCAATTTGCCGCGGTACTGCACCGTCACTTGATCCGTGGGAACGATCGCGGGAGCCTTGGTATTTCCCGCCGCGCTGATCTTATATTCCAATCCCGATGCGGTCGTTTTCACGCCCTTCTCGTGCGCATTGCGTGCGAGGAAATCGCGTGCGGCGGCTTTGTTGCGCGCCACGGTCGCCTCTATGATCGAATGCACGTACGCCTGCAATTGCTGCTGATCGGCGGGGGTGGTCTTCTTGCCCTGCAATGCGTCCCTGAGCCCGCGCGCAATCTCGTTCACGTCGACTTCATTGGTAATGCCGACGCGATGCATTTGCTCGCCGAACGTCAAGCCGAATACGTAGCTGGGCGATTCGCTGGGTGGCGCGGCGGAGGGTCCGGCCGGTGCGGCGGCAGGCGCCGCCGGCGAAGTGGGCGCAGGGGGGGGAGTTTGTGCGCCGGCAAGAGGCGCGGCCGCAAGCAATATCCAAATTCCGCAGCTTCGCCTCAGATCATTGACGATGGATTGTTTCATGGCGCGCAAGATACCCCTCTCCGTGCTGCAATTGCTAGCGCGATTTTCATGGGTCGCGGCCGTCGACCCGGATGACCGCCATGGTCAATCGCGAGGTGCAAACCAATTTTCCGGCCTCATTGAGGATTTCGACGGTCCAAACCTGAGTGCGGCCGCCGATGTGCAGCGGCCGTGCCGTGCCGGTGACCTGGCCGCTGCGCGCCGCGCGCACATGATTGGCGTTGATCTCCTGGCCCACGCACACATATTGAGACCTATCGACGCACATTGTCGCGCCCATGCTGCCCAGGGTCTCGGCGAGGGCGACCGACGCCCCACCGTGCAGCAAACCAAAGGGTTGCTTGGTGCGCTCATCCACGGGCATGGTGCCGCGCACGAAGTCCGCGCCGATTTCCGTGAATACGATGCCCAGGTGCCGGATGAGTGTGCCGTCGCCTCCGGCATTCAAGGCGTCGAGGGTGAGCAGGCTGCGCCAAATCGTCATTTTGTTTTCTTGAGCGTGCCGGCCACCCGCTGGTAGGCCTCGCGAAATGGAATGCCTTCTTTCGCCACCAGGGCATTTGCCGCGGCGGCGGCATGAATGCCGGGATCCAGCCGGATATTTTCCGCTCTGAAACGCACCCCCTCGAGCGCGCTCGGCAAGATCTCGAGCGTCTGCTGACAAGAATCGATGGCGCGAAACAACGGCTGCTTGATGAGCTGCAGATCACGATGGTAGCCGGAGCTGAGCTTTTGCGAAATGCCAAGCACTTCGTTCAGCGCCGCTTGCGCCACCGCGCTTCGCCCGCGGATCAATTCGAACACATCGGGATTGCGCTTTTGCGGCATGATCGAAGAACCGGTGGTGAAACCGTCGGGCAGGCTCACGAAACCGAACTCTTGCGTATAGAAGAGCAATAAATCCGCCGCCAGCCGTCCGGTATCCTGGGTGAGCAGCGTGATCTCGAACAATAGCTGCGCTTCCGCCTTGCCGCGTGACAGCTGAACCGCGGTCACTGGTTCCTGATTCACCGCAAAGCCTAGCCGCCGGCGGGTCGCCTCGCGGCTCACGTCAAGATTCGGCGTTCCATAACCCGCGGCCGACCCCAGCGGATTCTTGGCGATGCGCCGCCGGCACTGTTGCAGACCTTCGGCATCGTCGTGGATCTCGGATGCAAACCCAAGCGCCCACAGCGCGACGCTGCTCGGCATCGCCTGCTGCATATGGGTGTAGCCGGGCAACACGACGGCGCCGTCGCGCGCGGCCAGGGCCTCGAGCGCCGCCGCGACTGCGATTGCGCCGTTGCGCAGCGCCTGCGCCGCCTCGCTTAGGTACAGGCGCAGGGCGGCGAGCACTTGGTCGTTGCGCGAGCGGCCCGCGTGCAAGCGTCCGCCGGTCGCGCCGATGCGCGCGATGAGCAGGTTCTCGATGGCCGTTTGGCAATCTTCCTGCTCCAGCGTGATGCGCCACGCGCCGCTCGCGTGTTCGGCGCCGATGGCGGTCAACGCGTCGCGAATCTCGGCCACATCCTTGGTCGATACGAGCGATTGCTCGCCGAGCATCTCGGCATGCGCGATGGATGCCTGAATGTCGTAACGCACCAGGCGGTTATCCAGGAGGTAATCGTCCCCCGCGGTGTAGCTCAAGACGCGCGCGTCGAGTAAAGTCCCCTTGTCCCAAAGTCGAGTCATAGGTATTAGGCGTTCGCCGGTATTAAGCGTTTGCCGCGGCGCTTTGTTGCTCGGCGGGGCTCAAGGCCTTCAGATCCGCAACCACCAGCGTGCCCGTGCCCTCGTTGGTGAAGATTTCGGCGAGCAAACTATCAGCCGACTTGTACGTTATCACGTGCACGCGCCGCACGCCGCCGCGAATCGCATTTTCGATGGCAAGCGCCTTGGGCAGCATACCGTCCTTCAAGCTGCCCTGGTCGCGCAATCGCTTCAAGCCCTGGATGTCCGTGAAGGAGATCACTGATCTCGGATCCCCGACGCGCTCGAGAATTCCCGGCGCGCCGGTGCATAGCACCAGTTTTTCCGCCGCGAGCGCGCCGCCGATAGCCGCCGCCACCGTGTCGGCGTTGATATTCAGCAAAGTGCCGTTCGAGTCCGCCGATAGTGGACTGACCACCGGCATCAAACCGTCCGCCAACAGCTTCTCGATGACCATGGTGTTGACGGAATCGATATCGCCGACGAGGCCGTAGTCCACGGTTTCGCTCGACCCTGCCGACACCGGGACCGGCGGGCGCTTGTGCGCGCGTATGAGGCCGGCGTCGACGCCGCTCAATCCGATGGCTTCGATATCGAGTTCCCGGCATATGCCTAAGATGCGGGTGTTGATGAGGCCGTTGAGCACCATCGATGTCACGTCGATCGACTTCTGATCGGTCACGCGCCGGCCGTTCACCATGCGCGTGTCTATCCCCAACGACGCTTGCAGGCTGTCGAGCTGCGGACCCCCGCCGTGGACCAATACGGTTTTGATGCCCACCTGATGCAGGATCGCGACTTGTTCGATCAGACCACGCGTGGAAATCTCGTCGCTGAACACGGCGCCGCCCGCTTTGATGACGAAAACTTTGTTCTTGTACATGCGGATATAAGGCGCGGCGCTCTTCAGCGCCCGCACCGCAACTGAAGGATCAGGTCGGCTCATGATCATCGCAATTACTCCTAAGCGGGTCGTTCACGCCAGCATGCGGTGCAGAACGGCCATCTGCACCGTCAGACGATTGAAGGCCTCGCGCTTGACCACGGCGCGGGGACCGTCCAGTACTTCATCGGCGACCGCGACGTTGCGGCGCACCGGTAGGCAATGCATGAGCTTGGCATCGGGCAGGGCGCCGGTAAACCAACTTTCCCGGACACACCATTGCGAAAGATCCGCCCGCAGGCGTGAATCGGCCTCGGTGTCGCCGTAATACAGAGTCGTGCCCCATTCCTTCGCATACAGCACGCTCGCGCCGGCCATCGCGGCCGCGCGATCGCCGGTCTCGGTGACCGAACCGCCGGCGCTTGCGGCCGCCAAGCGGGCCTTGTCCATGATTTGCGGCGGCATCGCAAATCCGTCCGGACGCAGGACCACCACTTCCATGCCGCGCATCGCCGCCATTTGCACGGCCGCGGCGGGAACCGCCAAGGGCAACGCCTTTGGATGATAGACCCAACTTAAGACGAATTTGGCCCGCGCCGGAACCTTCAGCTCGTCCATCGTCCGCCAGTCCGCGAGTGCTTGGCAGGGGTGGTTCATTGCCGATTCCATATTGATGAGCGGCTTATCGCATAGCCCGTCAATCATTTCGAACAGCGGCTCGCGCAGATCCTCGTTCAAGCTTCGACCATCGGCGAATGCGCGCACGCCGAGCGCGTCGCAGTAGGATGCCAGCACCGGTATGCCTTCGCGAATATGTTCGGCGGCGGCACCGTTCATGATTGCATTGAGATGAGTTTCCAGCTGCCAGGTGCCCTGCCCTGGCGTGATCACGAACGAGCTCCCGCCGAGCCGCGCCATGCCCGCTTGGAAGGAGGCCAACGTGCGCAAGGAGGGGTTCAAGAACACCAACCCCAGGATCTTGCCGGCGAGCGCCCGCGGTTCCGGCTTGTCCTGCAGCGCCCGCGCGAGCGCCAGCAGGTCGAGAATCTGATCTCGATTGAAATCCGCCAGATCAATGAAGCGCCTCATGCCGGAATCTTCACCAACGCATCGCATAATTGATCGACATGGCCTTCGTTCAAAATGTACGCCGGTAACAGGCGCAGCACGTTGGGGTCGCCGCTGGTACCGGTCAAAATATTTTTTTCCAGCAGCGCCGCCTGCACTTCCTTGGCGGGCCGCGATGTCTTCAAACCCAGCAAAAAGCCGGCGCCCTGCGACCCGGTGATCGGTCCGACGATGCAGTTCGAACGGATGTACGCCGACACTTGACGCACGTTCGCGAGCAGCGATTCCGATTCGATCGTCTCGATCACGGCTTCGGCGGCAGCACAGGCCATCGGGCCGCCGCCGAAGGTCGTTCCCATGTCGTTGTACTTGATATGTTTCGCCACGTGCTTTGACAGCAGCAACGCTGAAACCGGAAAGCCGTTTCCCAATGCTTTTGCGGTGGTGATGATGTCCGGCGTCACGCCGTGATGATTCGCGGCGAACGGCGATCCGGTGCGGCCCATTCCGCATTGCACTTCGTCGAAGATCAGTAAGGCGCCCACCTCGTCGCATCGCCGGCGCAGCGCCTGCAACATCGGTTTTCCCACATCATAGGCGCCGCCCACGCCCTGCACCGGCTCGACGATGACGGCGGCCGTATCTCGGTCGACGAATCGCTCAACGGCGGCGGGATCGTTGCGCGGCGCGAAGCTCGCATCGAAAGGCGTGCGCGGAAAGCCATACCAGGTGTGTAACGCTCCCCAGGTGACCGCGCCGGCCGCGGCGGTTCTGCCGTGCCATCCCTGCTCCAGCGCCACGGCCTTGCCGCGCCCGGTCTGTTTGAAGGCCAGCTTGAGCGCATTCTCATTGGCTTCGGCGCCGCTATTGATCCAGAACACCGTATCGAGACCAAGGTCTGCAAACTTCGCCAAGCGCGCCGCGGCGTGCTCGCGAATCGCCACGCCCACGGCATTGGTTTGAAACGCCATTTGCCGGGCTTGCCGTTCGAGCGCGGCCAGCCAATGGGGGTGGCCGTAGCCAAGGCCCGCGACCGCGTGGCCGCCGTAAAAGTCCAGGATCTTGCGCCCATCGCGCGCGTACAGCCAAACACCCTCGCCGTGCGCCACTTCGATCGGATATTGCGCGAATACTTGCGCGAGGTGGCTGGTAAGGGCTTTTGCCGTCAGACTCGTTGCCGCCATGGATGCACCTCAGGTCCAACCGGGAGCCGGCGCCGTGAGACCTGTTATTTCCTCAAAGCCCAAAAGCCGGTTCATCCATTGCACGGCGCCGCCCGCGGCGCCTTTGTTGAGATTGTCGAGCGCCGACATGACGGCGATCGAGTTGCCGTTCGTCACCGCGCTTAAATGCGCGTAGTTGCTGGTGGCGACATCCTTGACGCGCGGTGCCGTATCGCCGACCCGCACGAACGGACAGTGCTGGTAGTACGACGCCAACGCTTGCAGCGCCTGAGCGCTGCTCAGCGGTTTCTTCAGACTCGCTTGCACGGTGACGTGAATGCCGCGGGCAAAGGGGCCTGAATGCGGCACGAAATTGAATTCTGCCTCGACGCCGGTGGCGAGCTTCGCGCAGGCGATGACCTCCGGCACATGCCTATGACTGAGCGCGCCGTAGGTATACAGATCGCTGTGCCGCTGCGGGTGATGCGTGCCTGCGGTCGGTTTGCGGCCGGAGCCGGTGCTGCCGGTAATGCCCGTCACGAACAGGCGTGTATCGGTCAATCCCAATGCCAATAGCGGCACGCTCGCGAGCAGCGTCGCGGTCGCAAAGCACCCTGGATGCGCGACGTGCGGAGTCGGCGACTTTTGCAAGTGTTCCGGAATGGCGCAGGTAAATTCCCTGAGTCTTGCCGGCGCGCCGTGTGCGTGTTTGTACACGGCTTCGTAGGCGCCGGCGCTCGTGTAGCGAAAGTCCGCCGAGATATCGACGCAATGCGCGAGCGTGCCCGAATTCTCCGCGGCCTTGAGCAGACGATCGATGATCCCTGCGGCAACGCCGTGGGGCGCGGCGCAAAACAGCGCCGATTCTCGCGTGGCCCGCATGATGGCGTCGATGTCATCGATGCTCGCGAATTTCAGGTGCGGATAGGCGCCGCGCAGATGCGGGAAGGCGGCCGCGACGGGCGCGCCCGGCTGGCTATCCGACAGAATGGCGGCAAGCTCGAGCCGCGGGTGTCCGGCGATCAGCCGCAGCAGCTCGCCGGCGACGTAGCCGGTGCCCCCCAGCACGATCGTTGGCATGCGTGGGCTCATTCGCCGGCGACTTTGGGCTCGCGCACATTGCTCAGCCGCAACTTGGCGAGGATATGGTCGCCCAGATCCGCGGGACTGCTGATCGCATTGAACGCCGCGACGTTCATTTGGTCGCGAATGATCTGGACGCCGACCTGATTGTCCGTTGCGGGGCCCGTCACGACGCTGGGCTCGATGCCGAAACGCTCGCGCAGCAACTTCACGCCTCCCCAAGCGGCGACCGGATCGTTGGCGGAAAGGACGACGCAGGTCAGTGCGGCCTTGATATCCGGTTGACGCAGGATCGATTGTACGCCGTATGTTCCCAGCAGACCGTCTCCCAGCTCGAACACGATGACGTCGGGCTGCCCGCTTGCCATCTCCGTGAGCATGGCGCGCGTCAGCGCCGGGCCGCACTTCTCCGTGGTGGTCACGATTCCTAGGTCCGTAAAGATCATCGTGCGGCGCGCGCCCGAATCCTCGAACGCCATGATGTCACGGCGCAGCGAAACACCGGTCGCTTTGAAGGCATCCACGACCAATCCGCGATGCCGCATGCGCGCAATGATGGCGGATGCCGCGGCGGTCTTGCCGGCCTCCATGCAGGTGCCGGCAAGCGCGACTACCGGCACGCCGCGCACGTCGAGCGCCGCGTCGTAGTCCAAGGCCCTGTATCCTGCCTTGGCGGGGACGCCGATGCGCTCACCCAGAAAGGGAAATGCGAGCACCGTGCCCAGCACCCTGCAGTCGAAAGGCTTGCCCTTGTCCGGCGTCGCGGAATCGCAGATTCCGAGCACACCGCCGATATTCAGCATCTGAATCACGTCGCCGGGTTTGAGCGCCTGCGGGATGTGCCCCGAATAGCCGAACAAAGCCTTGCGATGACCCAGCGCGCCGACCACCACGTCGCCGCGCGCGACTTTCGCCATGCGGCCGCTGGTGAGCTCCAGCGTATTGTAAGTCGACTTGTTGTTGAGAATCTCGACGACCAATACCACCCCTTCCTCGCAAGGAATTTCCGTGGCGATGCGAATCTCGTGCGCCAGGCCGAGCGCCTGAGTGACCGAGGCGATTTTGTCGACAACCACCGTGCGCATGCCGTTCATCGTCGATTCGCTCCCGCGCGTCTGTAAAAGATTCCGGTCAGCGCGAGCATCTTCGAGTAGCCGAGGGCATCGGTCGGCGTCCATTCGCCGGCGGCTTCCCCATACACGCCTTTGGATGCCGCCATCAGCGAATACGGCGAGCTTACCCCTTCGACGAATACCGACCCCGGGCGGAACGACACGATGGCCTCCCCGCTGACGCGAGCTTGCGAGGACACGAGCAGTGCTTCGATGTCGCGGCACACCGGATCCAAGTGCTGTCCCTCGTGCACCAGGTCGCCGTAGGGCTGGGCCACGGAGTCCTTGATGCGCGCCTGTTTGCCCGTCAACACCAGTTTCTCCAGCTCCCGATGCGCCGTCAGCAGCACCTCGGCGGCGGGCGCTTCGAACGCCACGCGCCCCTTGGTGCCGATGACGGTGTCGCCCAAGTGAATGCCGCGCCCAATACCGAAGGGGCCCGCCAGCGATTCGAGCGCCTCTATGATCGCCACGGCGGGCAGCTTCTGGCCGTCGAGGCTCGCCGGAACGCCCCGCTCGAAACCGATACGGTGACGCTCGGGCGGGCGTGGATTCGAATAGGCGTCTTTGGACAGCACCCACGCGCCGTCGGGAATGCTGCCCTGAGAGGTCAGCGTCTCCTTGCCGCCGATGGTGACGCCCCAGAGCCCGCGGTTCACCGAATACGCGCCGCCGAATGGCGGAATGGGCAGCCCATGATCCTCAAGATACTTGAGCTGTTCCGGCCGCTTGAATGCGCGGTCGCGCACCGGCGCGATAATTTCCAAATCCGGCGCCAAGGTACGCAGCGCCACTTCGAAGCGAACCTGATCATTGCCCGCGGCCGTGCAACCGTGCGCGACCATCTTGGTTTGGAGCTTGAGGGCGAATTGCGCGATGGTTTGCGCCTGCAGCACGCGCTCCGCGCCTACGCACAAGGGATAGACCGCGCCGCGCCGCACATTGCCCATGATCAAGAATTTGAGCACATGCTCGAAGTACGCGTCGCGCGCGTCGATCAAATGATGCTCGACGGCGCCGAGCAGAACCGAACGCTCGGCCAGCGACTTCGCGGCTTCGCGGTCGATGCCGCCTGTATCGACCGTGACGGTGATGACGGGGCGCCGGTAGGTATCCTTGAGCCACGGGACGCAGAAGGAGGTATCCAAACCGCCCGAAAATGCCAGAAGAATGGGCTCTGCGCCCTTGAGCGAGGTCGATGTCATGCGGATCAGCGTCCGAAGACGGCGCGCAGCCGCTCGCCGAGCTTGCGTTGCTCGCGTGCTCCGGCAGTGGCGATGAATATCGTGTCGTCGCCGGAAATCGTACCGACCACTTCGGGCCATCGGGCGGTGTCGATGGCCACCGCCACGCTCTGCGCCGAGCCCACCGTCGTCTTCAACACGGTCAGATTCGTGCCTGCCGTCAACTGTGCATTGACGAATTGCTTCAGCGTCGAGAAATCATTCTTGGCGGCCGCCGCCTCGAGCAGCCCGCCGGAGAGAACATAGCGATCGCCCAATTTGGCCACGCCCAGCTCGCGCAAATCCCGGCTCACGCTCGATTGGGTCGCGAAATGGCCGTACCTGCGCAACATGGCGACCAGCTCCGATTGACGGCCGACCGCCTGCTCGCGAATGATCTTCGCAAGCATCGTTCGGCGCGCCGGCGCGCTGGTGATTTCTCCCGCAGGTCTGAGCATTTTCCGACTCAATGCATAAAGTTGCACATATCCTGCATAAAAATGCATGCGCTGTCAATGATCCAGGTTTGGTTTCGCTCTCCGAGGCTAGTAACCTGATTGAGTGTTGGAAACCATCGAAGTAGAAACCGCCGCAACGCCGGATGCCGCGGTGTTATGGCTGCACGGCCTTGGCGCCGACGGGCATGATTTTGAACCCATCGTGCCGGAGCTCGTTCGCCGCGGCGAACGGGCTTGGCGCTTCGTGTTTCCGAACGCGCCCGTTCGCCCCGTGACCATCAACGGCGGCATGGCGATGCGCGCCTGGTACGACATCCAAGGATTCGACCGGAAGGCCGCGGAGGATGCCGCGGGCTTTCGCGACACCGACATGCGCATTCGTTGGCTGATCGCCAAGGAGATTGAGCGCGGCATACCGGCGAGCAGAATCGTGCTCGCAGGGTTCTCTCAAGGGGGCGCTGCATCCCTTTATACCGCGCCCCGTTTCGCCGAACGCTTGGCCGGCGTCATGGCGCTGTCCTGCTACTTACCGTTGGCGGGGAGTCTCAGCGCGGAACGCGCACCGGCGAACGACGCCACGCCCATATTCATGGCCCACGGGCAGGGCGATGAGACGCTGCCCATCGCCATGGGGCTGGAGTCGCGCAATTTCCTCAAGAGCCTGGGCTTCGCGATCGAGTGGCACGCCTATCCGATGGGGCACGCAGTCTGCGCCGCGGAGGTCGCGGATATTCGTGAATTCTTGTTTCGGGTCCTGCCTTAGAGCTCCGGCGGCGGCTCCGTGACAGCACGCGGCGCCGGCGCTAAGCTCACCGGCCTCAACTAGAGCGGGGACACAACGTGGCGACTGCTGGTTCAAAGGCCCGGGCCAATATGAGTGCTGCGGCGCAACGCCTGAGCCAGGACGCGGAAAAGATCGCGGTGCGCGCGCAAGCGGCAAAACAGCGGGTGCGTGCGGCGAAGGCGCGGCTCAAGCGAGCCCGCAAATTGTCCAAGCAATGGAAGAAAGCCGCGAAACAGGCCCGCAAGAAAGCCGAGACCGCCGCGCTTGCATGGAAGCGCGCAAAGGCGGCGGCTCCCCGGAAAACGCGAACCCCGGTTGCCCGGCGGCCGGCTGCAAAACCGGTTGTCGCACGTCTTGAGGAGGTACCGGTCGGATTGCCGGCGGCGCCGAACCAGCCTGAGGAATTGGCCTCCCAGGCGGCTTAGCCGGCCGCCGGGCCGATCGCAAGCTTAAGGCCCAAGGCCACCAATACAATCGCAATCAGCGTCATTGCGAGCGCCCCCAGGACCTGGCCCAAGAGCCACACCAAGAATGCCCGGCCCGGCGTAACGCCCTGGATTTCGCTGAGTCCCATCACTTGCAGCAGCACGTTCCAGAAAAACAGCACGGTCTGCGCGATGATTTGCGCCTGTAACAATAGCGCCGCAAAGCCTTCCAAATCAGGGCGCGGCGTATCGACGAAAGTGGTCTCGCCGACCAGCAGCGCGGTTACCAGCCAAATCCCCAGCGATGCGACGATGGGCACGCCGCCGTAGGCCAGCACGTGGAACATTTGGGTACGCGTAGGCCCCGCGCCTGCGCGATTCGCGAGACGCGCATAAATGGCAGACAGCAAAAACAGCGTGGCAACGCCCAATGGGGGTCCGATGACGAAGGCCCTGGCGATGATTTCCTCGACGCTTTTGCTGGCTCCCAGCTCTTGGATCCTGCTCACGGCGAGCCAAGTGGCGACGCCTTGCGCCGACCCCAACAGGTAATCGACCACGCCGATGGGCCGCGCGGATAATTCGCGAATCACGCGTCTGGGTCGCAGCCACACATCTTGCAACGGGCGGACGGGTTCTGTCGGTAGCACGTGGGCAGCCTACGCAATCCTCGTGACCGACTCCAGCAGCAGACGCAGATGACAGCGGACTTGTTCAGGGCTACTCTCACAGCATGTAGTGACACGACCGCGAGGAGTAGAGGGACCATGGCAAAGAAGAGCAAATCTAAGAAGCGTCCGGTGGCAAGAAAGGCCAAGCGCGCAGCCGCAAAATCGAGCGTCGCGCGAAGGAAGCTGCGCGCTGCGAGACGCAAGACGCACCCGGTGAAGGCGAAGGCAAAAAGGCGGAGCAAACCGCTTAAGGCCGCGAAAAGAGCGGCTAAGGCTGCGCCGAGGAAGGCTAAGGCCAAAGCCAAGCCTGTCGCCGTCAAGGCCGTTTCGAAGCCGACACCCATTGTGATGCCGAAACCAGTGTCGGTGCCGAAACCGATGGCGATGCCGAAACCGATGGCGATGCCGAAGCCCGTTGCCGCGCCGACTCCGGTGGCGATTGCGAGGCCGGTGGCAACGCCGAAACCGGTTTCGATGCCGAAGCCAGTTGCGATGCCGAAGCCGATGGCGATGCCGAAACCGGCGGCGCCTGTGGTGCTGACGCCTGCCTACCCGTCGTCCGCGCCGGCGGCCCCGGAGCCGGCGCCGGCGTCGACGATCACGCCCATCGGCGGACCGTCTTCCACATAGGCTTGCGCTGAGGGCGGCTTAGCTGCGCATCAGCCCTTGGAGAGGGCGTGCGCCGCTACTGTCCGGGAATACCCTGGCGGCCAGGGTACTGGCGTCGACGTGCAAGTGCTCGACGAGCACCCCTTTGAATACGCTGCGCAGGTCCAGCGTGGGCCGCAGGTCGCGGCCGTCGAGCAGCGCGTTGTGCGCGAGGCCGGGCCAATCGGCAATGACCCGGCCGCCACGCACGGCCCCGCCGGCGAGAAACGCACAGCCTCCTGTACCGTGATCGGTCCCCCGGGTGCCGTTCATCGCGGCGGTACGGCCGAATTCGGTCACCACCAGCACGGCGGTCTGCGACCAGAGCGGGCCCAATTCATCGGCTAAAGTCCGTAGGGCATGATCGAGGCCTAACAGGCGCTGCGCAAGCGCACCCGTCGCCCCTCCTTGATTGGCGTGGGTGTCCCAACCGGACGCTTCCAGCACCGCGATGTTGGGGCCGCCGTCGCTGCGCATCAGGGTGGCCGCCATGCGCGCCTCGCTGGTGATGCGGTCGGGGGCAGGCCGCGCAGCCATATGCTGCTGCGAAGCCATGGCGCCGCTGTCGTCCGCGAGTTTCTCGGTCTGAACACCCTCGCTCAAGCGCGCCGAGAACCAATCGTCTTTCGAGTATAGGTCGGCCAGGCGAGCCAACAGGTCTTCGTCGATATCCGGTGTCGCCGCCGGCGATTTCGAGAGTGCCGGTGCGTCGCCGCGCAAAATCAGGGGAACGTTTTGACTTATTGCAACGGCGCGCCTGGTGAATCGGGCGCTTCTCGGCAAGGCCGCGAGAGCCCGATTGAGCCAACCATCCGCCGTGCCGATGGGTTTGGTGAGACCGTTCTCAAGGACGTTCTGGCCGTCGAAATGCGATCGGTCCCGATACGGCGAGGCAGCCGCCTGGAACACGATCAGTTCTCCGCCAAGGTATCGCTCATGCAAAAACCCGAGCGAAGGATGCAGGCCGAAAGTGTTGTCGAGCGCGAGCGCCCCGTCGGCGCCGCCCGGCGCGGCAATCGCCAGCTCGCGGTGCAGCCCTGCGTAATCCGGATCGGCGTAAGGCGGCACGGCCGCGAGACCATCCAGCGCGCCGCGCAGGATCACGACCACGAGGGGCGCGGAGCCGCCGGTGTACGCGAACAGGACGTTCGGCATCGCAGCGCTTGCCGCCAGCGCGCCGGAACTTAAGAGAAAGCGGCGCCGATTCAGGGTATCAATTGAGCTGCGCATCGCTATCTCCGTTGAAATTCAGGGCTCATCAACAGCAGTGTCACGGCCTGTGCGCCGGAGGCGGCGCGCCGCATCGCCGTCAGTGTCTCTGCGCGCGCGTATCCACCGAGGCTCGATGCGGCGATATCCAGCGGATCAATGCCGCGATCGTAGTGTTCGGCAACGCGGGATGTCCATAAAATGCGATGCATCAGCGCATCCGAGCCGTCCCAACTCTTGGCGGTATCCGCCCAGCCCGCGGGCGATCCCGGCGTGTATTGGCGCTGGCCCAGCAGCTCGAAGCTGCGGATGACTTCCTCGGGTTCGCGGGGCGATGCGTTGAACGCCCGCAAGGTGGAAAATACCAAATCCTCGGGCGTCTTGAACTTGCGTGCATCGGCATTCCACGCTTCGTGCGAGTCGATCAGCGCGGCATACACATGAGGCAGGTCGCCGTCCGATTTAAGAAATGCCCGCGCGATGCGCTCTACTGCGGCCTGCGGCGGATCGTCGGCAATGAAGTGGCGTGCCAGCTTGGTCGCGATAAATCGCGCCGTCGACCGATGCCGTGCGAGATCCGCAAGTACCGCTTCGCCCTGCGCTTGGCCGACTTGCGCGTAAGTCTTGCCGAGGAAGATTTTGGCGCCGGGTTCGTGCAGATTCTCCCGGAAGTAGAAGCAGCCGGTCTCGCCGCCGGCGAGCCGGCCCTTGCCGCCGCCGATCGACCAGCCGGTAATGATCTGGGCGAAGGCCATTACGTCGGTTTGCGTGTAGCCGCCGTTCACGCCCAAGGTGTGCAGTTCCAGAATTTCTCGCGCCAGATTTTCATTGATGCCGAATTCGCGTTTCACATTGCGCCGCGCAGCGTATCGAGCCGCATCGGAATCCGCACCCACGGAATATTGGTTGTCGAGAAAAGCGATCATTGCCGGGTGCTGATCCACTGCGGTCAGTAGATCGATAAATCGCCCGTTGACGCGAGGCCTTATAGCCTCGTTCTCGAGGGTGCCCGCCAGCCCGTAAATCGCGCCTTTGTCGGCTGACACTGCAAAATGATTGGCCCAAAAGTGCACCAATCGTTCGGCGAAGGGACGCGAGGTGAGCGCGGCACTGCAAGCGCGCGCCAGCACTTGCGCGCGGTAGTGAGGCATGTAGGCGTCGCGCAGCACATTCAAGTCGGTCTTGGCGTCGGCGGCAGGCTCATTTGCGGCCTCGAGCTGCATTTTCCGACGCTGCTCGCGCGCCGCCAGGACGTCGCCGAATATCTGCGCCGAAGGCGCGAGAACGGTGTTTCCGGCAAGCGCAACGCCGCCGTGGATCTGTGCCCGCAGCCAGGCTCGCGGGTCCCCCGCCGCAGCGTTCAGATCGCCCGGGCGGGCGCCCAGGCCAAAGCGCAGCACGGCTATTTCAGATTGCACCATCCGAACTCTAACGGCGCAGCGCCGCGGGCGTTGACGCTCCCTGTCGCACTCCTGGGACGTCGGCTAATTCCTACAGATCAACACGGGCATAGCTGACCCCGCACGGCGTGTCCGATGCCCAAGATTGGGTCGTCATAGAGGTGGAACTCGACCATGTCATATATGCCAAGCAAGCTCTATGTTCACAGCGTTGTGGAACAACGGCACCTGGCGCTGCCCGACCCCACCGCGCCGGGCCTGCCCGAGGCGCGCCGCGAGATTGCCGCGCTGCGCCTGGTCAATGCCCACTTGATCCGCGAGGTCACGCGCCTGAAGCAGCGCGAGGTGCAGGTGCAACGGCTTGCCGATCTGGACGAACTCACCGGTCTGTATAACCGCCGACGCATGCAGGAGCAATTGGCGCTGGCGATCGCGGAAGCCGCCCGCCGGCGGCACGGGGCCGGGCTCTTATTCGTCGACCTGGACGGGTTCAAAGGCATCAATGATGAATTCGGCCACGCGGTCGGCGACAAGATATTGGCGGCCGTGGGCGCGCGGATCGCAGCGCGCACACGCAACGGCGACATGGTATGCCGCTACGGCGGCGATGAGTTTGTGGTGTTGCTGCCGTGCCTGTCGGATGCGGGCGACGCGGCGAAGGTCGCGAATATGATCCGCCGCCGGGTGGCCGCGCCGTACTGTATAGATGGTCAGTCGCTGCAGTTGACCGCGGCAGTCGGGTTGGCGATCTATCCCGACGACGGAGAGAGCGCGGAAGTGTTGCTGCAGCGGGCGGATGCGTCAATGTACCGCGCAAAGTCGCGCCTCTTGCGCCCGATAAAGCAGTCCGCGGATGGAGATCCTTAGGCGAGCGCGTTATCCTGCGTATTCGAAGTGACGGTCAACGGCGGCAGGCCGAGGACGTTGGACTTCGATATCAACTTTGCAATACGTGGTTGCCGTCATGAATAAGTACCGGTGGTTCAGCGCGCACTTAGGTTGCAGCCTTTGCTTGAGCATCGCTCTCGCGGGTTGCGTCGTCGTACCGGATCAGCGCCACTATGCCGGCGGCGTCGTGATGGTGGCGCCGCCGCCGCCTCGCGTGGAAGTCATTGGGGTGCCGCCGGTGCCGGGCTACGTTTGGCTTGGCGGATATTGGAACTGGACCGGCGACCGTCACGAATGGGTCGCGGGACATTGGTCAGCTCCACACCCCGGTCGGCATTGGGTGGCCCATCAGTGGGTCAGGCAGGGCGACGGCTGGCGCATGAAGCCCGGACATTGGGAACGCTGATAGCGCCTGTGCCGCCGATAGCGCCGGGTGTCCTAGGCAAGGGCGTCTCGGGCGGTTTTCACGATCAGAGCTAGCCCAACCACGATAAACAGCGCCCGCACGAACTTGCTGCCGTGCTTGAACGCTATTCGTGTTCCGACAAGGCTGCCTGCGGCATTGCATATGCCCAGTGCAAGCCCGAGACCCCAGTAGATGTCGGCGTGCCAGCCGAAATACAGCAGCGCTCCCGCATTGGTCGCCACGTTGATTACGCGGGCGCCGGCGGAGGCGTGCAAAAAATCGAAACCGTAGACGCGGATAAACAGCAGCATCAGAAAGCTGCCCGTGCCGGGACCGAAAAAGCCGTCGTAGAATCCGATGGCGGCGATGCCGGCCATCGCCGCGCCGCTGCGCAGGCGCGACAGGGCTACTGGAACATGCTTCGCGCCAAGATCCCGGTGCCACAGTACGTACAGCAACGCCACGGACAGCATGACGGGCACCAAGGGACGAAACAGCGCGGGCGATACGGCGCTGACCAAGCTGGCGCCGCCGAGCGCCGCCAAGAATGCCGCGCCGGCCGCAGGAAGGAGCACCCGCCACGGGATGCGCACGAAGCGTGCATAGCGAAGGACGGCGCTCCCCGTACCGCAAATGCTGCCTAGCTTATTCGTACCCAACAGCAACGGCGGCGCGACGCTGGGAAAGCCGGTAAGCAACGCCGGCACTTGAATTAGACCGCCGCCGCCGACGATGGAATCGACGAGTCCGGCAAAGAATGCGGCGCCCAGTACGAAGGCGAAGGTCGCAGCACTGCCGCCTAGCGGGACGATGGCCAGGGGGCAGCTCCCTGAACATCATGCAGGCGCTGATTCCCGCCGGCATCGTACCAATGTTCGATCAAACGATAGGATATCGACTGAATCGGAGGCAGGAGCGGCACGCCCGCGGCGAGCTCGGCGCGCGAAAACCAGCGCGCGTCCTCGAGCTCCTGATCCCCCAGATGCACCTCATGAGTCAGCGCCCGCGCGGTGAACCCCAGCATTAACGAGGCCGGAAACGGCCACGGCTGCGATGAGTGGTATTCGATCCCATCGACCGCGATCCCCGTTTCCTCCCGCACCTCGCGCGCCACCGCATCTTCGAGCGACTCTCCGGGCTCGACGAAGCCCGCGATGGTGGAGTAGCGCCCAAGCGGCCAGGAGCTTTGGCGGCCGAGTAGCGCCCGCTCCCCATCGTTGACCAGGACGATGATGGCTGGATCGATGCGCGGAAATTGTTCATTGCGACAGGCCGGATCGCTGCACACCAGAACATGTCCGCCCTTGACCGGCAGCGTCTTTGCGCCGCAATTGCCGCAAAAGCGGTGCCGCCGGCGCCAAGAGATCATCGCCTTGGCATAGCCCAACACGCCGGCTTCATCGGCGGGCAGGAGCGACGCGATCTGGCGCAGATCCTCGAAGCGCGCGCCGTCCAGCAGTGGCGGCGGGTCGGCCGCTTCGATCTCGTAGGCAAAATAATCGGCATCGCCAAATCGGCCCAGCAGGATCAGATCGCTGCTGTTCAACCGGTTCTGCGCCACATGGGAGAGTTCTAAAAACGCCGCTCGCGGGGAATCGCCCACGACAATGAGGCAGCGGGAATTCCAGACCGGAACCGCGCGGCTATGCGGGTCGGCGAGCGCGGCTGCGAACCAGGCCGGATCCTGGCGCAGATGCGCGGCGCGGTCCAGATACGGGCCCGCGAAAATGTTCCTTTGCTGCATCGATTGGATTCTAGCAGGGCGCGACGTACTCGATTATGGGCTGCAAGGCGGCCCCGGTGCCCCCGGCGGCGGCCGGCCGGCAATTCCCGCAGGAGCGCGCGCGCCGTGCGAGCAGGTCGCGCAGCTGCACTCCGCCACAAGCGCCGCAGCGGAAAATTCCTAATTCGTCGCGCCGTGCCAGCGCGAGCAATAAGAACCACGCGTGCTCGAAAGAGATGCCTGCGGGCGCGTGCAGCTCGAGGTACGCCTCGTAGGCCTGGCAAAATAAAGTCCCCGACTCCAGCGATCCGATGCGATAGCGCGCCTCGAGGCCCAGGGCGGTGCCGCTCAACAGCCCATACATGAGGAACAAGCTCGCAAGCTGCGCGCCCTGGAAGTTCAATTCGGCGTTCCTGAAGAAAAAGGCGGCCTGGCGCGGCGACTTGCCGCGGTGCCTAAGAATGCATCGTGCATCCTGGTTCATGACATAGCTGCGGTACAGCTTGCGGATTCGATCGTCGCTCAAGCCGGTCCATTGGCGAATGGTGAAGGTCCGGGCCTCATGGCGGATCAAGCGCAGGGCCAGGTCCAGGCGCTGGCGGTCGCGGGTGTAGCGGTCGTCGGATACTCTCATTGTCGTCTCCCTTGCAGTGCAATTCGCGCGGTTTTGACCTCAAAAAGAATTTGACAGAAATTAATCACAAAGTTAGCGTTGCTGCCAAGTGGTTGACACGCGATTGCCGCTGTGTTCGCAGCGAAATGCGCAAAAACTCCACCCAAAAGCCTGGAAATCGTTTAACGGCGTCTGGAGGCGGTCATGCAGCAGGCATTCGTCAGCAGTTGGGCGGCCGATTCGCATCTGTCGGTTGAAATACTCGCCTCCTTGCGCGACTTGAATCATCGGTTCCTCGACTTGGCCGGCGCACGGGCTGGGGGCTGGAGTGCCGCGGGCAGGGGCGGTGCAGCGGACTTGGGCAGGCAGGTGGCGCCGCTCTCGCCGGCGCAACGGGCGGCGGCGGCCAACTGTCCTTACGCGTTGTTCGACTTACGCTTTCAGGATGACGGGCATTGGCAGTCGCGTTTGCAGAACACCGGCCGCTGGTGCGTGGCGGACGAGCCGGCGCTCGACAGCGACACCGCCAATTTCGTGCGTTTGGCGCTTTTTTATGCATGGCATGTCGCCTCTACCGCGGGGCTGGCGGCGCAACTGCTGCTGGGAATGAACGCCGACACGGCCGCTGCGTTCCGCCGCACGACGCTCGACTATCTGCCGGCGTTGGTCGCCACCGAGGCTGTCAATTTGACCGCACGATGGAGCTATTGCGGGGCATATTGGAGCGCGCTGGTGGGCGCGGCGTCGCGCTCCGACCCTGCGGGCCTGCGACGCGTCCAGCTCTACGGGTTGCAACTCGCTGCTGCGGCGCGGCTGCCCTGAAGCCCGAAGAACGCCGCGCGAGTTGCGGGCGACGCCTCGCGAGGTTTAGTCTAACCGGCTCTTATGCATGCCCTAGTCCTCCGCCAGCTCACGAAGATCTACAAAAATGGCGTCAAGGCGCTCAAAGGCATCGACCTGGAAGTAGCGGAGGGGGATTTCTTCGCGCTGTTGGGACCGAACGGCGCCGGCAAAACGACGGCAATCGGCATCATCACTTCCCTGGTCAACAAGACCAGCGGCGTTGTCGAAGTCTTCGGCCACGACATCGATCGCGAGCTTGAAGTAGCGAAGTCCTGCATCGGCCTGGTGCCGCAGGAAATCAATTTCAACATGTTCGAGACGGTGTTTACGATCGTAGTGAACCAAGCGGGATTCTACGGAATACCGCGGCCGCTCGCCAAACAACGCGCCGAAAAGTACTTGAAGCAATTGCAGTTGTGGGACCGGCGCGGCTCGATCGCGCGCACTTTGTCGGGCGGCATGAAGCGGCGCCTCATGATTGCGCGCGCCTTGATGCACGAACCGCAGCTGTTGATTCTGGATGAGCCGACCGCGGGCGTCGACATCGAGATTCGCCGGTCGATGTGGGAGTTTCTGCGCAATATCAACGAGCAGGGCACCACGATAATCCTGACGACCCACTACCTGGAGGAAGCGGAAAATCTTTGCCGCCATATCGCGATCATCGACGGCGGCAAGATCATCGAGCGCGACAGCATGACCAACGTACTTCGTAAGCTGCAGACGGAAGTTTTCGTATTCAATCTACGCAATTCCAGGAGCACGCCGCCGCAATTGACGGGCTTCAACGCTTTGCTGTCCGATGACCATACGCTCGAGATCGAAATGTCGAAGTCGCAGAGTTTGAACGATATTTTTGCGCAGTTCTCCTCGCAGGGAATCGAAGTCAACAGCATGCGCAACAAGGTCAATCGGCTCGAGGAGCTGTTCATTCGCCTCGTCGACGGCGGGGCCAAAGACGCCGCCGTCAAGAGCGCGTAAATCATGCGAGCGTCGCGCGCCAGGACCGAGTGGATCGGCTTTAAAACCATCGTCATTCGCGAATTCAATCGCATCGTGCGCATTTGGGGGCAAACGATCGTGCCGCCCGCCGTCACCGCCACATTGTATTTCATCATTTTCGGCAGCTTGATCGGCAGACGGGTCGGCCAAGTGGGCGGCTACGATTACATGCAGTTCATCGCTCCCGGACTCATCATGATGACGATCATCACCAATTCATACGGCAATGTCGTGTCCTCGTTCTTCGGCGCCAAGTTCGGCAAGCACCTTGAAGAGCTGTTGGTCTCGCCGCTGCCCAATTGGCTGATCGTTGCGGGTTATGCGATCGGCGGAGTCTTGCGCGGGGTACTCGTGGGGTCGGTCGTTACGGTGGTGTCGTTGTTCTTCACGCGTCTCGTGCCGCTGCATGTGTTCGCGGTCGTCTCCGCGGTGCTGCTCACCAGCATCGTGTTTGCTCTGGGCGGGTTCGTCAACGCAATATTTGCCAAGAATTTCGATCAAATTTCCTGGTTTCCGACCTTTGTTCTCACGCCGTTGACTTACCTTGGAGGCGTATTTTACTCCGTCAAGATGCTCCCCGATTGGGCGCACGTCGCCTCCAACGCAAACCCCATCCTGTACATGGTCAGCTCATTCCGCTACGGCTTTCTCGGCACGTCGGATGTTGATCTCAGGCTGGCCTATGGGATCATGATATCCGCCGCCGTGTTCATGTTCGCACTGGCCGTGACGCTGCTGAACAGAGGCACCGGCATTCGCGATTGAAAGAGGGCGATTGAAAGGGGCAACCATGCCGGCTACCTTCTTAAGACCCTGCCGGGTATTCGACAAGCGATCAAAAAGCGTCGCTGGGACCTCGCTGGCAGGTTCCTTATCGCTGCATGAGTCGTGTATCGTGCGGGAATGACGGTGAGACAATCTCAAGGAGAGGAACGATGACGGAAGAAAAGCAGCAAAAATTCACGGCCAAGGTACGCCGTGGTCTGGTATGGGTGCACACGATCGCAGCCGCGGAGCTGGCGAAGAAAAAGGCCGAGGCCACCGGCGTCAGGATCGAAGGATTCACGGCCAGCGAACTCGCCGACGTTGAATCCGCCTTGACGTGGATTGGCCAGAACAAGGAATCGCAGAGCACGGACCCCGCATAAGCTCGGCGCGGGTACCCCAAGCGTTTCCGCGCGCAGTGCGGTGCGTAAGCCTGGAGTCGCGGCGGCGGACGGCTAGCGCCGCCGCCGCGAATTCACGGGCACGGCCGCGGCATTAGCGTCGCCGCCGGCCGACGCAATTCGTACTCAAGAGGACTGCGTTACACTATTCTTATGGCCCGCAAACGTGCACTAATCGTCGACGATTCCAAGTCGGCTCGCGTCATCCTGAGCCGCATGCTCGAGAAATACGACATTGAAGTCGACATGGCGGAATCAGCCGAGCAGGCGATCGATTATCTGACGCGGCATAGGCCTGACGCGATTTTCATGGATCATCTCATGCCCGGTATGGATGGCTTGCAGGCCGTTCAAGCGATCAAGAGCAATCCTCAGACCGCCATGATCCCGATCATGATGTACACCTCGCAGGAGGGCGAGCTGTATGTCGGGCAAGCGCGCGCGCTGGGGGCGATGGGCGTATTGCCGAAGCAGGTTCGCCCGGTCGATGTATCCAAAGTGTTGTACGAACTGCATCTTTTGCCCGAGCGTCGAGATATGACGGAGGCCGCGCTTCTCCCGGTCGAGCTGGAAGGTAGTCTGGCGGTCGATAAAGTCCCCGCCGCCGCGGCCGCGGCGGCGTATGACCCTGTTGTCCCTCGCGTGGATTGGGGGCGGCGCATCGAGGCGGCGGTAAAGGACCAGGCCGTCGATATGCGCCGGTTCATCGTCGCAAGCCTGGACAGCTTCGCGTCGCGGATCGTCAGCGACGTGCGCGACGTGCGCGACGTGCGCGACGTGCTTCCCTCGCCGCCGCCGATTCAGTCTGCGCCGATGGCGGCGCCGGCAACTCAGCCGGAATGGCCGCGATGGGCGGCGCCCGCGGCGGTTTGCGCGATTGCCGTTCTGTTTCTCATTTTATGGGCGCTTGCCCGCGATGATTTGGCCAAATCGCGCGCGCAAATCGCGTCGTTGACCTCGGCCAATGCGGAACTCAACCGTGCGCGGTCGGATCTTACTTCAACCGTCAAGGATCTCACGGCCGCCCTGGCGGCGTCGCCCAGCACTGGCGCCGCGCCGGGCGCTACGGTCTTTGCCGCGAGCCCAGGCACGTCCGCGTCGCGTACGGAAACGGTTCCTTACGGCGAACTGCCGTTTGATCGCGGCCGTCTGGATGCATTGCGCGATCTTCTGGCGAGACTCGAAGGCCAGGGATTTCATGGCGTGGTCAGGATCACCAGTTATGCCGGATTATTTTGTCTCACCGGCAATCCGACGGACGGGTTTACGCCGGCAAGCGCCGGCATGCCCGCCGGAAAATGCGATGTCATCGGCAATCCATTCGAGGAAGCTTTAACGGGGCAACAGCGCCAATCGCTCGCATTTGCGAATCTGGTCGCGGGCGTCCGCCAGCGCACCCAGGGGCAAATCGCGGTGTCTCTTGCAAGCGCCGGATCGACTCGCCCGATCGCTCCCTATCCCGCGCGCAGCGAGACTCTCACGGCCGGGGACTGGAATCGAGCGGCCGCCGCCAACAACCGGGTCGAATTCGCGGCGGAACCCGGCCTCGCCCCGTGAATGCGCCGGAATTTCTCACCGGTGATCAGAACTCGACTCTGACGAACAGCTGAGGGCCCCTCGAGTCGAAGTCGAAAAGGCCGGCTTGCTTGATCTTCGTGGACGCAAGGTGCGCCGTTACGGAGTTGTATCCCAGTGCGAACGATACGTTGGGACGAAAGCGATACAGAGCGTCCAATTCGTAAATGCCAAGCGAGCCGTCCAAATCGTTGATGTGCAGCTGCAAATATTGCGCACGGCCGTCGAAATAAAAGCGCTTGCTGACTACCCAGGTGGCGTCGATGCCGAGCGTGGGGACCGGACCCGCCAGATCCTCGTTGTCATATATATGGCGAGTCTGCGATTGCACGCGGGCGCTGGTCGAGATCTGGGTATCGTTGATGCCGACCGTTGCGGCGAATTCGAGCGTCTCGCTATGCCAGAACGAGTATCCATAGGCAATACCGAGGGTGCGCAGGCTGAGACTGGTCTGTACCGGATCGCCGGGCAGCAGCACCACATCGCGGAACATGATCGGCTCACCGTCGAGGGGAAGGGTCTTCTGATCGTTTCTGTCGAGCGTGAAATAGTCGAAGCGCAGCCGCTGCCGCTCCCCGACCCGCACCATCGCCTGAAACTTCGGTTCGATGTCCGAGCGATCCAGTCCCAAGTCGTTTTCCGCATTGATGTCCGTGCCCGGCGTGCCCGTGCTGCTGTCCACCTGCAGGGTGGTCGACGAGGACATGCGCATGATGCCAAGAGATAAGCGTACGCGGTCATCCGTCGGGCTGAGGTAGTCGCCGTCGGCGTGAGCAAGCGGCGCGGCGAGCGCGAGCCACAGCATGGTCATGCCATTCTTGATCATGTCGTCCTCCTCAATACCAGATCTTCCGTTTCGGCCCGCCTCGAACTCACGGGAAGCGAGGGGCTGATGCGCGCGAGCACATGCGCGGCGGCGGCGCGCCACCCGGTGAGTTTGCCGCCGTAGATCCCGAGCACGCGCGGATGCGGTTCGCGATCCGCGACGAAAATGGTTTCGCGAGAGCGGTCGAACGCCGCTTGGGTCGCGGCGGGCAGCACGCGCAGACCGGCGAATCGTTCGACAATGCGCTCGCGGGTGATGTCCTTGAGCGCGGGAAAGTAACGGCGCGCCACGGCAAGCAAGTAGTCCTCTTCCGCAGGGAGCGGATGAACTCGATCCGGCTCGCCCCGAAAGGGCGTCTCGGTAGTGCCGATCAGGGTTGCTCCCTTCCAGGGCATGATGAAGACGGCGCGGCCGTCCTGTGGGCTTTCGACATAGTAAATCCCGGCCGTCACCTGCAACGGGACCACGATATGCGTGCCCTGCACCAGATCGATGGCGGGAATTGCGATGGCGGGTTGGATCGCGTGCGCGACTTGGGCCGCCCAAGGCCCGGCGGCGTTGACCAGAACTCGCGCGCGGCACTCGACCGTCGAGGAGCCCTGCCGGTACGACACATCGACGTGGCTTTGCGCCAGACGCGCTTCGGCGAAGCCGGCGGGCATCGCAATCTCGGCGCCCAGCGACATGGCCGACTGCACCACGGCGCGGGTCAGCTGCGCATCATCCGTTTGCGCGTCGTGATATCGAATCACGGCATCAAGGCCGCGCGTGTCGAGTCCGTCCAGTGTTTCCCACTCGCGGCGCGGCACGCTGCCAAATCGCGTGCTGGCATCGAATCCACCGAGCAGTGCATACATCGATAGCCCTAGCCTTAGCTGCCAAGGCCTACGCCGCGTGTCGCGATAGACGGGAATGAAGAACGGCCTGAGTTCGACCAGGTCCGAGGCAATTCGTAAAAGAATGGCGCGTTCCCGCAAGCTCTCGCGCACCAGCGCGAATTGTCCCGATTCCAGATAACGCAGTCCGCCGTGAATCAATTTGCTGGATCGACTCGACGTGCCGCTCGCGAGCGCGCGCCTCTCCAGAAGCAGGGCGCTGTGGCCGGCGGCCACGACGGCCTGCAGCACGCCGGCACCGTGAATGCCGCCACCCACGACGATGACATCGTATTCTTTCATGTGACTCAAGGCGGTTTGAATTTTCCATAGGATGCGGGAATGGACGGCAACACACAAAATTTTGCGCCACTGTCGCTTTTCGCGAACAATCCTCGCAGGTCCATCATTTGCCGTCGCGCTTTTCCTCGAATTCCAGCACCGGTGCGCCCGAGGTGACCTCGATTTCGCCGTCGACGATCGCCCCTTTGGCAATCGCCACCGTACGGGCGCTGACTTTGCCGCGAATGACGGCCGTATAGCCGATTTCCAATTTATCCTTGACGCTCAGGCCGCCGATGATCTTTCCGGCGACCACGGCTTGCTGCGCCTGAATAAAGCCGTGCCAGCTTCCGGTGACCGACAGATTGAGAGCGCCTTGCAGCTCGCCGTCGCCGTGTATTTCGCCCGAAACCACGAAAAGACCGGTGCCGCGGATGTTGCCGATGACCACGGATTCGGCGGCGATAAAGGTCGGGGTCGCCGCGCTGGCCTCCAAAAACCGCCGCTTCTGTTCGCTCATGGAAGCCTATTATCCCATCCAAGACCGCTCGTGATGTGACGAGCTTGGCGTCGCCGACAGACGCCGCAATTCACAGTAGAATGCTGCCTCGTACAGGCAACCCATGGCTCGAGTACCCAAATGGTCAGCAAAAAAATAGTCTTGGTCGTATGGTGCGCGGTGGCGCTCGGTCTTTGCGGCTGCAGCCGCCAACAGAGTGACTGGGAGAAAGCCCGGGCTGCAAACAGCACGGACTCCTACGAGCAATTTCTCAAGAAATACCCGGCCGGCGAATTCACCGTCCAGGCGCAGGCCCGCGTCAAGGAGCTCTACGAGGAGCGCGACTGGCAAAAGGCGCGGGACGCCGATACAGCCGAGGCCTATCAAGCGTTTCTGAAGCAATATCCGGAAGGCAAGTGGACGGAGGAAGCACGCATCCGCGTGGAAAACTTCACCTTGGCGCAGGCTCCCTCAGGCTCGACTGCCGCGGCTCCGACCCCGGCCGCCAACGGCGCGGTCGCCGGCGCGGCTACGGCGGCGGGCGCCGCCGCGGCCGTCGCTGCCAAACCTCAGTCCGCGCCGCCCCCGGTGCCGGAGGCAAAGTCCTCGGCCAAGGCCGGCGACTACCGTATTCAGCTGGGCGCCTTTAAGTCCCGCAGTGCCGCCGCCGACAAGCGCTGGGCGCGGCTGCAAAATAAATATCCAACAATTCTGGCGGGGCTTACGCCGAAGGTATCGCCGCGGAAAACGGCGGCGGGCACTGTTTATCGATTGCAGGCGACAGGGCTCAGCGAAACGCATGCGCGCCTCGTCTGTCGCAGGCTCAAGGCGAAGTCGCAGCCCTGCGTTGTGGTACCCCCCGCCCATCACTGAGCGGGCACAACCGGGTGGGGATGGTCGCGACGGTCGGTATGCGTCACCAATGACAATTCCTGTCACGCGCGCAGCCTGGGGATGATGCCTAACTATTTGAATTAATTGGTCGGCCACCCTGGCACGCGGTTTGCTTCACCTTAAGGTATGCAATCGCAAATCATCGCGTTGTTGGTGCCGCCGGGCAGTCTCAAGGCCACCATGCTGGTGCGGCGCGCCGATGGCCAGTTTGCTCTCGAACGCATCGACGCGCGCGTGGCCGCCGCCACGCGTGTGGCGGCGGCCTGGTTTCGCAAGGGCGCGCCGATCGTGGACCCCGACACCTCCAAGGTCGTCGGCTACGAGATGACGGAGGTTGCGCAGGTCTAGAGCGGATTTTCTCCCAAGGTTATCTCCCGGCGCCGCGCTTGAGCTTCCCCCGCTCGCGGCGCCCTTTTTATTGCCGCACCCCCAGTTGATCCAATATGAATGCGTACTCCATGGCGGTTTCCCGATAGCGCTGGAAGCGGCCGGACTTGCCGCCGTGGCCGGCCTCCATGTCGATGTGCATCAGCAGGGGATTTTCGTCGGTCTTGAGCGCCCGCAGCTTCGCCACCCACTTGACGGGTTCGTAGTACTGCACCTGGCTGTCCCATAGGCCGGTGGCGACGAACATGGCGGGATAGCGCTGCGCGCGCACATTGTCGTACGGGGAATAGGACAGGAGGTAGTCGTAGAAAGTCTTGTCGGCCGGATTGCCCCACTCGTCATATTCGTTCGTGGTCAACGGGATGCTGTCGTCCAACATCGTCGTGACGACGTCGACGAAGGGTACCTGCACGACGATGCCCAGATAGTCTTGGGGACTTAAGTTCGCGACGGCTCCCATCAACAGTCCGCCGGCGCTGCCGCCCATCGCAAATGTCTTATTGCTCGCTGCGTACCCTTCGGCAACCAGAAAGCGCGTGACGTCGACGAAGTCCGTAAACGAATTTTTCTTGTGCAGCAAGCGCCCGTCGTCATACCAGGCACGCCCCATCTCTTGGCCGCCGCGGACATGCGCGATCGCGTAGACAAATCCACGGTCGATCAGGCTGAAGCGTGCCGAGGAAAAGCCCGGATCGGCCGATAGACCGTACGATCCGTACGCGTACTGAAGCAGAGGGGCCGACCCATTGCGCACGAAGCCACGGCGGTAAACCAGCGACACCGGAATCCGAGTACCGTCCGCAGCCTTCGCAAATAGGAACTCGGACCGGTAGTTCGCGGGATCGAAGCCGCCGAGCACCGGATCGCGCTTCAGCAAGGTCCTTTCGCCGCTGCGCACGTCGTAATCGTAAACGCTGGTCGGCGTGGTCAGCGAGGAGTACGCATAGCGTAGTACGTCGGTATCGAGTTGCGGATTGATCGATATCGACATCGTGCAGGCCGGCTCATCGCTTGCGATGACGTATTCCTCGCCGCCGCGCGGGCGCAGGAGTTTTATGCGGATTTTACGCAGGCCGCCGGTACGCACCGAGAGCGCGATAAAGCCGTCAAAGACCTCGAAGTCCTGAATGAATGTGTCGTTCCGGTGCGCCACCACGTCCTGCCAGTTGGCGCGGGAGCCTTCCTCGCCGATCCTTACCCGCATCAGACGAAAATTGCGGGCCAGCCAGTTAGTTCTGACCATGAAGTCATGCCCAAGGTGCTCGACCTGGTACTCGTGGTCGCGCTCGTGCGCCAGAAAAAGCTGGAATCCCAAGGACGGGTCGTCCGCGTCTGCGTAGCGCCATTCCGAGGACACGGTGCTTTCCATGTGAATGAATATGAAGCGCTCGGATTTCGATTTGCAGAGGCCGGTGTAAAAGGCTGTCTCGCTCTGCCGAAACACCAGAACATCGTGCTGCTGATCCGTGCCCAGGAGGTGCTTTTTGACGAACAGGCCCAGCAGTGTTTCCGGATCCTTCTCGACATAGAGCACCGTCTCGTTGTCGTTGGCCCACGCCACATCCGGCTCGACATTCTCGATCCGATCAGCCGGAATCTCGCCGGTCGGTAAATGCTTGAAGCGCAGGCAGTATTGGCGCCGGCCGACCGTATCCTCGCAAAATGCCAGCCACCGTGAATCCGGCGAGATCTCGAGCGCACCGATTTGGTAGTAGTCATGTCCGGTGGCCAGTGTGTTGGCATCCAGCATGATTTCTTCGGCTGCGTCGAGCGTTCCCTTGCGCCGCACGTAGACGGGGTGCTCCTTGCCGGACTCGTAGCGGGTGGCGTACCAATAGCCGCGTTTGAAGTACGGAACGGTCGCATCGTCCTGCTTCAAGCGCGCGATGATCTCCTCATAGAGCTTGTTCTCCAGCGGCTTGACCGCAGCCAGGCGATGTTCCCGGTAGGAATTTTCCGCGTTGAGATAGGCCAAGATCTCGGGGTTGCGGCGATCATCATCGCGTAACCAGTAGTAGGGGTCCGTTCGCGCGCCATGCGGCGAGGCGATCGTATGCGGGCGCACGGCCGCGACGGGAGGCTTGATTTGCGGTGGGATCATGGTGCGAATTAGGGCGTACTTGTCCTAGGCCAAGGCGGGAGTATAGTCATGAGAACGGGCGCCGCAGACGTCCGATATCGCGAGAATCACCCGGGGGCATTATGCAAACCGTGAATCAACTGCTGAAGGGCAAGGGCACACAGGTTTTTTCCGTCGCTCCGAGTGACTCCGTACTGCACGCCGTGGAAATGATGGCGACCTGGCATGTGGGCGCACTTCTCGTCATGGAACGCGAGTCGCTGCTCGGCATCGTCTCCGAGCGTGATTACGCCCGTAAGGTCATCCTCAAGAACCGCTCGTCGCACGACACTCCGGTCAGCGACATCATGACCGCACCGGCGGTGACCGTCTCGCCGGATGATACGGTGCACCGCTGCATGGAAATCATGACCGAGAAACGCTTTAGACATTTGCCGGTGATGAAATCCGGACGAGTCGTGGGCATGTTATCGATCGGCGACTTGGTCAAGGCCGTGATCGAGGAGCAGAGCCAGCGCATCGAGCAGCTGGAGCACTACATCGCCGGTTGAGGAGCTTGGAAGGCGCCGGTCAGGGCCGCCGCCGCCCACGCGGCGATTGACGATGACTACCACCTAGGTATCATGACTCGCATGCACAGGCGCGCCTAACGGCGATTGCCCCACCGGCGCGCAAATTTTGGGCGCCTAACCGAGTTAAGTTATTGTTTTTGAAAGACTCTGCGGAATCAACCGCAGGGCACGGCTTAATTCGGGCTTGAAGTTATGGCACAGCGGCGTATTGGCGCGGAATTTTCGGCACTGAAGGCGGACCCTCGGCTTCAGGATCCGCGCATCGAGAAATGGGGTCTTTACAAGCCTACCTATGAAAGGGACTGCTGTGGTTTCGGCTTGATCGCGAGTCTCGACGATCACCCCAGTCATTGGGTGCTGCAGACAGCCATCAGCTCGCTCAATCGTCTCACCCATCGCGGTGCGATTGCCGCCGATGGCAAGACGGGGGATGGCTGTGGTCTGTTGATCAAGAAGCCCGTGGGCTTCTTGCGGGCGGCGGCTCACGAAGCCGGATTCTCGCTCAATCACCTGTTCGCGGCAGGCTCGGTGTTCCTTAGCCGCGATTCGGCGAAGGCCGGCTACGCGCGCCGGGTTCTCACCGAGCACATTGAGCGGGAGAAATTGCAGGTCGCAGGCTTTCGCTCCGTGGCCGTAGACCCCAATGCCTGCGGTCTGGAAGCCATCAAGACGCTGCCCACCATCGAGCAGGTGTTCGTCAATGCGGGCGAGGACATCGAGGAGGCGGTCTTCAACCGCAAGCTTTTTTTGGCGCGGCGACGTACCGAAAAGGCTTTGGAAGCGAACGACCCCGACTTTTACATCCCGTCATTGTCGGCGAGCACCATCGTCTACAAAGGCATGGTGATGCCGCAATTCCTGGCGCAGTTCTATCCGGACCTGAAGGATCCGCGGATGGAGGCCTCGGTGGTCGTATTTCACCAGCGCTTTTCCACCAACACGCTGCCGCAATGGCGGCTTGCCCACCCGTATCGCTATCTTGCGCACAATGGCGAGATCAACACGGTGCAGGGCAACCGCAGTTGGGCGGTGGCGCGCGGTCCGCTGTTTCGGTCGCCGCTGCTGCCCGACCTCAGCGACATTTTGCCCGTCGTAACGCTCACGGGTTCCGATTCGCAATCGCTCGACAACATGCTGGAACTGTTGCTGGTCGGCGGCCTCGATCCGATGCATGCCATGCGGATGTTGGTGCCGCCGGCGTGGCAGTCGGTCGACATGATCGATCCGGATGTCAAAGCATTCTACGAATACTATGCCACCCACATGGAGCCCTGGGACGGCCCCGCCGGCATCGCGCTCACCGACGGCCGCTATGCCTGCTGCACGCTGGACCGCAATGGGCTGCGGCCCGCGCGCTGGGTCATCACCAAGAATCGGCACATCACCATCGCATCGGAAGCAGGCGTCTGGGATTACTCGCCGGAGGATGTCCTTAAGAAGGGCAAATTGGGCCCCGGCGAAATCTTGGCGCTCGATTTACAGACCTCCGAGCTCATGGATACCAAGCGGGTCGATGACCTGTTGAAGAGCCGCCATCCCTACAAAGCCTGGCTCAAAAAGAGCGTGCGGTATTTGCAAACCGACCTCATCGATCCGCGGCTGGCGGCCGAGCCTTTTGATCGCGACACGCTGTCGCTGTTTCAAAAGTTGTTCAACGTGTCGGCCGAGGAGCGCGACGAGATCATCCGCGTGCTGGCCGAGGACGAAAGCGAAGCGGTAGGGTCGATGGGCGACGACACCCCGATGCCGGTGCTGTCGAGGAAGGTGCGCTCTTTGTACGATTATTTCCGCCAGCAGTTCGCCCAAGTCACGAACCCGCCGATCGATTCCTTGCGCGAAAGCGTGGTGATGTCGCTGCAGACGCAGATAGGCCCGGAGTGCAATATCTTCGTCCCGGCACAGCAGCACGCCGAACAGATCGTGCTCAGCTCGCCGGTGCTGTCGCAGCGCAAACTGCGGCAGATCATGGGCCTTGCGGACTGCGGAGTCCCGCACGAATTCATCGATCTGCAATTCGACGAGCGCTTGGATCTCGATGCCGCGATCGTGAAGGTTTGCGATCAGGCGGAGTCGGCGGTGCGCGCCGGTAAGCTCGTGCTGCTGCTTTCCGATCGGTACCCTGTGAAGGGCAAGATGCCGATCCATGCCCTGCTCGCCACCGGCGCCGTGCACCATCGACTGGTCAATACGGGCCTGCGCTGCAAGTGCAACATCTTGGTGGAGACCGGCACCGCCCGCGACGCTCATCATTTCGCGTGCCTGATCGGCTATGGCGCGACCGCGGTGTACCCCTATCTTGCGTATCAGACCTTGTTCGATCTGATGCGTACGGGGGCCGTAAAAATGGAAGCGGATACGCGCCAAGAGCTGGGACGCAGTTACCGGCGCGGGATTCGCAAGGGCCTGTTCAAGATCATGTCCAAGATGGGCATTTCAACCATCGCGAGCTACCGCAGCGCGCAGCTGTTCGAGATCGTGGGATTGGGCGAGGAGGTGGTCGCCCTGTGCTTCGCGGGCTCGGAAAGCCGGATCCAGGGAGCCGACTTCACCGACCTGAAAGCCGATTCCGAGTACTTGACCCGGCGCGCCTGGAATCCTGCCGAGAGCGTGGAGCAGGGTGGCCTGCTCAAGTACATGCACAACGGCGAGTACCATATGTACAACCCGGATGTCATTGCCACGCTGCAGTCGGCAGTGATGACCGGCGATTACGCGCAATACAAGCAATTTGCCGCTCTGGTCAACGATCGGCCGGTGTCCTGCATCCGGGATCTGTTGAAGCTAAGGAATCTCGGCGCCGCGATTCCCGTCGACGAAGTCGAACCGCTGGCGGCGATCATCGCGCGCTTCGACAGCGCGGGCATGTCGTTGGGAGCGTTGTCCCCCGAAGCGCACGAGGCTTTGGCAATCGCCATGAATCGTTTGGGCGCGCGCTCGAATTCCGGCGAAGGCGGCGAGGATCCCGTGCGTTACGGCACGGAGAAGAATTCCAAGATCAAACAAGTGGCTTCAGGGCGATTCGGAGTGACGCCGGAATACTTGATCAATGCCGAAGTGCTGCAAATCAAAATCGCCCAAGGCGCGAAGCCGGGCGAAGGCGGACAGCTCCCGGGCCACAAGGTAAACGACATGATCGCGCGGTTGCGATTTGCGCGGCCCGGCGTGGGCTTGATTTCACCGCCGCCGCATCACGATATCTATTCCATCGAAGATCTCGCGCAGCTGATATTTGACTTGAAACAAGTCAATCCTCGCGCCCTGGTCTCGGTAAAGCTGGTGGCGGAGCCCGGCGTCGGCACGGTCGCGGCGGGCGTGGTGAAGGCCTACGCGGATTTGATCACGATCAGCGGTTACGACGGCGGCACCGGCGCGAGCCCGCTGTCCTCGATCAAGTACGCCGGCACGCCGTGGGAATTGGGGCTTGCGGAAACGCATCAAACGCTGCGTGCCAACGATTTGCGGCATCGCGTGCGGCTGCAAACCGACGGCGGCTTGAAGACGGGTCTCGACGTCATCAAAGCCGCCATCATCGGCGCCGAGAGCTTCGGCTTCGGCACCGCGCCGATGGTGGCGTTGGGGTGCAAGTACTTGCGAATCTGCCACCTCAACAACTGCGCGACCGGCGTGGCGACCCAGCACAATGTGCTGCGCGCCAAGTTCTTCGTCGGGCTGCCTGAGATGGTGATCAACTATTTTAAGTTCGTGGCGCAGGAATGCCGGGAAATCATGGCTCAGATGGGGGTGCGGACCCTTGAGGAGCTCATCGGGCGCACCGAGCACCTGGAGATTCTGCCGGGCGAAACTGCGAAGCAGCGCAAGCTCGATCTGCGGCCGGTGTTGGCGAATTGCGAGTTGGCGCCGAGCAAGCCGCAGTACTGCCTCGAACATCGCAATGAGCCGTTCGACAAGGGCCTTCTTGCCGAGAGCATGCTGATCGACATGCAAGAGGCCATCGCCAAGAGGTCCGGAGGCGAATTCACCTACGCGGTGAGCAACTTCCACCGCTCCATCGGCGCGCGCATTTCCGGCGAGATCGCCAAGCGCTGGGGAAACACCGGGATGAGCAACTCGCCGATCATCGTCAATCTGAAAGGCTCCGCCGGCCAAAGCTTCGGCGTCTGGAACGCCGGAGGACTGCACCTGCACCTGGAAGGCGAAGCCAACGATTACGTCGGCAAGGGCATGGCGGCCGGCAAGATCGTATTGAAACCGCACCCGCACTGCGGTTTTGTCGCACGCGAGACGGTGATCATGGGCAATACCTGCTTATATGGAGCGACGGGGGGCGAACTGTATGCCGCGGGCACCGCCGGCGAACGGTTTGCCGTGCGTAATTCCGGTGCCCTTGCAGTGATCGAGGGAACGGGCGACCACTGCTGCGAATACATGACGGGTGGAGTGGTGTGCGTGCTGGGGCGCACCGGCGTGAATTTCGGCGCCGGCTTAACCGGCGGTTTCGCCTACGTGCTCGATATGGAGCGCGACTTCGTCGATCGCTACAACCACGAGCTGATCGATATTCACCGCGTGTCGCCGGAAGGCATGGGCACCCATGTTCAGCACCTGCGAGGCCTGATCGAGCACCACGTCGAGGCTACGGAGAGCGTGTGGGGAGAGCAATTGCTGAACGATTTTCGCAGCTACATCGGCAAGTTCTGGGTGGTGAAACCGAAGGCGGCGGAAATCGATTCGTTGCTGGTCAATTTGCGGCGCGCCGCGTAATGAGCGCGCTCAATCCCGTGTGCCATGGCTGACAAGTACCTACAATTTCTCGATATCCCTCGCAAGGATCCGGACAAGCTCTCCGTGGAGGTCCGCACCAAGGAATTCCGCGAGATCTATTCTCAGTACAGCGCCGCGGCCGCCTCCAGCCAAGCGGGACGGTGTCTGTCCTGCGGCAGTCCATTTTGCGAATGGAAATGCCCGGTCCACAACTACATTCCCAATTGGCTGGCGCTCGTCAACGACGGCAAGCTGTTCGAGGCGGCGGAGCTGTCGCACCAGACCAATTCCCTGCCGGAGGTGTGCGGGCGCATTTGTCCGCAGGACCGGTTGTGCGAAGGGGCGTGCACGCTGAACGATGGAATCGGCGCGGTGAGCATCGGCGCCATCGAGAAATACATTACCGACGAGGCATTCAAGCAAGGCTGGAAGCCCGATATGTCGAACGTCGTGCGCACGGGCAAGCGCGTCGCGATTGTCGGCGCGGGGCCGGCCGGCCTAGGGTGCGCGGACATTCTCGTGCGCAACGGCGTGACCCCCGTGGTGTTCGATCGCTACCCGAAGATCGGCGGCTTGCTGACTTTCGGCATCCCGCCGTTCAAGCTGGAAAAGGCAGTCGTTGAAAAGCGCCGCGAGATAATGGAGAACATGGGCGTCGAATTCCGCCTGAACGTCGATGTCGGCCGCGACATTGAGTTCGGGCGGCTGACGCGGGAGTTCGACGCCGTGTTTCTCGGCATGGGTACTTACACTTACGTCAAGGGCGGCTTCGCCGGCGAGGATCTCCCCGGAGTGTACGAAGCGCTGCCGTACTTGATTTCGAACATCAATCGCGAGCTGGGCATCTCGGACGACCCTGCTGCCTTCATCGACCTGCGGGACAAGCACGTGGTGGTATTGGGCGGCGGCGATACCGGCATGGACTGCAATCGGACGGCCATACGCCAGGGAGCAAGCAGCGTCGCGTGCACCTATCGGCGCGATGAAGACAACATGCCGGGCTCGAGGCGTGATTATAAGAACAGCAAGGAAGAAGGCGTCACCTTCTTGTTCAATCGACAACCCATCGAAATCGTCGGCGCCGACCGCGTCCAGGGCGTAAAACTGGTCGAGACGCGCTTGGGGCCGCCGGATCAGCGCGGCAGACGCGTGCCGGAGGTGGTTCCCGGAACGGAAGAAACCATACCGGCCGATGCCGTGATCATCGCCTTCGGATTTCTGCCGAGTCCGCCCGACTGGTTGGTCGAACAGCAAATCGCGCTGCACGGCAACGGCCGGGTGCGCGTCTCGGGGGCGCCGCAGCACCGGTTCCAAACCACGAATCCGAAGATATTTGCCGGCGGCGACATGGTGCGCGGGTCGGATCTGGTGGTGACCGCCGTTTTCGAGGGGCGCGAGGCCGCCGGCGGCATACTGAGTTATCTGGGCCTCAAGGCGCCGGTGAATCACTAGCCGCGGACATATCGATGTCCGAAAACGGCGAGTATCGGGTGCGAAATTTCGCTAGTCTGGGGTCATGGAACTTGACTCCGATGCGTGTTTTCGCGCGGTCCGCGCCCGCGACCGGCGTTTTGACGGCCGCTTTTTCGTCGCCATTACCTCGACCCGCATTTATTGCCGGCCCATTTGTCCGGCGCGGCCGGCAAAGCGCGAGAATATGCGGTTCTATTCCAGCGCGGCGGCGGCCGAGGCAGCAAGCTTCAGACCCTGTCTGCGCTGCCGGCCGGAGCGCGCGCCGGGCCTTGCGCCCATCGATGCGGTGAGCCGCCTGGTCGGCGCGGCGATCGCCGGCATTGAAGAACATGCGCTCTCGAGCGCGCGCGTGGGTGAACTCGCGGCGTCATTGGGCGTGAGCGATCGGCACCTGCGCCGCGTCACCGAGGCCGAACTCGGCGTGTCGCCGATTGAACTGGCGCAGACGCAGCGCCTGCTGCTGGCGAAGCGATTACTCGGCGACACCCGCTTGAGTCAGACGGAAATTGCATTTGCCAGCGGTTTTGGCAGTGTGCGGCGCTTCAACGCCTTGTTCAAATCACGTTACGGCCTTAGTCCCCGCGCGCTGCGCGGCACCGCGACTGCCGCCGCGGGGCTGCACTGCCAGTTGGAATATCGCCCGCCGTTCGCCTGGCATAGCTTGCTGGAATACCTGCGCCGGCGTGCCATCCCGGGCGTCGAGATGGTGGATGAAACCCATTACCGACGCACGGTCGCCATCGACGACTGTCGGGGCTGGATCGCCGTTTCCTTGGGCAAAAGAGCCAATTCGCTGAACCTAGAGATGTCGCCGTCGCTGGCGCCGGTGATCGCCGCGGTCATCGTCCGGGTGAAGCGGCTTTTCGATCTGGGAGCGGTGCCTGATGCAGTGAGCGCACTGCTGCTGAAGGATCCGACGCTCGCCCGGGTGGTACGCCGGATTCCCGGATTGCGCGTTGCCGGGGCATTCGACGGCTTCGAGCTGGCGGTGCGCGCAATTCTTGGGCAACAAATATCGGTGAAGGGCGCGACGACGCTTGCGGGGCGCTGGGCGTGCGCCTTCGGTGTACCGATCGCCACTCCCTATCCTGAGCTCAATCGTCTGACGCCGGCCGCGCAGCGCATGGCTTGCGTCGCGGCAAATGAAATCTCCGCGCTGGGGGTCGTGAGTGCTCGGGCGCGATGCCTATCCTTGCTCGCGCCGGCAATTCTGGAGCGGCGCGTGGTATTGACGTTCGCACCGAATGTCGATGAGCAGATCGAGGCGTTGATGCGCCTGCCGGGCATTGGGCCCTGGACGGCGCAATACATCGCCATGCGGGCGCTGCATTGGCCGGATGCTTTCCCCAGCGGCGATCTGATGCTCATGAGAGCCGCGAACGCCAATCAGAGGCAATTACAAGAGCGCTCACAGGCGTGGCGGCCGTGGCGGGCATACGCGGTACATTATTTGTGGCAGTCACTGGGAACCAATCCATGAACACCTTCAGCTACTTCGACAGCCCGATCGGCCGCCTATTGCTCACCTGCGACGGGACTGCTCTGAGCGGTCTTTACATGGAGCCGAGCCGCAAGCCGCAATCGACCGATGGTTGGGTGGAAGATGGCGCCGCCGGACCGTTGGCGGCGGCAGCGCGGCAGCTGAGCGAATATTTTGCAGGCTCTCGCCGCGAGTTCGATATACCGTTGAGTTTTCAGGGCACCGTGTTTCAAACGCGCGTGTGGCGCATGTTGGGCGAAATTCCCTATGGCGCGACCTGGAGCTACGGGGCCCTTGCCAAGCGGCTCGACAATCCCGGCGCGTCGCGAGCGGTGGGGCTCGCCAACGGGCGCAATCCGATCGCCATCGTCGTTCCCTGCCATCGAGTGATCGGCGCGGACGGCTCACTGACCGGCTACGGCGGCGGTTTGCAGCGCAAGCGCTGGCTGCTCGCGCACGAGGGATCGATGCAGCACTCCATTCATCGAATATCGGTGGTCAGGTAGGCGAAAACGCCGCGCGGCGGCATCCGCAATTTTCGTGGGATCCTTTTCGACTTCTGCGATGACGTAGGCAGGGGGTGTCTTCACCTGCTGCGCATGAATCACCTGGGCGGCGGCAAGACCGATCGAGACGCCCGCCAGCGCCGCCAGCGCCAACTTGTGATTCGTCTTCATGGGATCACCCTCCTTAGTTTCCAGACCGTTGGCCACAGTCTTGCCGAGAAATCAGGCGCGCGCTTCTCCGCGTTTGCGAATTGTGAGGGGACCGTTAAATCAGCGGTAGCATCACCTTGAATACCGCACCGCTCCCCCCCTCGCGATTGGCAGCGACCGCGCGCCCCGCGTGAAATTCCGCGACCAGCCGCACGATGTACAAACCCAGGCCGAAATGCGGTTTGTCGTCATGACCCTGGCGCTGTTCGAACAGCGATTCGAACAAGCGCCCCAGCATGGCCTGCGGAATCGGCGGGCCATCATTGATCACCTCGAGTTCGTAGTGATCGAAAGACCTGCCCAGGCGCACGGTAATCAGGCCCGCAGCGGGGCAGAAATCGACGGCGTTCTCGATGAGCTTGTCGAGCATCTGGACGATCAAGTCCGGCGCGCCCCGCATGAAACAGGCGTCTGGGGGCGCCTCGAGCTCGAATCGCACATCGCGAAAACCATCCCGGTAAGCGCCGGTCGCCGAGACCAACAATTCGCGCAGATCGAAGTTCACGCGTTCCGCCTGTTTGATGCTCTCCTCGACCCGCGCCGCCGCTCCCAGAGCGCTCAAGATCGATTGCAGGCGCTGGGCGCCGTCGCGCGCACGCGTGACATACTTTCTTTGGTCCTCGCGCACCCCCTCGGATTCCAGATTATCCAGCGAGGAGCGAACGATGGTGAGCGGCGTGCGCAGTTCGTGGGAAAGCTTGCCGCCCAACGTCCGCAGGTATTGCGTGTGCTCGTTAAGGCGCGCCAGCAGGCGCTCGAAACCACGCGCCAAGGCGCCGATTTCGTCCTTGCTTGCTGCTTCGGGCATATTCAAGCGGATTTTCCCATCGTTGCTCACCGCGGAATCGGCGGCGGCGCGCAGGCGCCCTATGCGCAGGCTGATCCAGGTGGCGAAGCCGAACATGATGATCACCGCCAGAGCGGTGGCCGACAAGGTGAAGTTGAACAGGCGCGCCAGCGCGTGATCCCGCAAGTCCAGCAGTTGATCGCCGGCTTGCTCGAGCACCACGGCGCCGCGCGGATGGCCGCCGATGACGATGGGGGCGGCTGCCGACAGCAGTAACTCTTGGGACCCCGACCGCAACCATTCCGCGTACGGTTGCCCGGCGAGGGCCGTTGTCACGCTCTTCCCTTCGAGGCGATCGGGCGCGTTCGAGGCAATCGGCCATTGCGAGGAGTCGACCGCCATGAAGCGCCGATACCAATTCTCGCCGGACTCTGATTCCTCGCCGATGTCGTGAGAATGCAGATCGCCGGCCACCCCGAGCTTCAGCGCGTTGGAGTCGATTACCGTGGCGCGGGTGCCGGCGCGTATGAAGGTCGCCAGCAACTCATCGAGGCCGGGCGTCGCATAAAACAATCGGCCCCCCGCCGGGGGGTCCGCGCCGGCAAAGCCGGATTTTCCGCCGCCCTCGCCGTCGATGGCTTCAATCCACAGGCGTGACCCCACCAGGCGGAGCGGCAGGCGCGCTTCCAAGTGATAGCCTGTTGCTCTCTGCAGCCAAAAGGCCTGAATGCGCGGCTCGCTCACCGCATGACCGACGCCGTCGTCGCCTTTGACGACGCTTTGCGCTCCAATGAGTCCAGGCGCGCTGGTCGCGAAGAAGTAAGACTCCAGCGCCCCATCGGGCCGTTGCAGAGTCAGATCGACTCTATCGAATCGATCGCGGTCCGGATGAACATTGCTGGGCTCGGGGGTGAAATGAGGCTCATCGACCTCGAGATACAGGTACAGATATTGGTCCGTCAGTCCCGCTTGCAGGCGCGCGGTCAAGCTCCCCGTCGCCGGCAGGGACCGTAGATCCGCCGGAATATCCCAATCGTCGCGGTAACCGTCCAGCAGAGGTTGACTGCGCAGCCGAAAGACATAAATGTCTCCCTGAGCGGCATTGAACGCCGGGGTGTCATCCACATCGCGGAATACACGCTGCGGTTCTGCCGACAGCGCGCGCGCGATGGTGTCGGCGCTGGCGAGCAGCGCATTTTCCTGCGCGACGCGCAGCGCGGTCTCGAGCTCGCGCGCATATTGGCAGCCGGCCCACGGCAGCACCAGTGTGGTGAGCGCTACGATCAGCAATTGAAAGCGGATGCTCACTCGACCCAGCGATAGCCCATTCCATAAACCGTCTGAATCGCGTCGAATTTCGCATCGACGAGCTGGAATTTGCGCCGCACGCGCTTGATGTGCGAAGTAATCGTGTTGTCGTCCAAAACGACGTTGGCGGCGTCCATCAATTGCTGCCGGTTCTTGACGTGTCCGGGATTGCGCGCCAAGGCATGCACGATCCAGAACTCGGTCAGCGACAGGGTGACCGGCTCCCCGTTCCAAGCGGTCTGCATCTTCTCTCCGTCGATCGACAACGCGCCACGCCGCACGATCTGCGCGGCATTGTCCGGTCGCCGCAATGCATCGATCCGCCTGAACAGGGCGGCGACTCGCGCGGCCAAATGCGGCAGGCTCACGTCCTTGGTCAGGAAATCATCGGCCCCCAAGCGCAAGCCCGAAACGGCGTCCAGCTCGCTGTCGCGCGCCGTCAGGAAGATGATGGGCAGCTCCGCCGACAGGGCGCGCAAGTCGCGGCACAGGTCGAACCCGCCCTCCGCTTCGTCCTCCAAAGAAATGTCGATGATCGCGAGATCCGGCAAGTGGCTGTCGAAAGCCTGCATGGCGAGTTTGCGGTTAGCGTAAGTCTTGACCAAATAGCCGTGCCTTGCCAGCGCCGCCGCGTAATTGTCGCGCAATGCAGGCTCGTCCTCGACGATGGCGATGTGCTTTTTCATCGTCAAATCATAGCTGATGGCGGGCACCCGGTTGAAAAATCCGCTGCCAGAATTCATCAGAATTCGCCCGCAGCGTGCCTGATTCGGACCCCCTCGATTACACAGTCGGCGCAGACACTGATCCTCGAAATGAAACCCCTCGAGGAGATGTCCATGCAAGATCGAACGGTACGGTGCAATTTCGCAGCGCCGCGAAATTTCTGGTCCCAGCATCGCGAGGCCTCGCTCAATTGGCTGGCGCTTGGGCTGCTTCTAGCTGCGTGGAACGCATCGGACAACGATGCCTCGCAAGCCTCCCGGCGCCGGCCGGATTCCTTGCGCGCGTATTCGAATATCTCCGTGCGGGCGGTACAGCGCGCCGCCGCGGTCGATTGAGCTTTCAAAGGTCACAAAAGCGTAAACGTAGTGTAAAGCGCAGTATCTTTAATGGTGCGGTCGATATGCCCGCAACCGAAACCAATAAGCAGATACTGATCGTCGATCGAGATGCGGCTGCCGCCGAGCCGCTTCGTCATAAGCTCACCGACGACGGATTTTTCGTTCGCGTGATAGCGGAGGGGACGGCAGCGGTCAAGGAGGTGGCGGACCGGCCGCCGCACCTGGTGATCATCGATTGGAACATGCGGGGCTTCGCAGCCCTGGAAGTCATCGAGGGCGTTCGCAAGGCGCGCTTGCCGCAAGCAGTCAGGCTCATCATCATCTCCGCCTTGTCGGGCGAAGACGACGTGGTGACGGGGCTCAATATGGGTGCCGACGATTACATCGCCAAGCCATTTTCCCTGCCTGAGGCCGTCGCTCGCGTCCGCGCGGTGCTGCGCTCACACCAGCATCCCTGTCCACGGGCCGCGCCCAACTGCGGCGATCTCGCGCTGGACGCCCGCGGCGATCGCGTGACCGTGCACGGTCGATTGCTCAAGTTTCTGATGTCGAATCCCGGCAGAACCTTCAATCGCAACCAGTTGCTGGTCCAGGTGTGGGGCGACGATAGGGTGGTGGACGAGCGTACCGTCGATGTCAACGTGCAGAGATTGCGCAAGATTCTCGCCGAATCCGGGTTTGAGGGCTGCATTCAGACCCTGCGTGGCTTCGGCTACCGGTTTGTTATTGTTCCACGCGATGTTTCACGCCTAAGTGGCTTTTTGTAAACAAATATTCTCTCCCGAGTCATGCATTTGTAACACCGAATTGAGATTCTGGCGGCGCGAAAGACTTCGGAGGCTCGAGCATGGTGGAGCGAGGCGCGCCGTTGCCGCTGCGATTGCGAAGCGTCTTTATCTCAGACATCCATCTGGGCTTTAAGGGCTGCAGCGCCGATCTATTGCTCGATTTCCTGCACCACGTGCAGATGGATCGCCTGTTCTTGGTGGGCGATATCATCGATGTGTGGAGCATGCAAAAGAGCATGTTTTGGCCGCAGTCGCACGACAATGTCCTGCGCACCATTTTGGGCAAGGCCAAGCGCGGCACCAAGGTCATATTCATACCCGGCAATCATGACGAGGTATTTCGCGACTTCGACGGCGCCGTCTTCGGAAATTTGGAGATTCACCGGGAATACGTCCATCAGGGCGCCGGCGGCCGGCGCATGTTGGTGCTGCACGGCGATGAGTTCGACAGCGTCGTGAAGTGCAGCCCGTGGCTCGCCAGACTGGGCAGTTCCATTTATGACCTGCTGCTGGCGGCCAATCCCTACATCAACCGGGTGCGCCGTTTGTTCGGCCTGCCCCACTGGTCCTTATCGTCGTACCTGAAAAATAAGGCCAAGACCGCCGTGCAATACATCGGCAGTTTCGAAGAGGCGGTCGCGCAGGCTGCGCGCAAGCGCGGCGTCGACACGGTGGTCTGCGGCCACATCCACCGCGCGGAGATGCGCGATATCGGCGGCATTCTCTATTGCAACGACGGCGACTGGGTCGAGAGTTGCACGTCCCTGGTCGAAGAAATGAGCGGGGAATTGCGATTGATCGACTGGCCGAAGTTGCTCGACCAAGTTGCGGTTGCGCGTGTCGCGGTCCCGGTCGGCGAGGCAGCCTGATCCCGTATTTCGCCCCCTAGGCCTCTTCGCGAGGCCTTTTCTTTCACAGAATTGCCGCAAAACTGTCCGCGAACGGTCATGTTCGAGCGGCAATATCGCGACATGAGCAGTCTCGACCTGGATCGCGAAGGAAGTCTGGAATTCGAATGGCGCCGGCTCTACGAGGCCAGCATCGTTGCGCGCGTGCGTGTGGATCGTGCCGAGGCCTTGAAGGCGCGGATCATGGCGAAATTGGAGCGCCTGGAGGAGGCCATGCTGGCCCAACACGCAGGGAAGTCCGATGGAGAGGCTCATGAGCAAGCGCTACCTGAGTGTTGAGGCCGCATCGGATTTTCTGGAGCGCCGCTGGTTCGCGGCGCTCGACGAACGCCAAGAGAAGGCGCGCGAGGCCGGCAATCGCGCGGTAATGTCGGCGGTATAACCCGCGCCGCGCGCGCAGCGGATTAGTAGCGAATCCCCAACTTGCGATAGGCGTCGGCCAGCAGCCACAGCGGTCCGATCATTAGGAACTGCATGTCCTTGAAGAAGGAGGGGCGCTTGCCTTCTATGGCATGACCGACGAACTGGCCGATCCACGCCAGGACAAACAGACCGGCGCACACGCTCCAAAGCGGCAGGAGCGCCGAGCGCTCGAACCGGTCGATGGACCACAGAAAGGCAAGCAGCAAAGGCAGTGCGCCGAGCGCGAGCCGAACCGACAGCATGCTGTAATAAACCAGCGCGGCGATGACCGCAATGCTGCCCCAATTCGCCGCCGGGAGCGTCGCGCGCACGACGTTCGGAAAGGGTAGCAACCATAGCAGCCCGATGACGCACCAGACGATGACCGGCACGCAAACCCAATGCAGCAGCTTGTTCGCCGGGTTTCGGTGACTGTCACCGTAATCGTTCAGCCATTGATCGGCGGTGCGCATGGCGCCGCTGCTCAGGCGGCCATCAAGTCCTTGAGCTTGTTGATGGCATTCGACTCGACCTGCCGCACGCGCTCCGCGGAAATTCCATATTCATCCGCGAGTTCATGCAGTGTGGCTTTGTCGTCCGTCATCCAGCGGCGTTTCAATATGCTGCGGCTGCGCTCATCGAGCATGCCGAGCGCCAGCTCCAAGCGATCGCTGGAGTCCTGCTCCCATTCCGCGCGCTCGACCTCGGCAGCCGGGTCCGCATTGCTCGCAGGCAGGTACATGGCCGGCGAATAGCTCTCTTCCTCGTCGGTATCCGGCGCGGGGTCGAAAGACATATCGCGAGCGGACAGCCTTTGTTCCATTTCGCGCACGTCCCTCACCTCCACGCCGAGGTCCTGCGCAACCGCAAGAGTTTCAGCCTCGGATAGCCATGCCAGGTTCTTCTTCATCTTGCGCAGATTGAAGAACAGTTTGCGCTGCGACTTGGTGGTCGCGACCTTCACCAGCCGCCAATTGCGCAGCACATATTCATGAATTTCGGCGCGGATCCAGTGGACGGCGAATGACACCAAACGCACGCCCACCGCGGGGTCAAAGCGCTTGACCGCCTTCATCAGGCCGACATTGCCCTCTTGCACGAGATCGCCCATGGGCAGACCGTAGCCCAAGTAGCCGCGGGCGATATGCACGACGAACCGCAGGTGCGACAGCACCATCTGTCGTGCGGCGTCCAAATCGCCCTCGGAACGGAAACGAACGGCGAGGGCGACCTCGTCGTCCTTCGTCAGAACCGGAATCTGCGAAACCCGGTCAATATAAGAGTCCAGGCTCCCCACGGGGCCCGCGAATACCATTCCAGTCTGTTTAGCAACCAAGGCGGCAGTCATTTTGCGCAATCCTCCCATCGATTCGTGGACGCAATAATAGCACTCCTATGCTTTGAGTGCTAAGGCCTACGAGAGTTCACGATCGCAGTAAATATAATGATTACAGAGACTTAGGCGGGCTCTATGGCGCGAATATGCCGCGTTGCAGCAAGCCAGGAACCGAGCCAGCCGAGGGCGGCGGCACCGGCCAAAACGGTGGCCGACGTCTTGAACCCCAGACCCTGCAATCGGAACTGGCTGCCGTAGAGCAGGGCCAGCCGCTCGACCGGACTTTCGAGCACGGCGGCGGCCAAGGCAACCAAGATAATCGCCATGAGTCCTCCTCCCACCCCATACCAAACACCGCCGTACAGGAATGGCCGGCGGGCGAAGCCGTCCGTTGCGCCGACCAACTTCATCACCTCGATTTCCGCGCGCCGGTTCAATATGTCCAATCGGATGGTATTGCCGACGATGAGCGCCACCCCTAAGCCCAACAAAGCGGCGGTGAGCACCACGACTCGCCGCAAGATATCCAGCATCGCGCGTAAGCGCTTCACCCATTCGGAGTCGAGCTGCACCGCTTGCACGCCGGCCGTCGAGGCGATGGCCGCTTTCAAAGCGTCGGTTCCCTCCGGAGTGCTCGCGACGATGGTTGGCGTCACCACCAAGGCATCCGGCAAGGGATTGTCGTTCAGCGCATCGAGCGCTGCTCCGAATCCTGAATATTGCCGAAACTCCGCCAGCGCCTGGTCCGCGGTAATCACGCGCACCGCTGCCACGTCGTCGCGCGCGCGCAGTTGCTTGGCAATCTCCTGGAGCCGGGCTGCGCTTGCCTGCTTGTCCAGATAGACCGACAAATCGAAGGCTTCGTTCCAATTGCCGGTGGCGATCCGGGCGTTTTTCACGAACAAATTCAGCGATAGCGGTAGAGCGAGCGCGACGGCGATCACGCCCATCGTCATGAGCGTCGCCAGCGGCGATTGCACGATGCGGCCGAGAGAACCGACCAGAGTTTGCGCATGCCGCGCGAAATAGGCCTTGATGTTCATGGCGAGGCGACGCGGCCGCCGTCGATCACGATACGCCGGGCGGCCAATTGCTCGATGAGATGCACATCGTGGGTGGCGATGACCACCGTGGCGCCGACATCGTTGAAACGCTTGAATAGCTTCATTGTCTCGAGCGCGAGATCCGGATCCAAATTACCGGTGGGCTCATCGGCGATCAGCAGCGATGGCTTCGCGACCACGGCGCGCGCGATCCCCACTCGCTGCTGTTCCCCCGTCGAAAGCTCCAATGGCCGGCTCTTCTCCTTGCCCAGCAAGCCCACTTGATCGAGCGCCGCGCGCACGCGTTTGTCGATCTCGCGCTTCGAGACACCCGCGATGATCAGCGGCAGCGCCACGTTGTCCGACACGGGCCGGTCATGCAGAAGTTTGTGATCCTGAAACACGACGCCGATTTGCCGCCGAAACTGCGGTATGCCCCGGGATTTTACGCCTGCCGTGTTTTGGTTGTTGACGAACACTTGTCCGCGGGTAGGGCGCTCGATGAGCGCAATCAATTTCAAAATGCTGCTCTTGCCCGCACCTGAATGGCCGGTCAAGAAACACAACTCGCCGCGCTCGACATTGAACGAAATGCCGGCCAGCGCCTCGCGGCCGTTGGGGTATCGTTTATGGACCTGGTCGAAGCGAATCATGCCGCCGCTTCGCCGGGCTCGGACTTCAATAGGGCGGAGACGAAATCCGCGGCATTGAACACGCCGAAATCATCCAACTGCTCGCCGACGCCGATGAAGCGAATGGGTATTTTCAGTTTTTGCGCGATGGCGAGCACGACGCCGCCCTTGGCCGTGCCGTCCAGCTTGGTGATGACCAGACCGGTGACACCCAGGCCCTTATGAAACTGCTCCGCTTGCGCAATGGCGTTCTGGCCGATCGTGCCGTCCAACACCAACAAGACTTCATGCGGCGCACCGGGGTCGAGCCTCGCAAGGACGCGTTTGATCTTCTTCAATTCCTCCATCAGATGCGTCTGTGTGTGTAGGCGTCCGGCGGTATCGGCAATCAGGACATCGATCCCGCGTGCGCGCGCCGCCTGCAGGGCGTCGAATATGACGGCGGCGGGCTCCGCTCCGGCAGACTGAGCGACGATGGGCACCTGATTGCGCGCCGCCCACACCTCCAATTGCTCGCGAGCCGCCGCGCGAAAGGTGTCGCCGGCGGCCAGCAAGACGCTGCAGCCGTCGGCCATCAGCCGGCGCGCCAGCTTGCCGATGGTGGTGGTTTTGCCTGAGCCGTTGATCCCCACGACGAGAATCACGTAGGGCTTGATTTGCCGGTCGACGATGAGGGCCTGTTCTACCGGCTTCAGGATATCGAACATGGCTGCGTGCAATGCCTTGAGCAATGCGCCGACATCGTCGAGCTCTTGACGCGCCACGCGTTTGCGCAACTCCTCGAGGATGCGGGAGGACGCTTCGACGCCCACGTCGGAGGTTATCAGCCTGGTTTCGAGCCGGTCCAGAATCTGCGCGTCGATCTTGCCCCCGGGCAGCAGCTCTGCCAGATCGGCGGTGAGCCACGCGGGGCCTTGGTTCAATTTTGCGCGCAGGCGCTTGAAAAAGCCGCGGATGCCGGGCTCGCCGTCGTTCGTCATGGGATGCAGAGCTTAGCAGAGGGAGCGGCATTGACCTTGGAGGATGCAGCGGATCTAAAGGGTATGATAAAAGCGATGAACACCCTTAAGACGGAACAGCCAGTGCCCGGCGGCCGCAACTCGGTGCGAATTATCGGCGGGATGTGGCGCGGCCGGCGCGTCAGCTTCCCAGACACTCCGGGGCTTCGTCCGACGCCGGATCGGGTGCGCGAAACGCTGTTCAACTGGCTGCAGAATTCCATCATGGGTGCTCGTTGCCTGGATTTATTTGCCGGATCCGGCGCGCTCGGCCTCGAAGCCTTGTCGCGCGGCGCCAAGGAGGCGGTCTTCGTCGAGCAGGCGGTGGCGGCCTCGCGTGTATTGCAGGAGCAGCTCGCCCGATTGGGCGCCAGTCTCAAGGGGCGAGTCGTGGAAATGGGCGCCGCGCGCTATTTGCGCGCGCCGGGGGAGTCCTTCGATATCGTGTTTCTGGATCCGCCGTTCGGCTCCGACGCCTTGGCGCAATATATCCCGCTGATCGATGCCGGCAATTGGCTTAACGCAGGCGGTCTGGTGTATTTGGAAAATGAACGAGCCGCCGGCGTGCCGGTACTGCCGGCGCATTGGGAACTGCTCAAATCGAAGTCGGCGGGCCAGGTGGGGTATCATCTGGTGCGCGCTCACGCTCGGTTTGGCTAATGCACAAAAGAACAGCCGTTTACCCTGGGACATTCGATCCGATCACCAATGGACACCATGACCTGGTGCGCCGTGCCGCCAGTATTTTCGATCGCTTGGTGGTCGCCATTGCCGCCAATCCCAACAAGGCGCCGATGTTCACGCTCGACGAGCGCGTCGACATGGCGCGCCGGGTGCTCGCCGATGTGCGCAATGTCGATGTGATGGGCTATGCGGGGCTGACGGTCGATTTTGCCCGGCAACAGGATTTGGCCGTGATCGTGCGCGGCCTGCGCGCCGTGTCGGACTTCGAATTTGAGTTTCAATTGGCTAATATGAGCCGCCACCTGTCGCCGGAAATCGAGTCGGTATTCATGACGCCGCAAGAGCAATACACGTTCATTTCCTCGACTCTGGTGCGCGAAATTGCCGTGTTGGGCGGCAACGTTTCCGAATTCGTGCACCCGATCGTCGAGATCGAGCTGAAGCGGCATCGCCAAAGTTGAAGGACTCAACCGCAGCCCGCGCCGCGCGCTGGGCTTTTACCGCAGCCTGCTTGACCGCGCTGGTGATCGCCGGATCGCCGGCGTCGCGCGCCCATGACTCGGCCGCCCCACACAAATCCGCGATCGCGAGCGCCTACCCCTTGGCGAGCCGGGCCGGCCAAGAGATTCTGTCCCAGGGCGGCAATGCATTCGACGCCGCCGTGGCAGTGTCGGCGGCGCTGGCGGTGGTTGAGCCCACCAGCTCCGGCTTAGGGGGAGGCGGGTTTTATCTGCTGCACCGCCAGGCCGACGGCTTCGAAACCATGCTGGATGCCCGCGAAAAAGCGCCCGGCGGCTCCTCGCGCGATATGTACCTGGACAAGGCGGGCAACCCGATCGCCAATGCCTCCACTTACGGGCCGCTGGCGGCGGCAATTCCGGGCGAGCCCGCGGTCTTCGAATACCTGGCGCGCAGGTTCGGGAAATTGCCCCTGCGGCAAAGCCTGGCACCGGCGATTCGCCTGGCGCGCGACGGGTTCCCTTTGTACGCGCGCCTGCAAGGGGCCATTCGCTACAAGCGCGACATGTTGCTGCGGTCCGCCGATGTGGCCAAGGTGTTTTTGACCGCCGACGGCGCTGTGCCGGAAGTCGGCGCGATCATCAAGCAGCCCGATTTAGCCGCGACGTTCGAGGCCATTGCCCAGCAGGGCGCCAAGGGGTTCTATGCCGGTCGCGTGGCCGAGGACCTGGTGAGCGGCGTGCGGGCGAGCGGCGGGATTTGGACGCTGGCCGATCTTGCGGCCTACAAAGTCATCGAGCGCAAGCCCGTGACGGGCGAGTATCGAGGAGCGCGCATCGTCTCCGCCTCGCCGCCGTCTTCGGGAGGCGTCGCGTTGCTCGACGCGCTTAATATCCTGTCCGGCTTCGACCTGCGCCAATACGACTCCGCCACGCGCAAGCACCTGGTCATAGAGGCCATGCGCCGCGCGTACCGCGATCGGGCGCTGTACCTGGGCGATCCTGATTTCGTCAAGCTGCCCCTCGCGCAGCTCACCAGTGCGGACTACGCCGCCGGCCAGCGCTCCAGCATTCGCCCCGACAAGGCGATGCCCAGCGATATGCTGCCCGGCATCGAGGCTCGGCCGGCGGGAATGCAGACCACGCATTTCTCGATTCTGGATTCCGACGGCAATCGCGTCGCCGGCACGATCTCGATCAATCTGTTTTTCGGTTCAGGGTTCATGCCCGCCAAGACCGGTGTTTTGCTCAATGACACCATGGACGATTTCTCCATCAAACCCGCAACGCCGAATGCGTTCGGTCTGGTGGGCGACAAGGCCAACGAGATTGCGCCCAACAAGCGCCCCCTCTCCAGCATGACGCCGAGCTTTGTGGAAACGCCCAAAGGTTTGATGATCATCGGAACACCGGGCGGCAGTTACATCATCAGCATGGTGCTGTTGGGGACGCTCAATTATCTGGATGGAATGAACGCCGCACAGATCGTGAAATACCCCCGCTATCACCACCAGTATTTGCCGGATGTCGTCGACTACGAACCGGGCGCCCTGTCGGGGAGCGAGATCGCTCAGCTTCAGGCCAAGGGTCAGACGCTCAAGGAATCCAGCCGGCGTTGGGGCAACATGCAGGTGATCACTTGGGATTTCGCCGACGGCAAAGTGGAGGCGGCATCCGACCCCCGCGGCGAGGGCGAGGGCCTGGTTTACTAGGCGGTCCAACCGTTCAGTGCTGGCAGGCCGGGCACCAATACGTCGAGCGCTGTCCTTGCACGAAGCGTTTAACCGGCGATTTGCAAACGCGACAGAGTTCTCCCGCGCGTTCGTACACGAATAGCCTCTGCCGAAAATATCCCGGCGTGCCCTCGGCATTGACGTAGTCCCGCAAAGTCGTGCCGCCGATCTTGATCGCCTCGGTCAGGACGTCTTTGATCGCCCGCGCCAGCAAGTGGGCCTGTGTCCGGCTGATCCGCCGGGCTGCGCGCCGCGGCGCAATACGCGCGCGAAACAGCGCCTCGCTCGCGTAAATATTGCCGACCCCCACCACCGCCTGCGAGTTCATGATGAATTGCTTGATGGCCACCGCGCGTTTGCGCGTGAGGCGAAACAAATACTCGCCGTCGAAGCGTTGAGTCAGCGGTTCCGGGGCGAGCTTGACCAACAGCGGGTGCAATCGCGGATCGAATTCCGTCCAATGCAAACTGCCGAAGCGCCGCGGGTCGTGAAATCGCAGCAGCATCCCTGTGTCCATGCGGATATCCCAGTGATCGTGGAGCTCGGGCCGCACGTCCGACTTAAGCACCCGCAGACTCCCCGACATGCCGAGGTGCAGTATCAAGGTGCCGGCATCGAAGCGGATCAAGATGTATTTCGCCCGGCGCTCGATTCGGCGAACGATTTGACCGGGAAGCACGGACTCTAGACTTGCGGGTATGGGCCAGCGTAGCCGGCGCTCGCGCACGATCACCTCGACGACTCGCCGCTCCAATAGGGCGGGCGCGATGCCGCGCCGAGTGGTTTCTACTTCAGGGAGCTCGGGCATGGCTAGATTTGCCCGCTCCGAGCGATGCCGCCGGCCGGCGGATCAAACTCCTGCCTACTTGATCTTCGATTCTTTATAGGCCACGTGCTTGCGCGCGACCGGATCGAATTTCTTGGTCTCCATCTTGTCCGGATGCAGACGCTTGTTCTTCGTGGTGGTGTAGTAGTGCCCGGTGCCTGCCGAAGAGACCAGTTTGATTTTATCGCGCATCGGCAATGCCCCCTACACCTTGACGCCCTGGGCGCGCAGATCCGCGACCACCACCTCCACGCCGCGCTTTTCGATGGTGCGCAGACCGCGCGTCGTCACGCGCAGGCTCACGAAGCGTTTTTCCGTCTCGAGCCAAAATCGGTGAGAGTGCAAATTGGGCAAAAACCGGCGCCGCTTGCGATTGTTCGCGTGAGAGACCGTATTACCCGTTTTGGGGCCCTTGCCCGTGACCTGGCAGACTCGCGACATGTGGTAAACCTTAGCGCTCGAACGTGTTTGGACAGCCGCGCTTTATACCAGGCCGCCTCGAATGCGGCAACACGAACGGGAAAAGACTTTAATATTCAATACTTTGTGCGCGGGCGATTGCTCTGGCGCGAGGCGTGCCCTGTTTGGCGCAGGAAAGCCCGGGCTTAGCGCTGGGCATCATTGCCGTAGAGTCCAGCCTGCCGGCCACGTTCTTGTACCAACGCAAGCACCGTGTCGATCGTTGGTGTTGCGACCTTGACGAGGCGGCCCATTTCCTGGACGGCGGTGACGAGTGCATCGATCTCTAGGGATCGGCCTCGTTCGAGATCTTGCAGCATTGAAATTTTGTGACCGACGACGGAACCGGCTGCGTTCAGTCGCCTCTCCATCATTTGTTCTGGAATGGTGAGACCGAGCGATGTAGTTATCGCGTGGGCTTCGGCCATCATGGAGTTGCATAGGGCGCGGAGGCCGGGCTCGGAGGTTACGCGATCCAGAGTCGCGAGGGTAAGGGCGCTGATCGGGTTGAAACAGACGTTGCCCCACAGCTTGAGCCAGATGTTCCAGCGGATCGTGTCGCGGATCGGTGCATCGAAGCCGGCCGAAACCAGGGCATCGCGCAGGGCCACGATGCGGTCAGAGGCGGAGCCGTCGGGTTCGCCGATGGTGAAGCGCTTGAACAAGCGATGTTCGATGACCCCGGGTGCCACGACCTCGCAGGCGGGATCGACGACACACCCGATGGCGCGCTCGGGTCCAATCGCGTTCCATTGCGCGGCGCCGGGATCGACGCTTTCCAAATGATGGCCATCTAGCGGGCCGCGCTCCTTGTAGAAATACCACCAGGGAATGCCATTCATCGCGGTGAGAACGGCGGTGCGCGGACCGAGGAGCGGAGCGAACGCGCCCGCGCTGGCGTGGGCCTGCTGCGCCTTCAGCGCGCAGATCACGACGTCCTGCGGGCCGAACGTCGCGGGGTCGTCGCTCGCCGGCAAGTCTACCGTGCGCGTCTGTCCCTCCACGATTAACTTGAGCCCGTGGCTCCGAATGGCCGCCAGATGCGCACCGCGGGCAATTGCACACACTTCATGGCCCGCCAATGCGAGTTCCCCCGCCATGTAACCGCCGATCGCCCCGGCGCCGAATACGCAGATCTTCATCGCTCGCTCCTCTGTTCTGTCCTCCCACGATCGACATCATAGAGTCTCCCGGTTTTGGTGAGTATCTGTAGATTTAGCGAGACATCTTCCCGTTTTTCGCGATAATACGCCCATGGACAAGTTCGCGGCGATGCGGGTGTTCGTTAGGATTGCGGATGCTGGGAGCCTGTCGGCCGCAGGCCGTCAGTTGGGTCTTTCTCTGACCTCCGTCAGCCGCCAACTCATGGCACTCGAAGAGGTCCTCGACACCACGCTTGTCGAGAGGACGACGCGCCATCTCTCGCTGACCGAGTCCGGTCGACTCTACTACGAACGGGCGAAGCAGATTTTGGAGGAAATCGCCGAGATGGAACGCGGCCTGACGATGCAGACGGGAGTCGCGTCCGGTCGGTTGCATGTGAGCGCTCCGTCGCTGCTCGGTCGGTTGCGGTTGGCGCCAATGCTGCCCGGCTTTCTGGTGGAGCAGACTCGGGTCTCGGTCGATCTGATGCTGGTGGATCGACCGGTACGTCTTGCCGAGGAAGGTATCGATGTTGCCCTTCGCATTGGACCGCTGGAAGACTCAGGTCTAATTGTCCGCAAGCTCGACGACATCCAGCTTGTTGTCTGCGCCGCGCCGGATTATCTGCGCCGGCGCGGCGAGCCGGCGACGCCGGACGACCTGATCGAGCAGGACTGCCTGGCCTTCGGCGATGCACCAGGCGTGGCGGAATGGAGCTTCCAAGACGGGGCAGTGCGAAGATCTCTGCGCATTCCAACCCGGCTTTGCGCCAATGACTTCGATACGTTGGTCAGTGCGGCTTTGGCAGGGGCCGGGCTCATCCGAGTGCCGTCCTGGCAGGTTGCGCATTGTCTCGCTGACGGCCGGCTTAGGATTGTGCTCGAGGCCTATCAGCGGCCGCCCACGCCATTGAGCATCCTAACCCTGCGCAACCGCCTGCTCCTGCCGAAGGTGCGCGCCTTCGTAGATTTTTTGCAGCAGCACTGGATGCATCCGCGACCGCCTCTTTGATCTTATCAGACGGCCGTAACCACGCGCCGGTGTCCGCTCCTGGCCGATTGCAGGCCCTTTACCGTGGATATGTGAAGTTCTCCCGGCCGCCAACCCACAAAAACAAGGCGCGCACCCATTTAACTCCACATTTTACAGAAGTCCACGCTCGGCCAGCGACACGCTGCTGCCGTCGCCGATGATGATGTGATCGAGCAGCCGGATGTCGACCAGCGCCAGCGCCTCTTTCACCCGCTGCGTGATCAGCTCATCGGCCTGACTGGGCTCGGCGATGCCCGACGGGTGATTGTGCGCGACGATGACGGCAGCGGAGTTGCGCTGCAGCGCCAGCTTCACGATCTCGCGCGGATGTACGCTGGCGCCGTCGATCGTGCCGCGGAACAGCTCCTCGAACTGAATCAAGCGGTGGCGCTTATCGAGGTATAGACAGCAGAAGACCTCGTGTTCGAGGTCGCGCAGCCGGGCGGTCAGGTAGTCGCAGGTTGCCCTGGGGCTTGCCAGCGAGGGGCCGGCGCGCAAGCTTTCCGACAGTTGCCGCCGTGAGATTTCGACCGCGGCCTGCAGCTCCGCGAACCGCGTCAGCCCGAGGCCGGGCTCCGCGCAGAAGCGCCGGCGATCGGCGGCGATCAGCTTTCGCAGCGAACGAAAACTCTTCAGCACGTCGCGCGCAAGATCCACGGCAGAGTGGCCGCGCATGCCGGTGCGCAGCAGTATCGCCAGCAATTCCGCATCCGAGAGCGCCGCGGCGCCCTTATCGAGCAGCTTCTCGCGCGGTCGTTCGTCGCTCGGCCAGTCCCGGATTGCCATGCGCGCCAGCATGGCCCAAGGCGCGCAACACTCCCTAGCGCCATTTCGCGGGCGAGAGAGGAGATTTAAGCCCTGCTAGCGCTGACCAGAGCTGCCGAAACCGCCCGCGCCTCGAGTGGTTGCCGCAAAGTCCTGCACCAATTCGAAATCCACTTGGACGACGGGCACTATCACCAATTGCGCGATGCGATCGCCGGGATTGATGGTGAAGGGCGCGGCGCCGCGATTCCAACAGGAGACCATCAAAGGTCCCTGATAGTCCGAATCGATGAGCCCGACCAAATTGCCGAGCACGATGCCGTGCTTGTGGCCGAGTCCGGAGCGCGGCAGCAAGATCGCGGCATACCCAGGCTCTTCGACGTAAATCGAAATCCCGGTCGGAATCAACTCGGCGTTGCCCGGCGGCAGCGCCAGCGGGGCATCGATGCAGGCACGCAAGTCGACGCCGGCCGAACCTGCCGTGGCGCGCTTGGGCAGCGGAAATTCCCGGCCCATGCGCGGGTCCAAGATCCGCAGCTTGATCGTGCGCAGCATGCAGGGTCAGCGACGCGCCCGGCGACTGCGTAAACGGTTGCGCGAGTCCGCAACGGCGGTGCGTCGTTTGCGCGCGCCCCGCCGCGGGCCGCCGGGCGGCGGCAGGCGTTTGGCGATGATCGCAATGAGCTCGCGCGCCACGTCGATTTTCGGCCCGCGCGCCACATCGGTTTTGCCGCCGGGCCACAGAACGGTCAGCGCATTGTCGTCGCAATCGAACGCGATCCCGTCGCCCACCTGGTTGGCGGCGATCATGTCGAGCTTTTTACGTTTCAGCTTGCTGCGCGCGTTGTTCTCGACGTCGTCGGTTTCGGCGGCGAAGCCGACCACAAAGGGCCGCTTGGCCATCTCGGCTACCGATCTGACGATGTCGGGCGCGGGTTCAAGTTCGATATTGACCGACACACCCTGCTTCTTGATCTTTTGCTTGGCGATGGTCACCGGCTGAAAATCCGCCACCGCCGCCGCCGCAATGAATACGTCGGCTTCGGCCACGTGCCGGTGAACGGCCGCGTACATGTCGCGCGCGCTTTCCACGTTGATGCGCGTGATTCCGGCAGGCGTCGGCAGTTGCACCGGGCCGGTGACGATGGTGACGTGCGCGCCGGCTTCGCGCGCCGCCGCCGCCACGGCAAAGCCCATCTTCCCGGAGCTGCGGTTGGTGAGATAGCGCACCGGATCGAGGCGCTCGCGCGTGGGACCGGCGGTGATCAATATGTTCAGGCCCGCCAGCAGCCCCGCGTTCGCCGGCGGCTCCAGCAGGCTTTCGGCAAGCTTGACCGGCTCCCACATGCGCCCCGCGCCGACTTCTCCGCAAGCTTGGTTCCCCGCGGCCGGCCCTAATATCCGCACTCCCCGGGAAATCAATAACTCCACATTCGCCTGGGTTGCCTTGTTCGCCCACATGATGCGATTCATTGCCGGCGCCAGCACGATCGACGCTTCGGTCGCGACGCACAGGGTCGATAACAAATCGTCTGCCCGTCCGCCGGCCAGGCGGGCGATAAAATCCGCGCTTGCCGGGGCGATCAACACCAGCTGCGCCCAGCGCGCAAGCTCGATGTGTCCCATGGCCGACTCCGCAGTGCTGTCCCACAAGTCGCTGCGCGTCGGCCGGCCCGACACGGCCTGAAAACTCATCGGCGAGACGAATCTCTTCGCGGCGGCGGTCATCACCACCTGCACCTCAGCGCCTCGTTCGATCAGCCGCCGCACCAGATCCGGACTCTTGTACGCCGCGATCCCGCCCGTTACTCCCAACAGGATGCGTGTCTTGGGGGTCAATGGATGCCCTTCAACTCTTTATAGCGAGCAATGTCGCTGTCGAATTGCTTGCTCATCGTTTCTTCCTCGCTGCGCTTCTGCTGCAGGTTTTGCTCCTGCGTGCGGATATCGTTGCCGACATGCACCAAGTCTTCCGCCATTTGGTCCGACATGGGCGGGGCCTTCGGATCGTCGCTGTACGGTTTGAAATTCATGCTGTTGACACGCAGCTTGCGCAGACGCCCATTGAGCGTCTCGAGAAATTGACCGGTAACCTTGATCTGATCCTGCAGCAGCGTGACGCGCTGATCGCGCAGACGTTCGATTTCCTGCACCGAGACGTAGGTGCTCAGCAGATTCCTGTCGCGGCTTTCCCGCTGCGCCGCCTCGACTTTCTTTTGATCCTCCGCGGCTATTTGCTCGGGTGTTTTCTGGGCCTCCAGGCGCTCCACCTCGATGCCCTGCGAGTTGATGACATGGTGCTCTTGGCCCGCATATTCGGGCGGGATATGATCGCCGTAGTGGGTGAGCCCCTGCTCGTCCACCCATTTGTACACCTTACGGCCGGTGGGTTGTGCCTGACCCCCCGCAACCGCGAATGATGCCAGCAATACGCCAACGCAGACCAGCCAAGCAATATTCTTCACGCGCATAACCCCACGGGAACTGCCGTCATTGTGAGGCGCAAGCGCCGCGTTATCCAGGGCACAGGCCTCAATCCGCGAGACCATAGCGATCTCGATAAGTTTGCATGCTCAAGAGTTCGGCCGGGCGGCCCAGCACGGTTATATAGTGCATCAAATCGGCCAGATTCACGACGGCGATCACCGGTATTGCAAATTGAGCGCGCACTTCCTGTACCGCCGATAGCTCGCTCGCCGTGCCGCGTTCCTGGCGGTCCAGGGCGAGCACGACGCCGGCCAGGGCCAGCAGGATCAGGAACACCCCCTGCGTGGAGGCCGAGCTGATCAGGGTGGCCAGCAGCGACCGGGCGGCGGTGGCGGGGTCGACCCCGTGCCCGGCGAGGGCGGCGGACAGGCCGTTGGCGATGGTGATGGCCTGGGAGATCACCA
>PKXS01000046.1 GCA_003132425.1 Gammaproteobacteria bacterium | reverse complement strand
GCGAGCCCGGCCGCCGACCCGAGAATCCGCTGCAGCCTCACGGCGTACTCCCTTGCTTCACAGGAACAGGCTCGGCCGCTGCGGCCTTTTCCACGCCTCTCAGCATCCGATCGAGTGCCGGACGGTCGAAGTAGCGTCCTGCGAGGACGACCCCGCGGATCTTTTGTGTGTTGGCGATATCCTCGAGCGGATTGGCATCGAGCAGCACGAGATCGGCGANNGCCGGCGACCACAGCACGAGATCGGCGAGCTTGCCTTTCTCGACCGTGCCCATATCCGCGGTTCGGCCCATGAACTTCGCTGGGTTCAGCGTCGCCGTCTGCAGGGCCTGCATCGGCGTAAGCCCCGCGCGTTGGAACAGCACGAGTTCTTGATGCAGGCTGAAGCCCGGGAAGATATGCACGCCCGCCGCGGTGTCCGTGCCAGCCATGAACGGCACTCCGGCGCGGAACATGGCGAGCGCCATGTCGAGCTCCATCTGCACGAATTTCTTGCGCACCGGTAGAGGGTCGGTATCCATGTCCTTCTTGATGTCGCTCACGAACATGGGCCAGGTGTGGTCCTTCCACGAGGACGGCGCATACTTGGTGAGCGGATCGTGGCTCAAGTCGATGTCATCGACCAGCCATTGCCCGCGCTCCCACACGAGCGTCGGCACTTGCCAGGTTTGGTTTTTCGCCATGAGCGCGATCAGAGCCTTGGCGCGGGTGGGGTCGTAGTTCTTGACGTTGAGACCGAGGCCTTTCGGACCCTTGATGAGATCATCCTCGATGGCCGTGCATCCCTCGAAGATGCCGGTGAAGTGCTCGATACTCTTCTGTCCTGCGTTGGACGCTTCGGAGGCCCGCACCGCGTCCGGTACATGCCCCACGAACACGATGCCGAGCTTTTTCGCTTCGTCCGCCGCCGCGAAATACCCGTCGCGCGGAATGAGCGATTGGATCTTGATGAAATCGACGCCGCGCGCCTTGAGATCATCGACTACCCGGCGGCCGTCCGCCGCATTAGCCACCGGCACAGAACTCGGAAAGCGCGGCACCGGACCATCCAACATCGGCCCCGCGATGTACATGCGCGGCCCGAGCAGCCGTCGGGCGGCGATCGAAGCGCGCCACTCCTTGAGCACGTCGAGATCACCGCCCATATCGCGCACGCCCGTAATGCCGTTCGCGACAAAGAGTGGCAGGACCACCTTCTCGTCGCGCGGCAGCCAGTCGCCGAACACGGTATGCACGTGCATGTCCCAGAGCCCCGGGATCAGGTATTTGCCCGAGCCGTCCACGGCCTTCGCATCGGCAGGCGGATGTACCGTGGCGCTCGTACCGAGTTCGGCGATGCGCCCATCCCGCACGATGACGGTCATGTCTGGCTGCGGTGGCGCCCCAGTCGCATCGATGACCACGATATGCGTGATCGCCAGCGTGTCGGCCGAGACCGCCCCCGCGCCGAAGAAACTTGCGAGCGCCAGGAACGGTGCAAAAAGTCGTCTCATATCTCGAACCTCGGATTTTTCAAAGTGATGCCGCTTCCCCAATCATGATCTTTTCCATCGCAGCGGCTTTAGGCAATGATCGCCTCGCCGTCTTTCGTAGTGGTCAGTCGCTTCGGTACGAGCAAAATTACCGGCAGAATCAGGACGTAGACGATGACCGTGACGATGACGGCAGGAATGAACCCGCCATGCTTGTCATAGATCCAAGTGCCAAGTAAGTCGCCGAAGCGAACGGAGAAATAGTAACTGGCATAGAACAGCATCATCACGGTGCCCTGGCTGCCCAGTGGGGCCGACCGGATCACGAGATCCACGAGCGAAGCCTGCGCCAACCCGCCAAGAATTCCCATCATTGCCGCCGCGACGATCGCCCCGGTGGCGTCGTCCACGAGCAGCAGCGGGCACATCTGGAAAACCGCGAGCGTAAACCCGAACCAGAGTAGCGGGCGCAGAGCGAACCGGCCGCTGAGAAATCCGTAAGCCGCGTACATCGGAATGAACGAACCAAAGAAGACGCCCTGCCAAAGTCCCCACTGGCTATCCGTGGCGTGCAGGTGATCGACGATGTGATACTGCAGCACGGTACCGGTCGCAGGCGAAAACTGCCACAGCAACTGGATCAACATGGCCGGATAGATCGGCCAATGCCGAACGATCCGTTTGAGATCCGCGAGGATATGGATCTGCGCACCTTCGCGACGCGCTTCCTCGAACACCCACTTCGGTCCCAGGAGACCCATCACGGCGATCGCGAGCATGAGCCCCGCAGCGCATAAAAACAGGATGCGAGCGGCGGCAGCCGCGCCCTCGCCTTCCAGAGTCTGACTCAGTATCCCACCACCGATGAATGAGAGAAGTTCCGGTAGACCGCGGCAAATGCTGATGACGCTGCTCATCTGGCCAGACACCGCGTGCTTCTGTGCGATGGTATTCGTGATCCCGTAGGCCGCGCTGCCGACCATCTGAAATGCCATGGTGGCGACGAAGAGGCCGAGCAGAAACACGCTGTACGTCGGGTTGATGAAGGACAGGGAGCCAAAGATCAGCGCAGTCGTCACTCCGAACACGATGAGATGCGCCCGGTCGCCTCTTCCAAAAGGACTCCAGCGGTCCCTGATGAAGCCAAATACAAAACCCACGATCAGCGGAATGCCGATCCAGAGCTTGAACACGGCCAGTTTGTTGGCATTCAGATGCATCCGGTTCTTCAAGAAGAAAGTGACCGGGATGTCGATGACACCGCCCGCCGGACTGGCGAAATTCATCAGGATCAGCAACCCCCCCCCGAACAGGAAGGCCTGGCGCGTACGCACTCCAGAGAGTGGCGGCGCCAAAGCTACGGGGTCATGGGTCATACCGGCAGATTCTCTTTGGGTGCCTAAATTGAAGTCGAACGATCGCTGGCCCCGGCCTACTTCCGTCCGATTTTCTTCTCGAGACCACGCATTCGAACTTTAGCCTACTTTGGCGGTCCCCGTGACCAGATCGCGTCTGTGAGTTTCGGTCGCTCGATCCCCCGTCCTCCGCAATAATTCGATGCAACGGGACATTTACGCAATCTCGAATCTTGGCGCTCGGCTGGTTTCATGGAACGCGCGGGACACAGGCACGGCATTCATCTGGCATTTGAAACCGTAGCAGCGGAAACGCTTGATGGATCGCATCGGGCTGGAGAAGAAGCTAATAGATTAAAGGTATAAACTTTTTTGGCGAACTTAGGGGCATTGCCGATTGCGCCGACGGCGTGATAAAGGTCCTTCATCTACGCCCACCTCCAATTCATTTCAAACCAAGCGATCCTAACGATGACGTTTCTTCTTTCAAAGCACACCGAGGCCCGTGCGTGCAGTCGGCCGATCATGCCTTCGTATTATTGCGGGGCACATGGCGGCTGCTTTTAATCGTCCAGGATAGCGGCGCACCGGAAGATTTGGTCGGGCACCCTCGACGAGGTAAACCTCGCTATACACGCGGGCGGCTTCCAGGTGCTTGTCCGTCAGAGTCGAATACGCGCTGAGAATTCTCTCGCGGTCTATTCCTTTCTTGAGCGACGCCATGACTGTGTCTACCGGTACTCGCGTGCCTGCGAACACGGGTGTTCCGCCCATAATCTCCGGATCTACGGTTATGAGCTTTTGCGCTCTCTCGATTTCCTTCATGCGACTTATGGCCTTTGAAACAAAGGAACCAATGTCGACAGAAACGATGCCGATAGAAGCGCCACTTACATTGATACGCCAGTCGATATCTCTGAGGAATTCCGAACGCAAGGCCATGATCGACTCAATGTCCCTTCGCGGCCCCGAGGCGCGCGAAACGGCGCCCATTTCCACTACGAATTAGTGGCTCGGGGAGAATGTGCTCATCGACCGCTCGATTCATCTCGCTATTAGAAACGTCAGCGATGAAGGCCGCCTCTGACGTGGCGACGAACTACCGACAAGCGGATCGCAGGTCCGCAATTCGGATCATTTCAATTGCTTGATTTTTATAAGATTTAATTTCGACATTTGATGCGGAGCGCGGAATTGGTGGCGATTATATTCCACAGCAAAATCTCGTCTGCACGGACCCTTTGATTTTGGTGGCAACCAGGGAGGCTCTGAAATAAATCGACTACGATTTTCTTTCGATTCGGCTTTTATTTTTTTTAGAATTTGAGTTGCCCCCAAAACTTCACCCATTCACGAAAGATGGGAAATAATAGGGTAATTCCGCTTGAGAACGACTGACTACGCTGGAGCATTCTGCGCTTGAATCATACCGCATTTTCGATGCTGCGCAAATTTTGCACAACATCGATCGACACCGGCTAAATGTCGAGCTTCACCGAATCTGCTTCTCATCCGCTGATCGAACATACCTCGACAAATGCGACTATGCCAACGCCACGTCACTGGCAATAAGCGACTCCGGCTCCCGCCGAATGAATTCCGGCAACGCCTTCGGTTCAAGTACCCACACGGCGCCTCGTGGTGATCTCTGCTCGATCCACCAACGCGGAAACACGACGACACCCCGCACACCAAATTGCTTGCCGGTCGATTCCGCGAGCAATCCTTCCCACCAACGCGCGGCCCCCGCCGCCTGATCCATTGGATTGCGGTCCGGCTTCCGTCCGCCCAGCAGTAGCTGATCGCCATCCGCCGCAATCGTCGCCTTAGGCCACGGCTTCGTCCAAGTTTTGGTCTCAATTGCGAAAATTCCGTGCGTCGAGATCACGACATGATCCAAGTTGAATCCGTCCACCGGCACATCGTGGAATACCTGCCCACTATCTTCCCGGAGTCGCTCGAGGAACTGACCGACGGAGCGCTCGCTGTCACGACCCAGGCGTAACTGTTGCAATTGCTTTTTTGTGCCCCACAAACGCCATGCCGCAATTCCGACACCCCCAATGCCATCGTGGTAAATACAAGCGGCTGCCGCCGCATGTGTGTCAGATATCCATATCACTCCATGGCGGCGAGAATGCAAAGGCAACCGGCAACCGGCAACCGGCAACAAACAGATAGTCAAAGACTCGCTCGTTGCTTAAATGGTCGATTTCTTCGTCCAAAGACTGCCCCGGGACCCTCAGTGGCTTAGCCTTGAGCGGCGACCAGGAGTTGCCATGTTGCGTACCTCCAAAACGGTGCGAGAGAACTTGCCATGCAACACGATCTGAGGCGGTGACCTCCGTCTCGCTTCACCTTTGACATGATGGCGGTTACCCGTACTTTGAACGAAACTTGCGACTTCAGCAGGCTCGCAATTGGCGTCGCGTGCCATCTGCTTGCATCCACGCTTCTCGACAGAGGACCGCGTACGCCTCGTCCACACCATGACAGCGTCTGTGCGTTCATACTTCGGAAAACAGGCGAAATAGGTTAGAAAATGTTTTCGTCAAGAGATCGAACTCTGCTGACTTCGCATTTTTTTCGAACTCGGAACGCTGAAGACGTTGAATATCGAACAGAATCTCTCGATGATTTGCGTGGCGACAAAGGCTTTGCACCCATCCCGCGGCGACGAGGCGGCTGCCTGCTCGCACGGTGTCGACACGATGAAGGAACGTCGACGGGTACAATACCATCGCGCCTTGAGGCAGTTTGAAGCTGTGTTCGCCTTGCGTATCCTCAAGAACTAGTTCCCCGCCTTCGTACTCGTCAGGGGCGCTTAGGAACAGCGTATAGGATAAGTCGGCACGCACCGGCGGATCGCCCATCATGGCATTATCGATATGAACTCCGTAGCCCATGCCAGTGTTGCTACGGCTGATGATCGGGGGTCGCAGCGTCTTAGGCAGCGCGATCATTTGAAACATGAGGTTCTGGCGCACTTTCGTTATGATCAGCTCGACGGCCTCGCGATATTCTTGGTCGTAAGGTGCAAGCTGTAAATTGTTTTTAACTAGCCCCGCCGCCACACCGGCCGTGGCGCCTCCGTCTCTGAAGCTGCCCCGCCCAATGATGTCTCTGATTCGGTCGGCATTCGCCTGGTCAAGAATATCGCCGATGCAAACAATCATCGGGCGATGCTAACCGGACTGACTCTCTCTCGGTTGCCCACCTTTATCCCCCCCGGGTGCGGGCGGCATCCTCGCCTTTGCGCAAGTCGCTGCCCTTTCGAATCATCTTGCCATCGGCGCCAAAGAACACCACGCTGCTTAGCACCAATGCGGCGCGCACGCAGTCCTTGCCATCCGTCACCGCCTGTGGTGCCGGTGCCAGGCACAATCGGTCCCCATTGATCGACCATTTGCCGTCGAGTTCACTTGGAGTTGCAACCCAGCACTCCCGCTCAAGAACAACATAGTTTTCGCCTTTCCTCGATGGGCAGCGGGTCATCGGCTGTTGTGCCCATAACAGCGCCCAACCCCGATATTGACCTGACGACGCAAAGTGCAACGCAAAGTGATTCTCGCTGCGCAAGGAGTTGTCGGTGATCGCCTGTTTCAGCTGCGCACCATTCAGAACCGGAACCGAAAAACTCCAAGCGCCGTGATCGTTCCTCAGGGGGCTGATGCCGAGTCCCCCCTGGCCCCCTTCGCCCATGAAAACATGAGACAGCGCGTCATTGAACGAACCGCCCGGGAAATCGTTTCCGACGCTGACATTGCCCACGCCTTGCTCGCCGCCTTCGGCTCGCGCAACCATTTCCCCGCGCTCACCACTGTCGGCGGCGTTCATGTTCAAGGCACCATTAACCTTTTCGCCTCGCTCCCCTTCCTCGATGCTTGCGGTACCCTTCGGCGCTTCAGTAGTTCGACGCGAGGTAAGCGGGTACAAGAAATCACCCAACCGACCGGTCGCGATTCCGACTGCCGCCGCCGCAACACCCGCGCCCAACCACATTTTATGCTTCGTGAGCATGCGAATCTCCCTATCGAGGTCTTTAAGTTATATCGCCTGCCAAGCCCGTTGGGCCGGGACATCATCCACGCCGACGCCCGTCAGGGCGGAGGAGAAAGATCGAATAACGGCTGCTGATTAACAAAGGCGACGCTCTCTGCTTGATGGCATGCCTGACACGCGAGCTTCGCACGATTGAAGCCTTCCCACGCACTCTGCGGCGTTCGGGCATCTATCTTGGCGTGAATATCGTCGAAATTGCTTGCGAGCAGGAACGCCTGCGCGTTCGAGGTCTTACCCGGACGCCTTACAAGGCCATTGTTAATGGTGGCTTTGATCCTGCCCCAATGATAAAGCGCCAAATCGTAGTTCTCGCGCGCGAGCGCCTCGTGCATGCGCCGAAAACGCTCGCCCACCTCCCACATCGTCAGATCAAATCCGCGTAGCTGCTGCTGTAGACGCCGAAATCGCTCTTCATCACTCGGTGCGGAAAGCAGCCAATCGATGGGAGACAGCTTCGATTGTGCGCCAGCAATGCCACGAGAGGCATATCCTGCAAACGCGCTAATGGCAAACGATGCGATTACGATGACAACCAGCGTGAGGATATCCCGAGCAACGTATCCGTTCATTCGCCCTGCCTTATTCTGACTGCAAATTCCTTGTGACAACATTGGATGAGCCCATTGCCACATCCGGCCGGCCGCAGAGTGCAACACTCATTTATATACGGCTCCGCCATCTGGGGCATAGTCAATGCGGTCTGTTGAATCAAACCCACAAGAAGCCGACTCGTCGTCCCTAATTCGAGGCGCAACGGCGCATCTTGGTTACTAAACTAAGAGACCGCGCGGTATCGTCTCGCACAAGTGATATCCGCACGCCATTGCCGCTATTTAAGAAGACTTCTCGCACGTGCAATTCCACCATAAGAACCGCTCCTTTTTTTGAAATACTGCGCTTCTTCTCGATGGCTTCTATGCGATGTCAACGAGGCTCCGGAGGGACCAGGACGGCCATGAGCGTTGAAACGTCATCCAAATCCTCAAGTCCAACGACAAGGTGTTCCAGGGTTCGCAATTGCGCTATCGGAAGTAATCGCGTGCCGGCCTCTTGGAGCCACGCACCCCAGACGGCCGGTGGAAAACGATACGCGAAGTTCTTGGCCTCGCGTACCAGCTTGCGGCCATCTTTCGTGTATACCGCGAGGCGGCAATAACGCGGTCCGTGGCCTTCCTCATCGGTAATATTAATCTTATGCATTTCGCGGGCGACGGAAGGGTCGTTGACGTCTGCGGAGTCCGCGTATCTTCGCATGGCGACCGTACCTTCAAGTAGTACCAGCGCAAGGGCGTAGGGAAGCGACGAATAAGCTTGCACTAGCTTCGTGAACGGGCCGCGTGAAGAGACTTCTCCCTTGCGCTCAATTGCTTCGTGAAAGTCGGGCTGCACCACCTCGATTTTCACCACTTGGGCCGCATTCAGTTTCTCGGCTTTAACCAGCTCAATGAGCAATTCGATTGGAACGGTATTTTGACCCGTACCAGGGAAATGCTTCTGTTCAGCAGTCAGTATTTCCCAATCGTGCCCAAGGCTGCCAATCAACGCCGGCAGCGTGGCCGGTACCTCGCCGAAGAACGAATGGAATAAGCCACCGGTGCCCTCGATCGTGTATCTGCTGTAGGGTGCCCCGCCGGCCTCCGCAAGTTGCGCAGCCAGGATTCCGTTGCGATTGATCAGGCTGTAGTAATGATCCATCATCCCACCTTCGGGAATGCCCATCTCTAGATTTGCGGCATAGCCCAGCGCATTCGACATGCACTGCTGATCGAGGTTCAGCAAGCGGCCCGCAACGGTGATCGGGCCGTAGCCACCATAGACGTTGGTGGGCCGGCGTGGCAGCTTTGTCGCCCACGAGTCTGCGGCGCGGCCGAGTTTTCCCATCACCTCATACCCTAAGATCAACGCAAGGAGCATCTCCCTACCCGAAACGCGTTTTACCTCGCCAACGGCCAGCGCCGTTGGAAGCGTGATCGAGCCTGCGTGAATACCTGCCGGCCAAATGACGTCGTCGCGTCCTTGCGATTCCCTCATTAGGCTACAGTTGGCGAATGCGGCATCGGAAACAAGCAATCTAAATCGCTCGGCAATGACAGTCGCGCCGCCTTGGGATTGCTCCATCGGATGCAACACCGTCCGCATTTGCCTGCCAGCATCGGTGGTCGAACCTTCAAATGCACGACCGAAGAAAAAGATTATTTGTTCCTTCGCCTTGCGAACCACCGCGGCGGGAAGATCCTGAAACTTGGTACCCACGATGAAATCGGCGATTTGCTCGCTCAAGGATTTCATGGCTTCGGCTGCACAGCTGCACGGGGGAAATCGGCGAACAATTTGATCAATGCTATGGCAACGAATGTATTCATGACTGGAAACGCCCGTTCCATATTTTTGGACCGGCTCTCCATCAAGCGCTGCGATGAGCTTCGGCCGGTACAACCAACGCCATCAATTTGGAAACATCATCCAGATTCTCCAGATCACCGATGAGATGCTCCAACTGCTGAAGCCGATCGAGCGGCAACAGCCGCTTGCCATCCGCTTGCAGCCAGTCCGTCCACGCGCTCTGTGGAAACGCGTATGTGAAGCCCTCGGAGATCTTCGAGTGCTCCGAGTCGCGCTCTAGATGACGTCCGTCGGTGGTGGTCATCTCGAGGCGGCAATATCGCACCTGCCCATGACCGGCCTCGAATATGACATGAATCCGCCGCATGACGGCAGCGACAATCGGATCATTGAGTTTCGAGTCGTTTTGAAATCGGTCGGCATTGATTTTGCCGTCTACAATTGCAAGCGCCAATCCATACGGCAATGAGGAGTACGCGTCCCTCCAATCCTTAAATGGTCCGATGAAGGTCAATTCATCCTTCCGTTCAAAAGATTCCTCGGGCCATGAGACAAATACGTCCAGTTTCGCCAGTTGGTCGGCAGTCAGCGCCTGCTCCTTGACTAGAGCATTTAGAAACAGCTCAATCGCCACCGTGTTCTGGCTTGTGCCGGGAAAGCGCTTTTGTGCCGCACCTAGGATTTCCCAATCAGATCCAAGCATGCGTACTAACTCTTGAAGCGTCTCCGGCACTTCGCCAAAAAAAGATCGATATAAGCCCGTCTTCCCTTCGATTGTGGTTTTGGTATAGGGCCCCCCTCCGGCCGCGGCCAGCTGAGTAGCGAAGGTCGCATTGCGGCTAATGAGGCCGTAGTAGTGATCCGTTTGACCGCCCTCTGGTACGCCCATTCCCAGGTTTGCGGCATACCCGAGCGCGCTGGCCATGTGCAGCTGATCGAGCTTGAGGACTCGCCCCGCAGTGGTTATGACTCCGAAGGGACCATAGATCATGGTGGGCCGACGCGGCAATGCAGTCGCCCAGGGGTTGGCCGCGCGACCGAGCTTACCGAGCACCTCATAACCGAGTACGACGGCGAGCAATAGCTCTCTTCCCGAAATGTGCTCAACCTCACCGAAGGCAAGCGCCGCCGGCAACGTCATCAACCCGGCGTGGATTCCAGCAGGCCACAGGACATCGTCGCGCCAAGTCGCACGCATCAGTACACAGTTTGCAAATGCCGCATCCGATGGGAATAAACGTAGGTGCGCGCCGATTACTGTGGCACCTCTGGGTTGTCCCATCTTTTGCACAACGCTGCGCATTACTCCGGCTTCGTCGGTGAACGAACCGGAAAAGGCCACTCCGAAATGGTAAATTATCTGCTCTTTAGCCTTTAATATTACATTGCTTGGCAGGTTTTCGAATTTGGCGTTGATGATAAAATCTGCAATCCGCTCCGTGACAGTTTGCGTCCTTCCGACGACGTTCAATTGAGGCTTCACGTGGGGCGACGCCGGCTCCGCAATGGTTGGAGACGAAGCAAATGCGGGCAGGATCGAGCGACCGATTGCTATGGCAGCATAATTGACACTCAATAGTTTGATGAATTCCCGGCGACGATCGTCAGTCATCTAGGTGTCTCCAAAGATAGCTCGTTTAATCAAGGCCACGCTTCTACACGCGAGAAACGTAAGACCGATTGTTTGTTTGCTACCGATTTGATCGTACCGTTAACGGGTCGGAATCAAGCAACGAATCAATGGGGATACGTCCGGGAGCGTTTCGAGCTCCTGCGTGAGAGTCGCGAACCTCTTAAGACTGCTATGCGGGAGAAATTTGTCACCGTCGCGCAACAGCGATTCGACGGCGTCTATGGGAGGGAATACATAGTTGTCCCCTTCGCGCTCAAAAGTTTTGCCGTCGATCGTTAAGATGCGTACCCGCGCATAGCGAGGGTTAGCGTGAGGTGCGAGTTTGACGGACACCTTCTTGATCACCGCCAGTATTTGTGGATTATCGAGTTCATCGTACCGTGCCATATTGATGCGGCCATCGAGCAGAATGATCGCGGTTTGAAACGGCAGCGACGAAGCAGCCTGGGTATGCGTCGGGAATGGGCCGGTAGAATAGGAATCCTCAAATGTCGAGCGCTCGCTCGGGATCTCGATATTGACGTGCGCGACGTTTTGAGCGGTGAGAGAATGCTCCTGGGTAAGTTGGAGGATGAGCTGAATTGGTACGATGTTCATTGCGGTCCCCGGGTAGCGTTTCTGTGTTGCGCGCATGATTTCAGGGTCTTTACCGAGTCGCCCAATGATGGCATCCACGTTTGGAACATCTCCAATCAAGGTGGCGTAAAACCCGTACTTTCCCTCAAGGATGGTCGGGGCGGTCTCTCCACCCGCTTGCGCAAGAATGGCTGCCGTGATCGCATTGCGACTGATCCACCCATACACATGCGTCGGCTGCTGTTCGTTGCCTTCCTTTAATCCCATAGCCGAGTCGGCGGCATAGCCGATCGCGTTCGCCGTCTGATTTGGAGTCAGACGCATTAACCGTGCGGCCGCGGTGACTGCGGCAAAAGGCCCGAACGGCATCGACGGGCGGCGTACGGCGCGCGCCTCGTTCTGATCCGTGACCATTTTTCCAAGCACTTCATACGAGGTCACGATCGCCACCAAAAGCTCCTTGCCGGAACAGTGATTCTGCTCAGCAACGGCGAGAGCGGGCGGAAACGTGAGAAGCCCAGGGTGCGTCTCGGAAGGGAACAGGACATCATCAAAACCGTTTGCGCGGATAAAAGTACTGTTGACGAACGCCGCTTCGAGCGGATGGACTCGCTTGGATTGACCGATGATCGTGCTCTGGCCGCGACATCCTCCGAGCACGCCGGCGATTTGCATCGCCTGCTGCCCATCCTTGGTCAATGCTCCGGTGAATGCGAGCCCCACGTGATAGATGAGCTGTTCTTTTGCACGCGCCACAGCCGCTGGAGCGAGACTGTCGAATCGAACGTTGCAGATGTATTCGGCAAGTCGGCGCGCGAAGTGCTCTTTCGGCCCCGCGACGACCGAGGGTGAATGCGCATCGGTCGCTGCTCCTGACGCATTTGTCCGCATTGGCAAAATTCCATCAAGGACTGGAATTGCCAGTGCCGCACCCGTCACCGATAACAGCGTGCGTCGCGAGATGTGTCGACCGACGACGAGGAACTGTTCCTCCAATTTATTCTCCGTGAGGCCGTGCCCGGGGCTAAGCGGAACTTCACTGCGGCTTACGGGCCGTCCCCGACCCGCCAAATTTCCCGGTCAACGTCAACCCGAACGCGCGACCGGTGGGATCGATGAACCGTAGATCGCACCCCGTGCAGTTGCTATCCTCCTGATTCGTGAATGGGGGGTTCGTGTTGAACAAGTTGTCGACATGGACGGTGATCACGAGTGAGTCACTGAACTTGTAAGTCCCCGCGAGATTCCATAACGAATACACGCCGACGCGATCGTAGTATTGCGGGGCGACGAAGCAGTTGCAGTCCTCGTACCCACCCTTGAATCTATTCTGCAGTGCGGCTCCCCACGCTTCTTCGTTCCACCCGAAAGTCAGATAGTGGTTGTACTTGATGACGGGGTATCCATCGCGATAGGTTCCCAGTCGGCTAAAGACAGGGCCGCCCGGCTGCTCCTGGTAGTCGTACTTTAGTACGTAGGTTCCGCGATAGGAAAATGAAAAGGTTCCGTATTGAGTAGGTGCTGTCCAGTTCACTCCACTATCAACCCCTGATGTCCTTGTCGTTCCGACATTCTGATTGGGTTGATTGATGTAAGCGATGGGGTCGCCGCCGCCACCGTAATTGCAAGTATCGGACTGCGCCCTTTGCTGCGGGGAAGCCTGACTACAGCGCACGATCTCACTCGCAAACTGCTGAGGAGAACCGAAGATTGCCGCGCTCGACAAGTTTCCGATGACGTTATCCAGCTGGTAGTTCCAGTAATCGACAGTGAAGGAGGCAACACCCATTGGAAGCGCGCCCTGCGGCAATTTCAGCCCGATTCCCGCCGCAAAGGCCTTCGATTTCTCCGGTTCCAACTCCGGATTGCCGCCGCCTAAGGTGTTGAAAGCGGCCATGCAATCGCGATTGACGATTCCACCTGCCGCCTTGTTCACTACGCCTCCCGGGCACAGGATTGGGTCGTTGTTCAAGCCCGAGACAACTCCCAGAGTCTGCGGCGCGTATAGCTGCGGTAGCGTCGGAGCACGAAACCCGGTGTTGTATGATGCGTGTAGGTTCACGGCGCTTGCTACGTCATAGCTCAGCAGCAGTTTCGGATTGACGGTGCTACCGAAGTCGCTGTAATCGTCCTCGCGAACCGACGCGTCTGCGCTAAAGCCGCTCGTGATGGGCACAAGCACTTCACCCGTTACCGAGCGACGGTCACGCGCGCCCGCGGCCGGCACGCCGGTACCCACAACGGCGCCTTCAAGCAAATTACTGAGCGGATTATTCGCGTATTCGAAGGTATCGCGACCCCACTCGAATGCCAGTGCCGTCGAAAGCGGTCCCGCGGCCAGCTGAATTAAGTTCTTGTTCAGCGAAAGTCCCGCCATCTCCAACGTTCCGTAACCCTGTGCCATCGTCCCGTCGACCGTAATACTCTTCAGATATGCCGCCGCTGCGGGGGACTGTGCGCCAAACGGGTTGATGTACGGCGCACCGTTCGTTCCCGCGAGTCCGTCGTTGATACCCGAAATGAGCAGCGCGCCGTTCTGAGTATTCAGACGGGCATCGGAGGTCGAGCGCAGCGCCCAAAGGTCATAGTCAACGCCGACCGACTTACCCGTGAGCTCCGCCAGAATACGGTCAGTGTCGGTCAAATTTTCAGTCGTACGCCGCCCGCCCGGAGTGAAGGCACTGTCGATAATGATCGGCTCCGTCGGATTGAGGCCTGGAATGGCAGGCACGATACCGTTGCCGGGGAAATATGGGCTCGTGTTCGGCATCGCGTAGCCGAATAGCGTCGTTCCAGTAAGGGCAGACACAACGCTCGATTGCGCCCAAAGGTACTCGACGGAGAGCTTCTGATCGCCGATCATCGTCGCAGCCCGCGCGTAGGCCGATTTTTCCTTCTCTGGATTCTGCAGATTGATTAGCCCCGCTGCATCAGCATTCAGACCGCAGCCTCCCTGATAGGGTATCGTGTCCGGCGGAAAGCAATTTGGATAAGGATTAGCGCCCGACACCGTACCCGTCTGAAAGACGTTCGCAGGGAAGGGGTGAGGGAACAAGTTGTTCAAGCCGTGGCTTGGCAAGATCGACGTGTCCGAAAAGCTGCGATCGGCAGAAAGGATCGCGGTGCGCTCTCGCGAGGATACTGCCGCGACGAGGTCCCAGCCGTCCTCACGCAACGATCCAAATCCCGCCGCCAACGATCCCAAATCCGTTGTTCCCCCTTTTTCCTGAGGCTGCACGGTTTGTAAGTTGTATTGGACGCCTTGCAACTCTTCCACGGTGCGAAAGTTAATCACGCCGGCGACGGCATCGGAGCCGTAGATCGATGATGCACCATCCGATAGGACGTCGACAGACTGAATCAGGGCGGTCGGGATGGTGTTGAGGTCAACACCATTATCGAAGATCGGGTTATTCGCGATCCGCTTGCCATTGACGAGCACCAGGGTATTCTCGGGACCTAGGTTTCGAAGATTCGCGAGACTGGTTAGCCCACCGGTTCTAGCGCCGTCGTTTGGCGTGGCAACCGGTTGGTTTTGCGATATCGCGGATAAGATATCAAAAGCGTCGGTTGTTCCCCGGAGACGCATCTCATCCGCGTCGATTGTGGTCACCAATTGCGAGCTGTCTTTATTTCGCTTGATGAGCGTGCCTGTGACGACGATCTCCTCGAGAGGTTCGGCACTTGCCGAAGTCCCTTGAGCGGCCGCTGCGATCGGCTGCAACGCCAGCGTACTGACTAATAGTGCCCACAATCCTTTTTTACTTTTCATGCTGCCTTTCCCCCGTTGATCAACCTGCTCGAAGTCGATCACTACGGCAATAGCGCCGCTCGGTAGCAGCTTTGCCTTCAATCCGGTGCCCGTCAGCGCGATCGCGAGCGCGCGGGTCACTGAATATCGGCCATGAATGCCGTTTGCCCTGATCGATTTCGTCTGGTCGAGAGGAAACAGGATTTGTGTATCGGATTGTTCGGCAATCTTCTTAAGAACTACATCAGCGGTGGATGGCTCCGCGGTGAAGTAAAATTCATCGGACGCCGCCACAACCGCTTGCGCAATACAAAGGAAAATGATGCCGCTGACCCAGAACCGCGCAGCTCCAGCGCGTCGCGCGCTTGCTGCCATCCCCGAGTGCCCCCCAACGTCACTCGCTCCGGAGTTTTCTCCACCCGCCCCAGGCTTGTGACATCTAAGATGACTCTCGAGCACTGCGCTTCCCCCATAGGCGCTCCAATTTTTTTTCCGCACTTAGCCTCCTAAGGGCGCGCCTGAGCGGAAAGCGTCGTTAGGCCTCTAATAAGTAAGGAGCACTCCGTCGGCGTCGTAGATCACTCTGACGCCGAAACTCGCTCTAACAGCATCGAATAGCGCCTCTGTGTCGCCCACTCGAAATCGGCCGCCGACCGGCATGCGGCGTAGCTCCGGTTGTGCAATCCGAATGTGCAGTGGCGTATACCGCGTAATTTCCGCCACTACTTTTTCAAGCGGTTCACCGTTGAATTCGAGAACACCCGTAGCCCAGGACAATCGACGCTCGGTCTCCTTATTGCCTATCGTGGTGATTTCGATAGGTGTGGAGGCCCGATCATCGATCCAAGCCGTTTGCTTCTGCCGAAGAACCGATGTTTGTGCCGTCACACCGCCGGTTCTCGAGTCGACGACCGCTCGGCTAAACGCGACTTGTCCTTCGCTTACGACGACTTCGACGTTCTCCTGCTGAAGCCGAACCGAGAAACGCGTGCCGACCGCGCGCACCGTGTCGGCGCCGGCGTAAACGATGAAAGGACGAGTGTGGTCCTTCGCCACGTCAAACAGGGCCTCCCCCTTGACAAGTCGGACTCGTCTTTCCCGCACTCTATAGTCCACCTCAACGAGCGTGTTCGTGTTGAGGCGCATCGTCGAATGATCAGCCAAGACGATCGTGCGCTGCTCGCCGATACTCGTTTCATAAAGTTGCACCGGCGGGTCATGCAACTGTGGTGACGATACGTTTACAAGCCACATTGATACTCCGATGACAACGACGGCGGCTGCAGCAGCGTGGGCTGCCCAAAATGGACTCCACCGAAGGCGCTCGATCGGACTGCTGGCCGTGGCACTCGCAACTGACATCTGTTTCATAAATGGCCCGAGTGCCTCGAGCTCGGCCCAGATTCCACCTAGTCGGCCGATCGCTTCGCGGTGCGCTTTGCTGCGGGCGCACCATTCGCGAAGCGCCGCCCGATCCGCTNNCGAGTTGCGCAATCCACGCGCCAGCTTCTACCTCAATTGCGCGAACATCTGTTGGCTCTGGCGATAGAGTCACGTGCGTCTCCCAATCGCGATCGGAGCAACGTGTGCGGTACGAGCATCACCTTGCTCGCAACTGCGAATATAGGCGGCACAGCGAGCGAGCCCGGTTCCTATATGCTTTTCGATGGTGCTTTCGGAAATGCCAAGCGTCTGGGAGATCTCTCGATGAGAATTGCCATCAATCTTAGACATGAGGAGCACCTTGCGGCATTGCGGCGGCAGCGCAGCGACCGCCTCGCAGAACATCGCCAGGCGCTCCCGGCTGATCATGATCGACTCCATCGATTCAACCGAAGGCTCATTCTGAGCCACTTCCACCGTCGCACAATCCTCGATAGCTTCTAGGATTCGCCGCATCTTCTTGCTACGTTGCGTTAGCGCCGTGTTGCGCGCTGCTTCGAAAAGATACGCTTTCGCGTTATCGATCGGACGCTGACGCTCGGCAATCATCGCTTTGAGGAACGCTTCTTGCGCCACGTCGTCGATTTCATCGCGGCATCGTGTGATCCGGCCGACAACACGCCGGATAGCGCGCTCATACTTGACGAACGCGGCCTCTATGGGACTCTGCCGCAGTTTAGCGTCTCTACTGTTCTCCCCCGCCATCGGTGTCACCACGCGCCTTGTTATAGCCGAACAATACCCTACCTGGCCTCGTTTCCACGTCGGATCGACGATCGGAACATATGATTTTTGCGGATGCGCCAAAGATGTGGCGTCGCTGTACGCAAGCGATAACATTTTTTTGCATGGGCTATAGCGGATCGACCCGCCTCGTTAGTCTTACTACGCCCGGGCGTCCTTCGAAAGCCCGCGTGTTGAGGTCAGCTTCAGGGGGCTGCAGACGACCGACAAGCGGTGAGATCGACGGACACAGGTGACGCTAAAGAGCCTCCTCTCGGGGTGTCTCGTCCATATTTGTCATTTTGTGCAATTGCTGATGCCCAGGTCACTTACCGGCGACAGTCGGGACGGCCGATGTCTACATCTCTCCTGGACAACGCGACGATCGCGCTGGTGCCACCTCGCCTTGAGGCGGCACGACAAGGGCGAATGTTCGACTGGGTTATGATGACGATTGAGCGGAGCGATGGGTTATCGACATGACCATCAGACATAAACTGACCAGGGGACAAGTATCATGGGCCATTCTGATATGAGTACCGGCCCGACGGACGAACAAGACAGCCGCATAGATTCTTTAGATCGAAAGTTACTCGGCCTACTGCGTGTTGATGCACGTACGAGTACGGCGACCCTCGCCAAGACGCTCGGGGTATCGCGCGGAACGATCGCGAATCGCATTGCTCGCCTTGAGAAGGCGGGGACAATCGTCGGCTATACGGTGACATTGCGCATTGGGGCACACAACGCCGAAGTCAAGGCGTGGATCAGCATCGCGGTCGAAGGAGACAGAACTCGCGAGGTCGCGCGTCTTTTGCTCGGGGAACCGGCATTCACGGCACTTCATGATACCAATGGGCGCTGGGACCTCGTGGGCGAAGTGTGTGCGAATTCGAATTCCGACCTCTCCGAAGTCCTGGAGCGCATACGCAAAATAAAAGGCATCGCGAACACCGAAACGAGTATTCACCTACGCACGTTTCGGCTGGCGGGTTAGTTGATTTTATTAAGCGAGATGACTGAGCCGGCTACACACGGCGCCAGGCGTCTAGCGTGCGGTGCGGAGTATTTGGACCTTCTTCATCGGCCGCGAGCCCGATCGGACCGCTCTCAATATATCATCCCGTTTGCGGTGTCGGTGCCGATTGTAAATTGACCCCGGTTGGAGTGAACCCCATCTGTTGGACCGCTGCGGCGTGTCAGTTTGACCCGCTCTCCTGCCGGAATAATCCCATCACCCTTGTGACCGGAATGAACCATTGCAGGGAGGGAATTGAACAACACGCGGAAAGCCTATTAATTACGGCATTCTTGAATGACCGAAAACCGAGTTACCCGCGCTGTTACCCACAGTTGATTTTGCGGAAAACGGCCACTGAACCCCGGACACTCTGAAGAATCCCTGCTACGTTTTGATGATCCAATTCGAATCGCCATTCGGCACGTGATCGCCGCGTCCTACCTAAAGAACTTCACATAACTGTCGAACAAATATGTACGGCCCCGTTTTCCCCCGGTAATTTCTCGCAGAATCTTCAGCTTCTCTAAGTCGGCCACAAGCTTATATGCGGATGCCGCCGATATCTTAGCGATTTTACCCACTTCCGCGGCGTTGATTACGGGGTGTCGATAGAGCGCGTGGAGGACTATCTGCGCGTTTCCAGCACGACTTCCGAGAGTGCCAATTTGCTCATCGACCTTCTTCTGTAATTTCAAGATATTGTCGAACGTCACAATACCGCCTTTCGCGGTTTCAATTGCTCCAACAAGAAAAAACTTGAACCATTGCTGCAAGTCGTTTTGCTCTCGCACTCTCATCAAGTTGTCGTAGTAGTGGTTTCGGTTGCGCTCAAAAAAATCCGAAAGATACAGTATCGGCTGCTTAAGGATTCCCTTGCTCACTAGATATAGCGTGATCATCAAACGCCCGACTCGACCATTTCCATCCAGGAAGGGATGGATCGTTTCAAATTGATAGTGAACCAACGCGGCTTTCAGCAATTCCGGGAAATAGTCCTTCTCGTTGTGTACGAATTCTTCCAGATCCGCTATTAGTTCAGGAATCTTCGTATAGACAGGTGGCACAAAAACCGCGTCATTAATAGTCGCACCGCCAATCCAGTTTTGACTTTGTCGAAATTCCCCCGGCAATTTGTCTCTTCCGCGTACGCCCTGCATTAGGGTTTGATGCGTTTCTCTTATTAAGCGTGATGAAAAGGGTATGGTTTTGAGACGCGAGATCGCCCTGTTCATGGCTGCAACGTAGTTTTGTACCTCTTCCCAGTCGTCGCGCTTATTGAACGCTACATCCTCCTTCGCACGAAGCGCTTCATCCACATTGGTTTGGGTTCCTTCAATGCGACTCGACTGGGTCGCTTCCTTCAATACATGCATTTGAATGAAGAGGTCGATATTGGGAATGTAGTCCGAATACATGTCAATTCGGCCCAGTTCTCGGTCTGCCTGCCCTAGAAGTTGTAGAAGCTCCATGTTCTCCAGCTTCCAAGGTCGATTTATAGGGGTGGGGTGAAAGGACATGTATTGTGTCTCTTGCACTTTGCGGCCGGAATTGAAGGTTTTCATTTCAAGAGATTCTTCATTTAAAAGAAGGTTATTTCTTGTTTTAGATTATACGTAAAAACTAAAATAATACAATTGCTTATTATAGGTATTTGAGGACCTTACTAACGGGTTAGCGAAGCCGGCGCGGATGGACCTGTATCTAGGGCCTTTCGAGCGATCATCTTTGCTTAGGCTCCCGCGAAATGACGTTTGCCCATCAAGATCGTATCGAGAATTCGTTAATCCATCTCGGTAAGGTTGACGCGTTCGATTTCGAAATCGGGAATTGAGTTAGTTCACAAGACGCCAGGAATTTGAATATCTCAGAAACGGCAAGTAGAAGTTACCCTCGACCTACCCTCAAGTGCCATTCGAGGTTTGCTACTAAAGACGGAACCTGTACTCATTCGAGCCGTAGTCCACCGAGGCCGAACGATAATATATTTTATCGTGCGCCGTGAGGCGCTCGAAGGACCGGTGGCAGTGGGACAGAGTGATCGGCAGATCTGTGCCCGAAGCGGTCCGTGGTCAATGTCGGCTTTACAGCAGGCCGAACGACTGCGCCCTATGGCATCCCGCGACGCGGGCCCCCGCGCAGCAATCAATGGCACATCAGTAAATTGAGTGGCTAGTATAAATCGTTATACCGTTCCCATCGGGGTCCTTTATGCAAAAAAGATGATGTCCAAAAAACGTTTCATCAGGGATCTCTCCTGCCGCAATTCCCCGACTGATCAGCTCCAACCGATATTTTTTCAACTCATCCAAACCTTTGCCTTCAATCATGAGGTCAAATTGCTCAGCAAATCTCTTATGGAATTGTCCTGTCAAACTTTCCGCGATGCCTTCTCCAGCCATCGAATCAACTGATAGCAAGATAAGATGAGTGCCTCCACGTAGTTCAATAATAGCGGCCTCTTCGTCAGTAAAAAATGGAGGAATGCCGAGATTCNNTGGCAACTGCTCTTAAGATCAGTCACCCTAAAAACAAGGTGGGCTACTGCCAATTCTAAGTCAGCGGCAGTCTTCATCTCGCTCAATGCTAAACCGGTCATGATTTCACCTCACAGTTGTTCTTTAAAATTGCCCTACCACTTCGGAAGCTTTAACGGTCTTTAAAAACGACGATCGCACCGCGACTCTTGAGTCCGGGATGGAATGTAGGCAACTTTGATACAGCAGCGTCGCGGTTCGTCTTGAAGAGATTTTGCGAAAGATACCACTGGGTATCTTTTAATGCAATCAATTTATTTGCGCCACTGGTCTCATCCAAAGGAATACAATTTTGAGAAGTTGAGGAGACGTTCGAAAATGAAGGCGACTAAAGTAAAAAACGCGTACATGAAAAAGAAGGACCCTCTCTTCGTTAGAGAATCCCTTTTGTATGCCGCCTTCGAACTCGCTGCGACCAAGGGTATAGCTGATGTCACCGTCAACAAAGTGAGCGAATTGGCGGACGTTACCAAGGGGGCTTTCTTTCATCACTTCGATAGCAAAGAGACGTTGGTGACGGAGCTGATGCAGATGCTATTGACGCGATTGGACAAGCAGTTTGACCGACTGATGGCGGAGGAAGAGAATTCCGACGGATGCTTTACTCGTGCCTATATTAGGGCCGCATTCTCCGAAGGTGCAGCTGAACGCAAAGTGTGGGGCGCGCTCTTGAGTCTATTGGCCTCTAAAGATCAGGTCGGATGGGTGTGGGATACCTGGCTGAGCGAACGCTTAAAGAGACATTCCAAAACTGATTCGAGAATCGAGC
>PKXS01000020.1 GCA_003132425.1 Gammaproteobacteria bacterium | reverse complement strand
TTGAGCGTCTGCTCGCGCTCATCATGGCCGCCGCCGAGGCCGGCGCCGCGATGCCTGCCGACGGCGTCGATTTCATCGATAAAGATAATGCACGGAGCGTGCTTCTTCGCTTGCTCGAACATATCGCGCACACGCGAGGCGCCCACGCCGACAAACATTTCTACGAAATCCGAGCCTGAAATGGTGAAAAACGGCACTTTGGCTTCGCCGGCGATCGCCCGCGCAAGCAGCGTCTTGCCGGTGCCCGGCGAGCCGACCATGAGCACACCCTTGGGGATCTTGCCGCCGAGCTTTTGGAATTTGCCCGGATCCTTCAAGAAGTCGACGATTTCCACGACCTCTTGCTTCGCTTCTTCGACGCCCGCGACGTCCGCAAACGTAATGTTGACTTGGTCCTCGCCCAATAGGCGCGCCCGGCTCTTGCCGAAGGACATCGCTCCGCGTCCACCGGAGGCGCCCTGCATCTGACGCATGAAGTAAGCCCAGAAGCCGATCAGAATCAGGATGGGGAACGCCGAGATCAGCAATTGCAGGAACACCGACTGTTGCTTCGGCGGCTCTCCCCGGAACTTCACGCCCTGCGACTGCAGCAAGCCGATCAATGCGCTATTGCTGGTCTCCGGGTTGAAGGTAACGAACTGATCGCCGGAGCGGCGCTTGCCCTCGATGATCTCGCCCTTCAGCGTCACCGAGTCGACATTATTGCTCTTCACTTCGGAGAGGAATTGGGAATAATCGATGGTCGCCGGCTGACCGGTGCGCATGCCGAATTGGCTGAATATCGCGAGCAGGATCACCGCCAAGGCGACCCACAAGAGAATTTGTTTCGTCAGATCGTTCAAGTTTCACCTACGGCCGCAAACACATTAGGACAAATTAGCCTGGCGCGCGTTCCCGAACTTACACCATCCCAAACTGCCGCGCCAACAGGTAGATCTCAGGACTGCGCGACCGTGACGCCTTCGGCTTTTTCGTCACAACCCGTCCGTAGCGGCCGCGGGCGTCCCGAATAATCTGATCGAAGCCGGCGCCTTGAAACAATTTCAACAACAAATCCCCTCCGGGCGCCAATACGTGGTCGGCAAATTCCAGTGCCAGTTCCGCCAAATGCAGGGATCGGGCCTGGTCCACCGCATCTATCCCTGCCATGTTGGGGGCCATATCGGATAAAACAAGGTCGACTTTCGGGGCCCCGACGAGGGCCAACACCGCTTCCAGCACCGCCGCTTCGCGAAAATCGCCCTGCACAAAATCGACTCCCGGAATCGCGTCCATGGGCAGTATATCGGTCGCCACGATGCGGCCGGCGCCGCCGACGATGCGCGCGGCGTACTGGCTCCAACCGCCGGGAGCGGCGCCTAAGTCGACACAGCGGATACCCGGCCGCAACAGCCGCTCGGTCTCGTGGATCTGCGCCAGTTTGAACACGGCGCGCGAGCGCCAGCCTTCGCGCTGCGCGCGCTTGACGAACTCATCGCTCGCATGCTCGGCCAGCCATCGAGCACTACTCTTGGTACGCTTAGGCATAGTGGGTTCGCGACTATAATGCCGCCGTGGAACTCTCGGAGAAACAAAAGAAGCACCTGCGGCGCTTGGCGCACCCCTTGAGCCCGGTCGTCATGCTGGGAAACGCCGGACTCACCGACGCAGTTGTCAATGAACTGGACCGCGCCTTGACCGATCATGAATTGGTCAAGGTCAGCGCCCGAGTCGCCGATCGGGCCGCACGCAATGCCGCGCTGGAGGAGTTGGCACGCCGCACCGCCGCCGCGTTGGTGCAGCGCGTGGGTCATGTCGGCGTGTTCTACCGACGTAGCCGATCGCTACCGAAAGTCCTCATTCCAGATCAATAACGCCAAGGCCAGACAGGCGAGCGCATAGAGCGCCGCGGATGCGCCGTGCCAGGCGCCGAAGGTCAGGCCCACCGCCTCGCCTCGGGCATGCGCGGCGACCATCGCCGGCCGCAGGGCCCAATTGTTGATCGCGAGCAGCGCGACGGCGAGATAGCCCCACACGAATCTTTTCCTGCCGGGCAGCAGCAGCGCGAGCACACCGACCCCAACGCCCACGTAGGTTTCGATCGCGAACAGTCTGCCTGTCAGCACGCCGGCCAGGTGCCGGTCGCTCTGCGCATGAAACAATGTGGGCGCCACCCATGCGCCGAGCGACCAGAGGCTCCCAGCCCAAAACACCAGCAGCAAGCGAAATAGATTTCGAATCGCGGTCACACGTAGCGGACCGAGACGATTTCGTACGAGCGGGTGCCGCCCGGCGTCGTGACATTGACCACATCGCCTTCGGACTTGCCGATGAGGGCGCGTGCAATGGGCGAGGACACCGACAACAGGCCCTGCTTGATGTCCGCTTCATCGTCGCCGACGAGCTGGTACACCACCTTGCCCCCGCCCTCCTGGTCCTCGAGCTGCAACGTGGATCCGAACACGACTCGGCCGGTGGCGTTCAATTTAGTGACATCGATCACTTCGGCATTCGACAGCCGGTTCTCGATGTCGTTGATTCGGCCCTCGATAAAGCTCTGCTGATCCCGCGCGGCATGATATTCGGCGTTCTCGCTCAAATCGCCGTGCGCGCGCGCTTCTGCGATCGCTTTGATGACATTCGGCCGAGCGACGCTCTTCAGCTGCTTCAATTCCACGCGGAGCCGTTCGGCGCCGCGCAGGGTCATTGGGGTTCGCTTCACGCCGGCAATTCCTTATGCAAATCCTGCAGTCGGTTAACCTCGATATCGCCCAGATGATCGAGCGCATCGCACGTGGCGCGCGCGGCGGCCACTGTCGTGTAATAGGTTACCCTTCTGGTGACCGCCTCGCGACGAATCGACCGAGATTCGCGCACCGCCTGCTTACCCTCCGTGGTGTTGACAATCAGCGCGACTTCGTCGTTCTTTATCATATCCACCACATGCGGGCGGCCTTCCCGGACCTTGTTGACGCGCCGGCAAACGACCCCGGCTTCTTCCATGACCCGCGCAGTGCCGCCCGTCGCAGCAATCTCAAATCCCCGCGCGATCAACATCTGGGCGAGCTGCACGGCGCCCGGCTTGTCGCGGTCGCGCACACTCACGAAGCACAGTCCGCGCACCGGCAATACGACGCCGGAGGCGGCCTGCGCCTTAGCGTACGCCTCGCCGAAGGTGTGCCCCGTGCCCATCACCTCGCCGGTGGATTTCATTTCCGGGCCCAGGATGGGATCCGCTTCCGGAAATTTAATGAACGGGAATACAGCCTCCTTGACGGAGAAATACGGCGGTATGCGCTCCGTGGTTTGCCCCTGAGCGGCCAGGGACTTGCCGGTCATCACCCGGGCGGCAACCTTGGCAAGCGCGATGCCGGTGGCCTTGGAAACGAACGGCACGGTGCGCGAGGCGCGAGGATTGACTTCCAGGATGTAGATCACGCCGCTTTGGATCGCGAACTGAATGTTCATCAGACCCACGACGTTGAGCGCTTTGGCGAGCTTGCGGGTCTGCGAGCGCAGCTCGTCTTGAATCTCCTTCGACAATCCGTTCGGCGGCAGCGAGCAGCCGGAATCCCCGGAATGCACGCCGGCCTGCTCGATATGCTCCATGATGCCGCCGATCAGAACGTCCTCGCCGTCGCTCACGGCGTCCACGTCGACTTCGATTGCCAGGTCGAGAAAGCGATCCAGCAACACCGGACTGTCGTTCGACACCTTGACGGCGTCGATCATGTACTGGCGCAAATCGTCCTCATTGAACACCACTTCCATCGCCCTGCCGCCGAGCACATAGCTCGGTCTGACCACTAATGGGAACCCCACTTCGCGCGCCAGCAGCACCGCCGACTCCTCGGTGCGGGCCGAGGCGTTGGCCGGCTGTTTAAGCTTCAGGCTCGCCACAAGTTTTTGGAACCGCTCGCGATCCTCGGCGACATCGATGCTGTCGGGAGTAGTGCCGATAATGGGCGCGCCGGCCGCTGCGAGCGCCCGCGACAGCTTCAATGGGGTCTGCCCGCCGAACTGCACGATCACTCCCTCGGGCTTCTCCTTCTCGATGATCTCCATCACGTCCTCAAACGTGAGTGGCTCGAAGTACAGTCGATCGGAGGTGTCGTAATCCGTCGAGACCGTCTCCGGATTGCAGTTCACCATGATGGTTTCGAAGCCATCTTCGCGCAGCGCCATTGCCGCATGCACGCAGCAATAATCGAACTCGATGCCCTGTCCGATGCGATTCGGTCCGCCGCCCAGAATCATGATCTTGCGGCGGCTGCTGGGATTGGCCTCGCACTCCTCCTCGTACGTCGAGTACAGGTAAGCCGTCGAGGTTGCGAATTCAGCGGCGCAGGTGTCGACACGCTTGTACACGGGATGCAAGCCGAGCTTGCGCCGGCGGCTGCGAACGGTGGGCTCATCGCGGGACACCAGTTTGGCGATGCGCGCATCGGAAAACCCCTTGCGCTTCAAGGAACGCAAGCGGCTCAATTCCAGGCTCTCAAACCCGCCGGCGCGCAGCAATGTCTCCTCGCGCAGCAAATCCTCGATCTGCGATAAAAACCACGGGTCGATCTTGGTGGCCTCGTATACCTGCTGCAGCGTCCAGCCGGCGCGGAAGGCATCCGCCACATACAGAATGCGGTTCGGTCCGGGCCATCGCAGCTCGTACGAGAGCTTGTCGGCGGCTTCGTCCGTCAGCGGCAGAGTCAGTTGTTCGTCGAAGCCGTCATATCCGGTCTCCAAGCTGCGCAGTGCTTTTTGCATCGACTCTTGAAATGTGCGGCCGATGGCCATCGCTTCGCCGACCGATTTCATCTGCGTGGTCAGACGCGTGTTGGATCCCGGAAATTTCTCGAAAGTGAAGCGTGGAATCTTTGTTACGACATAGTCGATGGTCGGCTCGAAGGATGCCGGCGTCGCGCCGCCGGTGATCTCATTCTTAAGTTCATCCAGGGTGTAGCCGATCGCGAGTTTTGCCGCGATCTTGGCGATCGGAAATCCGGTTGCCTTGGATGCCAGCGCGGAGGAGCGCGACACCCGGGGATTCATCTCGATCACCAGGACCCTGCCGTCCTGTGGATTCACGGCGAATTGCACGTTGGAGCCGCCGGTGTCCACGCCGATCTTGCGTAGCACCGCGATCGACGCATCGCGCAGGCGTTGGTATTCTCGATCGGTCAGCGTCTGCGCCGGCGCAACGGTGATCGAATCGCCGGTGTGTACGCCCATCGGGTCCAAGTTCTCGATGGAGCAAACAATGATGCAATTATCATTGTGGTCTCTGACGACCTCCATTTCATACTCTTTCCACCCCAGCACCGACTCCTCGAGCAACACCTCGTTGGTCGGCGACGCATCGAGTCCGCGGGCGACGGTCGCTTCGAACTCCTCGCGGTTGTAGGCGATGCCGCCGCCGCTGCCGCCCAAGGTGAAGGAGGGCCGAATGACGGTGGGAAATCCGATTTCGGCCTGCACTGCCAGCGCCTCTTCCATGCTATGCGCAATGCGCGCACGGGCCGTTTGCAGGCCAATGTCCGCCATCGCACGGCGAAACAATTCGCGGTCCTCCGCCATGTCGATGGCCCGCCTTGAGGCGCCGATCATCTCGACATTGAATTGATCGAGCACGCCCTCGCGGGCCAGATCGAGCGCGGTGTTCAGCGCCGTTTGCCCTCCCATGGTCGGCAGCAAAGCGTTCGGGTGCTCTTTTTCGATGATGCGCGCGACGGTGCGCCAGTTGATGGGTTCGATGTAAATCGCGTCGGCAGTTTCCGGATCCGTCATGATGGTGGCCGGATTCGAGTTGACCAAAATGACGCGATAACCTTCTTCTTTCAATGCTTTACACGCCTGAGCTCCAGAGTAATCGAACTCGCAGGCTTGACCGATGATGATGGGACCGGCGCCGATGATCAGTATGCTGTCGAGATCGGTTCGTTTCGGCACTTTAGCTCTCGGCCGATCGTTGTTTGGCCGGATTGCGGCCCCGGGAATTCGCCTGCACGCGCTTTACCATCAGGTACATGAAGTGCTCGAATAACAGCCGTAGGTCATGCGGCCCGGGACTCGCCTCCGGGTGCCCTTGAAAACTGAATGCCGCGCGATCCGTGCGCGCCAGGCCCTGCAAAGAACCATCGAACAAGGAGCGATGGGTGGGACGCAGAGTGTCGGGCAGCGTCGACTCGTCGACCGCGAAACCGTGGTTTTGAGTCGAGATCAACACCCGGCCGGACTCGATCTCCGACACCGGATGGTTGGCCCCATGGTGGCCGAACTTCATCTTCACCGTCTTCGCGCCGCTCGCAAGTCCCAGCAACTGGTGGCCCAAACAAATGCCGAACAGCGGAATATCCGTTTCCAGGAAGCGCGTGATCGCCGCGATGGCATAGTCGCAGGGCTCGGGGTCACCCGGGCCGTTACTTAAGAAGATACCATCAGGATTCATTGCAAGTGCTTGATCTGCCGTTGTTTGCGCTGGAACCACTGTCATCCGGCAACCGTGTTCGGCCAAAATGCGCAATATGTTGCGCTTGACGCCAAAATCGTAGGCAACCACGTGCAGGCGGCTCTGCGGACGCGGCGGCCGATTAGCGGATTTCCAGACGACGCCGTCGTTCCACTGATAAATCCTTTTGGTCGACACCGCTTTGGCCAGATCCATGCCTTTGAGCCCGGGAAACTTCTTGGCGGCGCGTACTGCGGCGGTCTCGTCGATGTTCTCGCCCGTCATGATGCAGCCGGACTGGGCGCCCTTTTCGCGCAGCATCCGCGTTAGTTTGCGGGTGTCGATATCGGCAATGGCGACGACTTTGCACCTCAATAGGAACCCCCCCAAGGACTCCGTAGAGCGCCAATTCGAATGCAGCAGCGGCAAATCGCGAATGACGAGGCCGGCGGCATATACGGCGCCGGATTCGAGGTCTTCAGGCGTCGTGCCGGTGTTGCCGATGTGCGGATACGTGAGCGTGACGATCTGCCGGCAGTAGGACGGGTCCGTCAAGATCTCCTGGTAGCCCGTCATGGCGGTATTGAAAACTACCTCACCAGTCGTGTTGCCTTTCGCGCCTACTGAGACGCCACGGAACACGGTGCCATCTTCGAGAGCTAGCACTGCAGGTGTCGACACTCCGGTTCCTCGCTTTGCGCCACGGCGCGTTGCGCAGATGCGCAAAGCGGGAGGCGCTCCTTGAGAACGGCCTCCCGCTTTATGGGTTCATTCGCGGTCAGTTTCCGGGCGCGAATATTAACGATGCCCGCGATCGCTGTCCATGCTTCTTCTAATTCCCGACGACGTCCTCCATGCCATACAGGCCCGCAGGCTGCCCTACCAGCCACTCGGCGGCCCGCAAAGCCCCCCGCGCAAAGGTGATGCGATCGGTGGCGCGGTGGGTAATCTCGATGCGCTCCCCGCCGCCGGCGAAGGTTACCGTATGCTCGCCGACGATGTCCCCGGCGCGCAGCACCGCAAAACCGATGCTGCCGGTCTCAGGCGCGGCAGCGGCACCGTGCCGATCGAACACGGCAACGCTTGCCAGCGCCTGCCCGCGCGCCCGGGCGACCGTCTCTCCCAACGCCAGCGCGGTTCCGGAGGGCGCATCGCGCTTCGTCCGGTGATGCGCCTCGAAGATCTCCACGTCGTAGGCGGGTCCCAAGGCTTGCGCCGCCAGGGACACCAGTTTCGCCATCACCGAGACCCCAACGCTGGTGTTCGGGGCGATCAGCACCGGAATGCGCGTTGCCGCCGATTCGAGCGCGGCGCGCGAGGCAGCATCGAATCCCGTAGTCCCCACCAGAAGCGGCACGCCGGATTGCGCGCAGGCGCGAGCATTCGCAGCAACGCATTGCGGCACGCTAAAGTCGACGGCAACCGCCGCACCCTGCAGAGCGGGGTAAGGATCGTCGGTGATCGCAACGCCCGTGGGAGCGCCGTCGGACGCCGCGTCCCGGCCCAGGCGGCTGCTGCCCGGCGAGGCGATCGCGCCGCACAGGCTCAGTGCCTCGGTTTCCCGAAGCGCGCGCACCAGGGACTGCCCCATGCGCCCCGTGATTCCAAATACGACCAGACCCGGCATGCGCGGCGCCTAGTCGAGCGCGCCGGTAAAGAACTTCTTGACGCCCTCGAAGAAGGATTGCTCGCGCGGCTTATGGTTGCCCTGTTGCAGCGACGCCTCGAACTTCTTCAGCACTTCCTTTTGGTCGGCGCTGAGCTTTACCGGCGTTTCGAGCACCACCCGGCAGAATAGATCGCCTGCCGATCCACCGCGGACCGGACGAACACCCTTCTCCCGAACTCGAAACACTCGTCCCGACTGAGTCTCACTGGGAATCTTGAGAATTACCTCACCGTCCAAGGTCGGCACCTCCACCGAGCCGCCGAGCGCCGCGGTGGTAAAGCTGATGGGCACTTCGCATGATAGGTGGCTGCCGTCGCGCTCGAAGATGGCGTGTTCGCGTACGCGTATCTCGACGTACAGATCGCCGGCGGGGCCTCCGTTTCGCCCCGCTTCGCCGTCGCCGTTCAGGCGAATCCGATCGCCGGTGTCGACCCCGGCAGGCACCGTGACGGATAGCTTCTTGTCCTGACGCACGCGGCCCTGGCCAAAGCAAGTATCGCAGGGACTGCTGATGATCTTGCCGCGGCCTTTGCATCGGGGACAGGGTTGTTGAATCGTGAATATCGATTGTTGGACGCGCACTTGGCCTTGGCCGCCGCAGGTGTCGCAGGTCTTGGGGCTAGAGCCCTTGGCGGCGCCCGAACCCTTGCAGCTCTTGCACTCAGCCAGCGACGGTATCTGTATCTCGGTGTCCGTGCCGAATACCGCCTGTTCGAGATCCAGGTCGAGTTCGTAGCGCAAGTCCGCGCCCCGGAATACTTGCGATCGGCCGCGTTGGCCGCCCGAAAAAATATCGCCGAACATCTCGCCGAAGATATCGCCGAACGCCTCGCCGGCGCTGAATCCGCCGCCGCGGCCCCCGGCCAAACCCGCATGACCGAACTGATCGTAGACTGCGCGTTTCTGAGCGTCGGTCAGAACCTCGTAGGCTTCTTTTGCTTCCTTGAATTTATGCTCGGCTTCGGGATCGTCGGGATTTCGATCCGGATGGTATTTCATGGCCAAGCGACGATAGGCCTGCTTGATATCGGCCTCGGTGGCGCTTTTCGGCAGGTCGAGGAGTTTGTAGAAATCCTGCTTCGCCATCGCACACCCTGGGAGCCTAACTCACCCATAAAAAACAACCGCCGGCACTGCGAAGCGCCGGCGGTTCACTCACTTGATCGATATCATCCGCTCGTCTCAAGCCTTCTTACGGTCGCTTTCCTTGACCTCTTCGAATTCCGCGTCCATCACGTCGTCCTTCTTGGCATCGGTGTGACNNCCGCTGCCGGCCGCGTGCTCGTACATTTTCTGCAATAACGCGCTTGATGCTTGCTCCAAGGCCTGCGTCTTGCGTTCGATGTCTTCACGATCGTCGCCGCTCACGGCCGACTTGACCGCAGCGATCGACTCGGTTGCCGTTTTCTTCTCCTCCTCGGAGATCTTGTCGCCGGCGTCCTTGATGGCCTTCTCCACCGTATGAATGGTGGCATCCGCCTTGTTGCGGGCGCCGACCAGCTCGCGGAATTTCTTATCCTCCTCCGCATTGGCTTCGGCGTCGGAGACCATGCGCTTGATCTCCGCCTCCGACAGACCGCTGGACGCCTTGATCACGATACGTTGTTCCTTGCCGGTTTTCACATCCTTTGCCGAGACGTTCAATATCCCATTGGCATCGATGTCGAAGGCGANNTCGTCGGCGGTCGAGAAGGTTTGCGCGGCCTTGGTCGGAATGGTCGTGTTCTTCTCGATCACCTTGGTCATGATGCCGCCCAGGGTCTCGATTCCCAAGGACAGCGGCGTCACATCGAGCAGCAGCACGTNNCGCCACCGCTTCGTCCGGGTTCACATCCTTGCGCGGCTCCTTGCCGAACAGATCTTTCACCGCCTTTTGCACCAGCGGCATGCGCGTCTGGCCGCCGACCAGAATGACTTCGCCCACATCCTTCATCGACAACCCGGCGTCCTTCATGGCGATACGGCAGGGTTCGATGGTCTTCTGCACCAAGTCCTCGACCAATGACTCGAGCTTGGCTCGGGTGAGCTTCATGCTCAAATGCTTCGGTCCCGCCGCGTCCGCCGTGATGTATGGCAGATTGATTTCCGTCTGCTGGCTGGAGGAGAGCTCAATCTTGGCCTTCTCGGCGGCTT
>PKXS01000064.1:8900-9053 GCA_003132425.1 Gammaproteobacteria bacterium | reverse complement strand
GGTCGTTCATGTCCATGACGCGCTTCCAAGAGATACGCCTGACGTCGAAGCCCAGCTCATTGCCGTGGTAGATGTGATTGTCGATGAGCGCAGAGAGTAAGTTGTGCGCCAGCCCGATTGCACCGAAGTCCCCGGTGAAATGCAGGTTGATGT
>PKXS01000064.1:0-8844 GCA_003132425.1 Gammaproteobacteria bacterium | reverse complement strand
GCAGTCACCAGGACGAGTTTGCCGTCGGGTTTGCCCCTTAGCGTCTCGATGTAGTCAAGCGCGATCTTGGCTTTGAAATGCCCGTAGTTTTCAATGCTCGCAGCAGGAATGCCTAAGCGCGCGGCAATTTCGCCGATCGGCTTTAAGATTGCATTCTGAGCGATCCCGATGTCGGAACCCACGATTACTCCCGATATGTTGGTACGGACACGAGCCGTATGGTCGGCATTGGACGGCGTGCACGACCCGCCCGATGGTTTTGTTGTCGCAAGACTATATCACCCAATGCGGGAATTCTGGAATGGCGGCCGCTTTATTTTTCACCTTACATCGTCAGCACTATCTTGCCGATGTGATTCGAGGTCTCCATGAGACGATGCGCGGCACTTGCTTCAGCCAAGGGAAACGTGGCGTGAATAATCGGCCGCACGCGACCCGTGCTGAGCAGCGGCCAAACATTTCGCCGGACGGCATCGGCCACGGCCGCCTTCTGCGCCACGGTGCGGGTGCGCAGCGTCGAGCCGGTCAACGTCAGTCTTTTGGTCATGATGGTGCCCATGTTGATTTCCGCCCGCGCGCCGCCAATCAGCGAAATCATTACGATTCGCCCTTCGAGCGCTGCGGCGTCCATATTGCGGGCAACGTAGCTTCCGGCAACCATGTCGAGAATCACGTCCACTCCGAGGCCCTTCGTCTCGGTGCGGAGCACCTGGACGAAATCTTCCGCGCGGTAGTCGATGCCTCGGACGGCGCCCAATCTCTCGCATGCACGCGCCTTGTCGGCGGAACCGGCGGTTGCAAACACCCGGGCCCCCAGGGCCGTCGCGAGTTGGATCGCGGTGGTACCGATGCCGCTGGTGCCGCCGTGAACGAGAACCGTCTCTCCCGCCTTGCATCGACCGCGTTCGAAAAGATTGGTCCACACGGTAAAAAACGTCTCCGGTATAGCGGCTGCTTCCACCATGCTGAGACCGCTCGGCACGGGCAGGCACAGGGGAGCTGCTGCTACGGCGTAACCGGCGTAGCCGCCTCCCGGCAAGAGCGCCGTGACCTTGTCGCCGATCGACAGTGCGGAAACGTTTGGACCCAGCGCGGCGATCTCGCCGGCAATTTCAAGGCCGGGCAAATCAGACGCACCGGGAGGCGGCGGATAGCGGCCCTGGCGCTGCATCACGTCCGGGCGATTGACTCCGGCGGCTGCCACCCGCACCAGTACTTCGCCATCGCCGGGTTTCGGTACCGGGCGCATTGCGACTTTCAATTGTTCGGGGCCACCCGGCGCCGCGATTTCAATCACCGTCATCTCATGGGGCACATCCATCAAATTCTCCTAAGAGTCGCAGCAGCGGTCTGAATCTAAACGGTGCACGGTTATTCGGCAAGAATCGGTATCTGGACCGCTACTCTGCCTCAAGGTTCGATGCGCCGGTTGGAAGTTCTCGCTGAATGCCGTTTTGCGCCTTAAACTGCGCCAACGAGTTGGCTTTCGAGGACCTTTCATGACCACGGCCTATATCACGCACCCCGATTGCCTGCGCCACGAGATGGGGCCGGGTCATCCAGAATGCCCGGAACGTCTCAGCGCGGTCAACGAGCACATGCGCTCGTCCGGCCTGCTGGAGGAACTGAACTGCATCGAGGCGCCGCTCGCGGATGCCGAGGACCTGAAGCGGGTGCATCGCGCGTCCTATGTCGATTTGATATTCGAGAACGCGCCGGCGGAGGGCTATGTGCAGCTCGACCCCGATACGGCGATGAATCCGCATAGCTTGGCCGCGGCGCGGCGCGCGGCAGGCGCGGGTCTGTCGGCGGTCGATGAGGTGATGGCCGGCCGAGCCGAGAACGCATTCTGCGCGGTGCGCCCGTGCGGCCACCACGCGACCCAGGTTCGGTCCATGGGTTTTTGCATATTCAATAATATCGGTGTCGCGGCGGCCTATGCGTTGGAGAAAAAAGGTCTGGAGCGCGTCGCCGTCATCGATTTTGACGTCCACCATGGCAATGGTACGGAGGATATGTTCAGCGCACCGCCGTGGCAGGAGCGCGTGCTGATGGCGAGTTTTTTCCAGCACCCTTTCTATCCCTATAGCGGCACCCATAGCCCCGCGCCGAATATGATCAATGTACCGCTGGCCGCCGGCAGCGGCGGCGAGGAGGCGAGACAGGCGGTGGAGCAAGAGTGGCTGCCGGCATTGGAGAACTTCAAGCCGCAGATGATTCTCATCTCCGCGGGTTTCGACGCGCATCGCGAGGATCTGCTGGGCGGCATGGCGCTCATCGAGGAAGATTATTCGTGGATCACGCGCGAATTGATGGCGGTGGCCTCGCGCCACTCGCAAAAGCGCATCGTCTCGATGCTCGAAGGCGGCTACAACCTATCCGCACTGGGCCGCAGCGCGGTTGCGCATGTGAAGACCCTGGCCGAACGCTAGCAATCGACGGAATCAAATCATTATTCGCTCGCGTTGGGGAGCGTGCTAGGGTTGTCGCGCATGCAACAGACGGATTCAACGTTCCTGACCGGCAGCTATGCTCGATTGCCGGGACATTTCTTCGCGCGGCTCGGTCCGACACCCGTCATCCAGCCCCGCCTCATCAAATTTAATCGGGCGCTTGCAGCGGATCTAGGTCTCGAACTCAATTCGCTCGATGCCGCTGCCCTGGCCGAGATTTTCTCCGGAAACCGCATGCTGCCGGGCGCCGATCCGATTGCCATGATTTACGCCGGGCATCAGTTCGGTCAATTTGTGCCGCAGCTCGGCGACGGTCGCGCAATACTGCTGGGAGAGGTGCGCGACTCCAACGGAACTCGCCGCGACATTCAATTAAAAGGCTCCGGACGCACCCCCTTCTCGCGGGGCGGCGATGGACGCGCGGCGGTCGGGCCGGTTCTGCGCGAGTATCTGGTCAGCGAGGCGATGCATGCGTTGGGAATTCCTACTACGCGCGCCCTTGCCGCGGTCGCCACCGGCGAGTCAGTGCTGCGCGAACAGAGAGTTCCCGGAGCGATTCTCACGCGAGTCGCCGCAAGCCATGTGCGGGTGGGCACATTCCAGTACTTCGCCGCGCGCGGCGACGTGGATGCCGCCCGGCTGCTCGCCGATTACGTGATCGAGCGCCACTACCCCGCCCTCAAATTGGACGCTCGACCGCACCTGGCGCTGCTGCGCAGCGTGATGGAGCGGCAAGCGCGGCTCATCGCGAGTTGGATGCACGTCGGCTTTATCCACGGCGTGATGAACACGGACAACATGACGGTATCGGGCGAGACAATCGATTTCGGCCCTTGCGCCTTCATGGACGCCTACGATCCTGCTGCCGTTTTCAGCTCGATCGACGGCTATGGCCGCTACGCCTATGCGAACCAGCCGCAGGCGGCCCAATGGAATCTCACGCGATTCGCCGAGACGCTGCTGCCGATGATCGATTCTGTTCCGGAGCGGGCGGTCGAGCTTGCCAGCGAGGTGATGGCGACCTTCGCAGCTCGCTTCGCGGAGTGCTGGCTCGCCGGTATGCGCCGCAAGCTGGGGTTGTTCGGCGCCGAGGACGGCGACTTAGACCTTGCGGAGGAGTTGCTCGATGTTATGCATCGGAATCAAGCGGATTTCACGCTGACATTTCGCCGGCTCTGCGACGCCGCTCAAAATGGCGAAGCCGACGCCGGCCTGCGTGCGCTCTTTGCGGACCCAAGTGCCCCGGATGCGTGGATCGGGAAGTGGCGATCGCGCCTGGCTCGCGAGCCGCAGGCAGCGGCCGCGCATGCTGCGGCCATGCGGCAGGTCAACCCTGCGTATATTCCCCGCAACCACCGCATCGAACAAGCCATCACTGCGGCCGTTGAAAGCGGCGATTTCTCGCCCTTCGCCGAATTTCTGGAAGTGCTATCTCGACCATACGAGGCACGAAAGGACCGCGAGGACTATGCCAATGCGCCGCAACCCGACGAACGGGTGCTGCGGACTTTCTGCGGGACCTGATCGACAATAAATGCTCCGGCGCCGCGAGTGTGTCAGGCCTGCGGCAAGATCTGTCACGCAAGTGACACGCGTGAGCGGCGCATTGTCTTCTCAATGCGCGTATGCTGGACGGCAGCGCCGCCGTTATCAGCCGTTGTGTCAGCTACCTACCTGCTCAGCGCAAGTCGTACCGCGCCGCAGCAGCCGTGCATGGCACGATGTTTGCTGTTCTCGAATCAGAGGCACGAGCGATGGCGGGGGTACCCGAACGCGCATGCCGGAAAAATATTCAGCAAGAATCGGAATTTTTCGGGGGCGCGCATGACTAATGGCTTGCAGTCCAACTTCGCGATGCCTGCTTGCGGGCCGTCGCGCATCGCCCTAGCGGGGGCGCCGATCCTATTGATGGTTACACCTTCCAGTCATTCACGCTAAAGGAGAGGAATCATGAATTCCGCCCAAGTACGACCGAGCACGGCGCCTGTTGCCGACGCCATTCGCGAAAGCACCTCGTTTGCAGCGCACCTGAAAACGATCGAGCGCCAAATTCCGCTGCGCTCCCGCTATGAGAATTTTATCGGCGGCAAGTGGGTCGCTCCCGCGAAGGGCGGCTATTTCGACAATATCTCTCCGACCACCGGTCAAGTGATCTGCCGGATCGCGCGCTCCCAGGCCGAGGACATCGAGCGCGCGCTGGATGCGGCGCACGCCGCGGCCGACGGTTGGGGCCGCACTGCGGTCGCGGAACGGTCGCGCATTCTGAATCGCGTGGCGGATCGAATGGAGGAATATCTGCCGTTTCTCGCCGCGGTCGAAACTTACGACAACGGCAAGCCTATCCGCGAGACGAATCTCGCCGACCTGCCGCTGGCGGTCGATCATTTTCGCTATTTCGCCGGCTGCATACGCGCGCAGGAAGGCTCGCTCGGGCAGCTGGACGATGACACGGTGACCTATCACTACCATGAGCCGCTGGGAGTCGTGGGACAGATCATTCCGTGGAATTTCCCAATCTTGATGGCGGTATGGAAACTGGCGCCGGCATTGGCCGCCGGTAACGCGGTCGTCATCAAGCCGGCCGAACAGACGCCGATGTCGCTGTTGGTCCTGGCCGAGCTCATTCAAGACATCGTGCCGCCCGGCGTGCTGAATATCGTCAATGGTTTCGGACTCGAGGCCGGCAAGCCGCTCGCCTCCAATCCGCGCATCGCGAAGATCGCATTCACCGGCGAAACGACCACCGGCCGGCTGATCATGCAGTACGCCTCCGAGAATATCATTCCGGTTACCTTGGAACTCGGCGGCAAGTCGCCGAATATCTTCTTCGAGGACGTGATGCGCGACGATGACGACTTCGTCGACAAGGCGCTCGAGGGGTTTACCATGTTCGCGCTCAATCAGGGTGAGGTATGCACCTGTCCGTCGCGCGCGCTGGTGCAGAAGTCCATCTACGACCGATTCATGGAGCGCGCGGTCAAGCGCGTCGAGACCATTCGTCAGGGCGATCCATATGAAATGAGCACTCAGATCGGCGCGCAAGCATCGAACGACCAATTCGAAAAAATTCTTTCCTATTTCGATATCGGCAAGAAGGAGGGCGCGAAGGTTCTCACCGGTGGCGTTGCCAACAAGCTATCCGGGGATCTGTCCGGCGGGTATTACATCAAGCCGACGGTATTCGAAGGGCACAACAAGATGCGCGTGTTCCAGGAGGAAATTTTCGGGCCGGTCGTATCCGTCACGACCTTCGATACCCCCGAACAGGCGCTCGAGATCGCCAATGACACGCTGTACGGCTTAGGTTCGGGCGTTTGGACCCGCGATTTGAATCTCGCCTATCGGTTTGGGCGCGGCATCAAGGCGGGGCGCGTGTGGACCAATTGCTATCATGCGTATCCCGCGCATGCCGCGTTTGGCGGATACAAGAAGTCCGGCATCGGCCGAGAAACCCACAAGATGATGCTCGACCATTACCAGCAGACAAAAAACGTTCTGGTAAGCTACAGCACCAAAGCGTTGGGCTTTTTCTAACGTTGGCCGAGAGCGAAGATGCGACGGTGGGCGGATCGCGGAAGTTCGCGGCCCGCTCACCGGTTGGGCCCGGTCGCCTTGCAGCGGAGTTGTTTGTATGGGCAACGTCATTACGATGGACCCGGGCCGCGTCGGCGTCTCGAGCGCCGCGCGTAAACTCATCGAAGAATTGAAAGCCACCTACGGTGAAATCATGTTTCACTTGTCGGGCGGCTGCTGCGACGGCAGCGCTCCGATGTGCTTTCAGGTGGGCGAGTTCAAACTTGGCGGCGTGGATGAGAAGGTGGGCGAGATCGTTGGCTGCGAATTTTGGATGGACCGCGAGCAATTTCGGCTTTGGGCCCATACGAAGTGGGTGGTGGACGTGGTGCCCGGGCGCGGCGCGAGTTTTTCACTCGAAGCGCCGCTCAATAAGCGATTTCTAATTCGTTCCTCGCTTTGCGCGGTCGCGCCCGCCGGTCCGCAAGCTCCGGGCGCCGCGGATGCGGAGTCTAGGTGACGAGTCGCGGGAAGCGTGCCATGGCTTCCAGATCATTCAGATCCTGGTCGTTTCGAATATAGAGACGACTTGCGTCGCGAACGGGCTGAAAGTCCCAGGGTAAGTAGCGGCCGGTCCGCAACGCCGCGTTGACCAGATGTCTTCGGCGCTGACTGCCGAGCACCTCCGCGTGCACGGCCGCCAAGTCCCAGCGCCGCGATACCTCCGCGCGAAACTCCTGGACGGTCGCCGAGTGGCCGGGCGCGGCGGCGAGATTTACAAGCTCATCCGGATCCTTGACCAGGTCGTACAGCTGGTCCGGGTCCACGGGCGAGTGCACGAACTTGTAGCGCTCCCGTCGGATCATCACGACCGGAGCGATCGCGCGCTCGGCAAGATATTCCCCGATCACCTCGCCGCCGCCGTCTCTGGCTGTAAGGTGGGGCAGCAGGCTCAGACCGTCGAGCGTCGTGGCGTATTCCGGCGCCTTCCCGCCGGCAAGCTCGCACAGCGTCGGCAATAAGTCGACGAGCGATGCGGATCCCGCGATGCGTCCGGGCGCGAACCGTTGAGGCGCGTGCACGATGAGCGGCACGCGGCACGCCGGCTCGAAGAAATTCATTTTGTACCACAGGCCTCGCTCGCCCAACATATCGCCGTGATCGGCGAGCAAGAACACGATCGTGTTGCCGGAGAGCCTCGCGTCCGCGAGCGCCGCCAAGAGTACGCCGACCTGATCGTCGACGTAGGACACTGCGCCGTAGTACGCGCGGCGCGCGGCGCGCACTTGCGCGTCGGTAATGGCTTGCAGGTCGAGCCCGCATACGTGCCGCAGGCGGCGCGAATGCGGATCCAAGCGCTCGACGGACAGCGTCACCCGCGGCATGTCGATCGTGGCGTCAGCATAGCGATCCCAATAGCGTTGCGGGACGGTGTACGGATCATGCGGGTGTGTCATCGATACGACCATGCAAAACGGCCGACGATCGCGGCCGCGCGCAATGTCGAACAGCTTCTGGCGTGCGCTGAACACCACCTCGTCGTCGAAATCGATTTGGTTGGTGCGGGTGCATGGTCCCGCCTGCGTCACCGAATCCATCGTGTGGTACCAGCCGGGACGATCGGCGAAGCGCGTCCAGTCGGGAGTCCAGCCGAAATCCGCGGGGTAAATGTCGGTGGTCAGGCGCTCTTCGAAGCCATGCAGCTGATCGGGGCCGCAGAAATGCATTTTTCCGCTCAGCACCGTCTGATAACCGGCGCGCCTCAGGTAATGGGCGAACGTGGGAATCTGAGCGGGGAACTCGGCCGCGTTATCGTAGGCGCCGATCTTCGACGGCAGGCGGCCGGACAGGAATGAGAATCGCGATGGCGCGCACAGCGGACTGTTGCAGTAGAAGGATTCAAATACGGCCCCGCCGCTCGCAAGCGCATCGATGTGCGGGGTTTTAGCGGTCCGATTGCCGTAGGCCGGCAGTGCCCCGGCCGTCAATTGGTCCGCCATCAATATCAACAGGTTCGGGTTGTCGGTCACGTCTCGCTCCGGCGTTTGGGCCATGTTCTGCATTGTCCTCGAACGCTGGTCGATCCTGGTAGCATTTGCGCGCGATTTCGATCTTCTCACCGCGATAATTGGAGGATTGCAACCCGTGAGCTGGCGCGGATGGATGGCTTTCATGGCGCTCGGCGTCCTTTGGGGCGTGCCGTATTTCTTCATCAAGCTGGCGGTGCAGGAGCTCTCGCCGCTCGCGGTGGCCTGGGGCCGCGTCGTGCTCGGTGCGGCGATACTGCTTCCGATCGCGTGGCGACGCGGCGCCCTGCGCTCCTTGGGGGCCCACAAGTGGGCGATCTGCGCCTTTGGGTTGGTCGAGTTTGTGATTCCCTTTTCGGCGATCTCGTACGGTGAGCGTTGGATCAGCTCCTCCGTCACGGGCATCCTGATTGCAACGGTTCCACTGTGGATAGCGCTGCTGTCGCGGTTTTTCGGCGTGCACGAACCCTTGGGGGCGTGGCGTGTGCTGGGGCTCGCGCTTGGCTTCATCGGCGTCGTCGCGTTGCTCGGATTCGGCACGATTTCCGGCCCGCTCGGATGGGCGGCCGTCGGCTGCATGCTCGTCGCCACGCTCGGCTACGCCATCGGCCCTTTGATCATTCAGCGCCATCTCAGCGGGCTCGATGCGTTCGGCCCGCTCGCGGCCAGTTTGATGGTTGCCGCCATCGTGTTGTCGGTGCCGGCCATGCTGTCGTTTCCCGAGCATCGGCCCACGGCGATTGCGCTGTCGTCGGTCTTGGTGCTGGGCGTATTCTGCACGGCGCTGGCGATGCTGTTGATGTTCTTTCTGGTGAGTCACGCAGGCGCCTCGCGCGCCTCGGTGATCACCT
>PKXS01000104.1 GCA_003132425.1 Gammaproteobacteria bacterium | reverse complement strand
CACAAAAAACCAGATAGGCTCGTGGATGTGCTACCCGGCGTCGTAATCAGCTCGTAAGTATTGACCGTAGAAGTTTCAGACACGACAAAAACGAGATCATCAAGGCCGTCGCCGTTGAAGTCGAAGCGCCGAAGCTTTCCCAACTGCGTATCAGGGGTCTGTAGCCCCGCTCCTTGATTGCCGCCAGCCACATAAATGGACGTGCCAGTGGCGCTGAAGGATACTGTACCACCCTTGCTGGTGTTTAATTGGGCGCCAATAGTTTCCGAGTATTTACCGTTCTTATTCTCCTGTGACTGAACATTTATCAGGTCGGGTAGTCCGTCACCGTTGATATCGGCCAGCTGATACTGAAAGGCCGCCGCGTCGAACGCGAGACCCGTCGATGCCCCGGCGAAGGTTGTGCCGTTCCAAGTGTAATACCACCAGTCGCTGCCATTAGGGGCGAGGATGCCGTCCTCGGTGCCGCCGTTGAGATTTCCGATCAATGCATTGCCGGCCAGACCAAAAGCAAGTGTGTTAATGCCCGTGCTTACCGGCGTGCCGTAGCCACTTGCTGAACCAAAAGCGACATACCATGCCCCGCTGCTGCTTTGGTACACAAGGTCTGGATAACCATCACCGTTCAGATCATAACGCGCGGTCAGGGTATAGCCTGCGCCGCTCAACGCGCTGTTCGAGGTCGTGGATAAGCCGGGAGTGCCGGTCTCGTAGCCGATACTCGTTGGAGACAGACAGTTGGAGCCGCCGGAATCCGCGCATTCCTTTTCTGAGATGAGTTCTTCGCGCCCTGTAAGTGGTGAAGCCTGATAGCCCAGAAAGTAATCCTTGACGACCGTGGTTCCCGAGAAAATTTCAATGGAGGACAACAGGTCGGTATTGCTCACGAGAGTGCCGGCGACATACCCGTGAATCGAACTTTGTGGCACGTTCGAGGTATAGTTGAACTGCATCGTATAGGCATACGCGGACCCGCCGGCGCTGGTCGGTGTCCATAGAATCTTGTAGGGCACCGCCGTGCCAGTCAGCGATGTATAGTTAATGACGTAATTATTCCCGGCGCGATCGACGACTTTGCTCAAAAGCCAGGTGAGCGCCGTGGATGTACCGGCCGCTAGCACTTGGGAACTCGCGCCGTTGCCGTTCGCATCCGTGTAACCGTAATAATAGATAAGACCGTTTCGACCCTGAACGGTGAAATACTCTGGCCCGTTGCCTGCCGTGCCATTGGCGGTGATTTGAGAGAAGTCCGCGATCTCGGTCTGGTAGACGGAGCCTGCAGCGCCATAGGCACCTGACGTTAAGCGCAGTCGACTGCCATTGATGCAGTAACCGTCACCCGTCACTAACGCGACTGGTGCGGCAGTTGTATCCTGCGCCACCGTCTTATTGCATCGCGTGATTTGACCCAAGCCCGCAATCGACCAACCGATGCCAAGAGGTCCGATAGGAGAGCCGCTATCGTAGATAAGGGCAATGTTCGGTTGCAAACTTCGAGGCCCGGGCGGTGCGAAAATTGGAATCGAATATTGTGCGCTCCCCGTCTGCGAAACCTGAAATTGACCGACCGTCCTTCCGACCGCGCCGAACGTCTGGGCTCCCAAGAGGGAAATGCACACCGCCAGGAAGATGAGAGTGATTCGATTTATCATGACCTGGAATCCCTTCTTTGAAGCCTATAATTGGTTGAAATTGGCGCTTACAAAGCTGTCCGATCGTTCGCGATACTAAATGTGCAGCGGCACCCCTTGCGATGTGCTCACGACACTCACCGAGCCGATGCCTCCCGATAGTTGCCTATGACAACGTTGGGCGCACTCTTCACCGTCCCGACCGGCTCTTCTGTCGAGCGCGCGTAGTCAGAAGTCACCAACGCGCGTGTCTCGAGTTCGTACGCATCGGGATCATCACCGGCTCTATATTCATTAGCCTCGAAGGTCATCGTTATCGCCTGCGTAAATACGTTCGGTATCGGCGGCGCCGGCAACGGCGATGATTGATTGATAGCGACAACCAGGGAGCGACGCCAAGCCTCCGTGCCATTGCAATCAAGCAACAGAACTTCTTGAACATGCCCGCGCGCGTCCTGCCGAATCTGCGCTCGGCACGTAAAGATCTCATCGGATATGCCGCTGGCGGCGCCCCCATTACGTGCCGTGACGTCGTTCACGGGCGAGCGTGGTCGAACCCACGCGCGCTCGATGCGCGCGCTGATTTGGCCTATGTAGCGGCCGAACATGAGCGCGCGCACCGCGGGATCACCCGCATCCGGCGACGCTCGCGATGACTCTTGGGCGCTGTCATCCGTACTAGCGAGCTCGACGGCAGGCAAAGCATTAGGACTTAAGATCGCAATCGGAGCGTCCACAATTTGAGGTACTAATGAGGCAGTTTGCTCCAAATAGGCAGGATCAGCCTTCGGCACATCGGCGACGGTAACGAGCACGAGTTCCTCGGCGGGGGCCGTGTCCGTTCGCATGGCCCCCGTCCCTTGCATCTCCGGCGGTCGAGGCCTGTGAGAGGTTGAGCCTAGAACGAGCGACTGAACGGCTAGGCCGTGGAACGCGAATGTGCCCACAAGTCCGAGCACTCGACTCCAATTTTTTTTGCGCTCGGGCGACGGCTTTCTCCACGCGAGGTTCTCGGCACGATCGAGGCGCTGAATTCCTCCACCTCCATTTGCCGGCCGAGCGTCACGGGATTTTGCTCCTATCAGACCAGCAATACTCTCCGCAACAGTGGGTATATAAAAGCATTGAGCCCGCGATCAAACGCACCTGCGTGAAATTTGGACGGCGTGGCGCCTCGATTTGCATACCTTAATTAGGCCGCTGCTCCGCGGCGCGGTGCATTGGGGCAAACGCACGGATGTAGGTGATTTCAGCGTATTTCGAAGTGCCGCCAGAGGTCCCGACCATGACCGGCAACCCCTCGGGAATCGTGTTCTTATCTTTATAATGACTGGGCTCCCTACCAATTCAGCCGCGACGGCCAATCAATCGATGAGTGCCAATCGAATCATCCCTTTGAAGAAAAACTACGACGAATGGACGCGACTGTCAATTAACTTTCAAGCGTTCGAGTCGCCCACTCAATCGTAAGTCACCTAAATCACTTCGTCGTTCCCAGCGTCCGCATCGTAAGGCTCGCCCACGCCTCGATGACGGCGTCTGTCTTGATCCCCAGCATATTGGGCTTACCGTCGATCTCACCGCATACCACCTTCACATCCGCGCCCGCCGTGCCCCACGGTCGATACAGCGACGGCAATGCCTTGCCGAACAGCACCACTTGCGGGCAACCCACCGCGGCAGCGGCGTGCGCCGGGCCCGAGTCGACGGTCACGAGTGCCTCGGCCTCCGCCAGTAGCGCGACCAGGCGTGGAATCGGCAGCTCATCGGCCACGTTGTACAACCGATCGATTCCCGCCACGGCCGTGACCTCCTCGTTCAACGCATGTTCGGGACCGGTGCCCAATAGAACAATGGCATGCAGCGGACAACCCTTGCGCAAGTGCCGCAGAACTTCGACCCAGCGCTCGTTCGGCCAGTACTTGCTGTTGACGGCAAGCCGGCGCAGACCGCGCCGCATGGTGCGCTTGTTCCCTACCTGAATCGCAATAAGCGGCACGGCAAGCAGGCCGCGTCTCTCAAGCCACGCTTGCAGGTCGGTGCGCTGCCGCTCACTGATCTCTAGGTAGCAGCCGGGCACGACGCTAGTGGCTCGCGCGACGGCACCGAGTGTCTCGGCAGAATTCCGAGAGTCGAGCGCTGCCGGCATGATTTGCGCAAGACGCCGCCATTGTTCCGTCGCGTGCTCGCCGGGGCGCAGGGGATGGTCTTTGACATCGACGATGAATTCGCCGCCGATGCCGGCGCGCTGCAGCATCGGCATCGCCGCATCATTCCCGTCACAGAACCAAGTCGGCCCCACGCCGCGCGCGCGTAGCCGCCGCACGACATGGTGTTGGTCCCTGCTGAGCCAATACGGAGTCTTGCGGCTACGCACGCTCAAAATCTCTCCCACGCCGGGTTGTCCGCGCAGCAGCGGCACGCTCCACGGACCCGAGGTCACGATGTCCACAGGACATTTGAACCTTGCGTGCAACTCGCGGATCAATGCGGTCAGCAGCACCATATCGCCGAAGGCGCCGCAACGAACGACCAGTGGCCGCTCACAAAAGCCGGGAACTTCAAGCATGGAATTTCATGTACTGGGCGCCGGCGCGGCGCGCGCCATCAGCCCCATGCGTACCTTGCGCCAACCGCCGAAGCGGTAATAGGAGACGGACATCACCAAGGAGACTGTGGAAGCGAGCGGAAAGCTCCACCAAATGGCATCAGCCTGCCACCGATCCAACATCGCATACGCAAACGGCACGCGAATCAACCACAGCGAGATCACCAGCATGATGAGCGGCGCCATGACGGCGCCGGTCGCTCTCACCACTCCGAACAGCACCATCGACATGCCGAAAAATGCGAATGACCAGAGCACTACGGTATTGAGATGAGCCGCGATGCCGAGCGCCGCGCCGTTTGCCGGCAAAAATAGCCCCAACGCATGCTTGTTCAGCAAGTAGATGATCGCGATCAAGGCGCCGCCCATCAGAAAATTGAAAGTGACGCCGGTAACGGCGACCTTGCCCACGCGATCCCATTTCCCGGCCCCCACGTTCTGTGCGGCCATCGAAGAGACGGACGCGGCAATTGCCGCCGCCGGCATTTGCACGTAATTCCATAACTGCAGCGCCGCGCTGAAGGCAGCCGTTTCCTGCGAACCGAAGCGATTCACCAACGATGTAAGCGCGATCATGCTGGAGGAGACCACCAGCATTTGCAGTCCCATCGGAATGCCCTTCGACACCAGCAAACGCACCAATGACCAATCCACTCTGAAGAGCTGCAATTCATGGCTGCGAATGCATAGAGAATTCTTGGTTCTATACAGGTGCACGATGAGCGCGGATAAGCTCACGCCTTGCGCGATCAATGTCGCGCTCGCCGAACCCGCTATCCCGAAGCGGGGAATCGGTCCCCAGCCGAAGATCAGCAGTGGATTGAGCAGAATATCGAGGATCACCGACAAGATCAGGTAAATGAACGGCGTCCTCGAGTCTCCCGCGCCCCGCAGGACGGCCATGACGAAAAAGAGTCCGCCCATGAATGGCAGCGCCAGAAATATGATTCGCATGTAGGCAAGCGCCAGCGGCACGGCGTCCGGCGGAGTACGCAGCCAGGCCAACAAACTATTCGTCAGCGCAAAGCCCAGCAAGCTCATCGCGAGCGACAAACCGAGGAAAAAGACCGCGCTCGTGCCCACGACGCGCTTCGCCTCGGCGATATCTTTGGCGCCGACGCACTGCGCTACCATGACGGTGGTGGCCATGGAAAAGCCGAATATGACGCCGAACAACAAGAACATCACCACGTTCGAATTGCCCGCCGCGGCCAGCGCCGCCTCACCTAGGAATTTGCCCACCCAAATGGAATTCACCGATCCGTTCACCGATTGCAGGACATTGCCGAACAAAATCGGCAGCGAAAACATCAATAAGGCGCGCGGAATCGATCCCTCCGTCAACGAGAACTTGGGCTTCACGAACTCTCCGAAACGCGCGGACTGCGAGTCGCAAGTATAGTGGATCCCATGGATGCAACTGAAAAAGGCGAGGACCTGGTCGCGCAGACGTGGCGCCTGCTCGGAACTTTGGCGGCGCCGGTGCTCGCTCCCTTTCTCGCCGAGTGGCCGCAGACCACCGAGCGGCGCGCGGTGGCGTCCTCCGCTCTGCCCGTCCTGCGTTGGCTCCCTGAACTGGTGCGGGATGCCCCGAGCTTCAGTACCGCCCTCGTTGGCGCCCTCCATCAGGCCGCGCCGTCGCTCGCCTGGCGTCAAACCTACACGGTGAGAGAGGTCGGCGCGCGGTTCCTGGATTGCTATGGCTGGAGCGAAATTGCCGGGGAGAGCGGCCCGCTGCCGAGTAAGCGCATCGCCTGCGGTTACCTTCTTCTCGGTCCCGATACCCATTATCCACGCCATCGCCACGAAGCCGAGGAGATCTACTTGCCGCTGGCCGGCACAGCGGCATGGCAGCAAGGTGATGGTCTTTGGCGCGATCGATCTCCGGGAACGCTGATTTATCACGTCAGCGACGAGGCTCACGCCATGCGCACGGGAGAACACCCGTTGCTGGCACTCTATCTATGGCGCAGCGCCCACCTCTCGCAGAAGGCGCGATTCGACGCATCGCAAATCGACTAGTATTCAGGAAGGAATTCGGTCATGAATCATCGATACGCAAGGGTATTGACTTCGGCAGCGCTCACTGCGCTTCTGACAAGTTGCGCTGCATCTCGGGTTGCTACGGAGCCGAAAATTCCCGAACAGTTGAAAGTTCCGCCGGCACAGGTGCTGTTGCTCGATTCGCAAGCCAGCGGCGTACAGATTTATGTGTGTCGGGCAAGTAAGGACGATCCGGCACTATTCGCGTGGGTGTTCACAGCACCGGAAGCTCAATTGTTCAACGGCGCAGGCAAGGTAATTGCCAGGCATTATGCGGGTCCCACCTGGGAAGCAAACGATGGCAGCAAAGTGATCGGCGAGGTGGTGGCGCGGGACGATGGCTCGGATCCCGGCGCCATTCCATGGCTGCTGCTGAGCGCAAAATCCACCGCGGGGACCGGTATTCTAAGTCGCACGCAATTTATCCAACGCCTGCGTACCAGCGGCGGCAGGGCACCGGCGCAAAGTTGCAATCAATCGCGCGTGGGCGCGAAGGCACGAGTGCCTTACTCTGCCGGCTATAAATTCTATGCCGGCGAACCATGACCGGCCGGTGGAACCGCGGTCGCATGACTTGGGGTACGATTCGCCAATGCCCAAGCTCGACGTCCAGACCTTAACCATGCGCACCAAGCGCGCGATCATTTGCGCCGTTGCTGCATTGATCTATTCCACGTGCGGCGCCGCTCCGATGACGGCCGAGCAAGTGATCAAGGTATTGGACGAAACCGTCGATTGGTATCGGACGCTCGGCATTCAGCAGCAAACCGCCAGTGAGCCGAGCGATTTGCTCGTTCTGTATGACAATCGACAGACGGCAACCCAGGCGGTGCGCTTGGCGTTCGACATCGCCAGGGCGAACGCGGAGCTGCTTGCCGCCGAGCCGAGCACTGCATCGAATGCCGGCGGCAATGCCCCATCGTCTCAGTCGCTGACTCAGCTCCAACAGAAACAAGACGCGCAGGCACAGGCGGTTCAAACAGGATTGCAGTCCGCTCGGCAATCACTCGCAACCGGGAAGCAAAAGAACAGAAGCGATCTGCAAGCAAAGATCTCCGAATTGCAGGGCGAACTTGATCTGATCAGCGCACGAAAGAATCTTCTCAACACCATGGCGGAGTTCGTCAACGGCAGCGGCGCGGGCGGCTCCAGCGCAACCGCGTTGAAGGCGCAGATCAACGCCATGGCCGCCGCGCTGCCTTCGGCGGGCATCAGCGCCGCGCCGTCCGGCGCGGCATCATCGGCCCCCGCCTCTCCTGCCTCTCCTGCCACGCCTGCGCCGGCTGCCACCGTGCCTATTCCGGAGCTGAAGGCCGGCAGCAGCCCGTCGGTAGAATTTGGCATTTGGGATTTGGCCGCGGACGCCTTTAGGCTTTCGGAAAAAATCAACACCATCGGCGCAATAGATCGGCGGACCGTAGCGCTTCAAGCGACCTTCGCGCAGATTCGTACGCCGCTTATCAATCAATTAAAGGCGCTGTCGGCGCAAGGCGATGCGTTGGCCGCTGAAGCGGACGCGGCCAATAGCGCGGCGCCCAGCAATGCGCGCGGCCGGCTTGACATGCTGGCAAATCAGTTCAAAGCAACCTCGACGCTTCTGATCCCCTTGAGCAAGGAAGGCGTGCTGCTAAACCAATTTCGCCACAATCTCGGCAGCTGGCGCGAGGCCGTCGAGAGCCAATATCGGGAGTCGCTGAAGAAGCTTGCGGTGCGCATGGGCATTCTGGCGGTGGTGTTGGCGATCGTGTTCGCGGCCGCCGAGTTATGGAAGCGCGCGGTATTACACTACATAGAGGACCAGCGGCGTCGGCGCCAGTTTCTGCTGCTGCGAAGAATCGCGCTCTGGGCTCTGGTTGTCCTGATCATCGGCTTTTCGTTCGCGAGCGAATTAGGCTCCATCGCGACCTTCGCCGGACTCATTACCGCCGGCGTGGCCGTGGCCATGCAGAGTGTGCTGGTATCGATCGTCGGGTATTTCTTTCTGATCGGTAAATACGGCATTCGGGTGGGCGACCGAGTGCAGATCGGCGAGGTCACCGGCGAGGTGATCGACATAGGATTCGTCAGGATGTATCTGATGGAGCTTGGCGGCCATGGGTTGATGGGCCCGACGGGGCGCGTGGTGGCCTATGCGAACTCCATCGTCTTTCAAGTATCGACCGGGCTGTTCAAACAAGTCCCCGGATTCAGCCTCGCATGGCATGAGATTACGCTGAACCTTCCGGCGGGCTCCGACTACGGGGCCGCCAAGGAAAAGCTGCTGGCGGCGGTGACAGACGCACTGCAAGATTATCGGGAGGAGATCGTGCGTCAGACCAAGGAAATTCAGAAAACCACCGCGTCCAGATCCGGCGGCGACCCGCAGCCGACAGTGCAGTTGAATTTCTCCTCCGCCGGGGTAAAGGCCATCGTCCGGTACCCGGTGCACCTGCAACATGCGTCGGAAATCGATGAGCGAGTATCGCGGGAGTTATTGAACGCGATACCGGGTACGGTCGCATAGTGCGGATGCTATCCTTGCGCGCTTTGCGGGGATAGACGGCGCAATTAGGGAAGTAAGTTCAGCATGATATTGGTCATCGACGTGGGCAACACACGCCTGAAATGGGCGTGGCTGACCAGCACCGGACTATCGGATCAACAAGCCGTCATGCACCGCGACGCGAAGCCCGGCATTTGGACCACAGCCCTGTTCGAATCCGGACAAAAGCCCGCGCGGGTGCTCGTCTCCAATGTGGCGGGTCCGACAATGGCCCGGACGTTGGTGCGCCTCACGAAGCGGGCGTTTCACGTCAATGTGGAATTCGTTACCGCGGCTCAGGAGTTTCAAGGGCTCACCAACGGCTACCTCGATCCATCCTTGCTCGGCGCCGATCGATGGCTCGCCCTCATCGGCGCCTGGACCAAGACTCGCTCGGCGCTGTGCGTCGTCGATGCGGGTACCGCCGTGAAGGTCGACAGCGTCGACGCCAACGGCCAGCATCTCGGCGGACTGATCGTGCCCGGCATCCACATGATGCGCGAGGCGCTGATGAAAAGGACCGGCGACATCGCCAGAGCGGTCGAGCAAAGCACGCCGTCGTTGGCAGGCGTTTTGGCCAACAACACGATTGGTGCCGTGTCGCGGGGAGCCGTATTTGCCTTGGCGGGAATGGCCGACCGCGCGGCAGAAGTGATCGAGCAAAGTACCCGTGTTAAGCCCAAATTGTTCATCACGGGCGGTGATGCCGGCATGATCACCGGCACCATGCGCATGCAAGGCGATATCGTGCCCGATCTCGTGCTGCAAGGGTTGGCCGTCATCGCGGCGCAGCCGCGCTGAACGGCGGCGATTCGGCCGCCGGGCGCCGGCCATCGCGCGTATGGTCAGCGTGGCCTTGGGCCGAACGGCAGCAACATCGGCACCGTGCGCCGATAGGCCTCATACTCATCAGGTCCTAATTCGCTACTCAGCCAACGCTCTTCCAGCCGCGCCTTCATCCACAGGCCGAGTGTGATGATCAGCGCGCCCCCAACCCCTGGAATGGTTCCTTTCGCCGCCGCTGTTGCCAAGACGGCAAGCAGAATGCCGGTGTAGATCGGGTGACGCACGATACCGTACGGCCCAGAATTGATCACACGGTGATTTGCCTTCTTGGTGACTCGGCTGGACCACAGCGGACCCAGATAGATACGCGCCCACCAGCTGAATGCAATCCCCAGCGCGATCAAGGCTACGCAGATCCAAGCTTCGACCAGGGTGATGTACCAAAGACGCAGCGGCCCAATGTAGTGATGTGCCGGCACGGCGAGAAGGATCGCGCCAACGAGTTGAACGATCCGATAGGAAATTTCGTCGCCGGCACCGGCGCGCTTCTGCGTTTTGCCGGTCCACAGCGCCGCCGACAGCCACGACAAAGCAAATCCAATCCACAGCGCGATGATCATGAGACCGGGCCGCATACGCATGCTCCAAAGTTAACCGACGCTGCATGATCGTTCTTGGGACTGCGATCTACAACCGTGTAAAGTGAGGCCACGCTTGGCGAGATATCGTGCCGGGTGAACTGTTATTTTTGCGCCTGGTCAATCATATTGGCTATCGGCCGGATTTAAAGGCTATGTAACACCCATGCGACGTCTATTTTTTCTTGTGATGGTCTATGCATTCCTGCAGCTGCCCGCCGAGGCGCCGCGAGCCGCTGAGGCTCCGCCGCTGCCGCCGCCTAAATACACCGTGGTTGGGACCTGGAAGCTCGGCGGCGGCGGCGGCTGGGATTACCTTGCGCTGGAAGCGAGTGGCGCAAGGCTGTTCGTCAGCCGCGGCGATCACGTGGACGTGATCGAAACCGCCAGCGGGAAATTGGCGGGAACCATTCCCAATACTTCGGGGGTCCACGGCATTGCCTTCGCGCCCGAGCTGAAAAGGGGCTACACCAGCAACGGCCGTGGCGATACGGTGACGGCTTTTGAACTCGATACGCTAAAAACCATCCAAGAGGTCCCGGTCTCCGGCAAGAAGCCCGACGCGATCCTGTACGAGCCGCGGCGCAAGCACCTCTTTACGGCCAACGGCGCCAGTTCAAACTTAAGCGTGCTCGATCCGTCGACGCTGCAAATTCTGGCAACGGTGGCGCTGCCGGGGCCGCCGGAATTCATGGCGGCCGACGACGCCGGCAGTGTCTTCGTGAATATCGAAACAGAATCCGGCAGGCTCGTGCAGATTGATGCCAAATCACTGAAGGTCAAGGCCGTTTGGCCGCTGCCCGGCTGTTCGAATCCTACCGGTCTTGCCATCGACCGCGCTCATCACCGCTTGTTTTCGGTGTGCGAGAACCAGGTCATGGCCGTGACCGATTCCATATCCGGCAAGCAAGTCGCCCAGATGGCGATCGGCAACGGACCCGATGCCGCCGCCTTCGATCCCGATCTGGGTCTGGTCTTCAGCTCGAACGGCATCGATGGGACGCTGACGATTGTCCATGAGGAAACGCCCGACCGGTACCGCGTGGTCGCCACGCTATCGACTCAAAAGAGCGCGAGGACCATGGCGCTGGACCAGGCGACGCACAGGGTCTACCTGGCGGCGGCCACCCTGGGCGCGACGCCGGCGGCGACCGCCGAGCAGGCGCACCCGCGCCCGAGCGCGGCGGCCGGAAGTTTCGTCATCTTGGTGGCGCAGCCCAAGTAGCCGGCGTCTCTCAACGATAACGGCCGTCCTTGATCAGCAGCAGTGCGGCCAAGGTAATGACCCCAGCCGCCGACAGATAGTAGCCCACGTAGGCCACGCCGTAATGCGACGCCAGCAGGGTCGCAATGGGGGCGGCAGGAGAAGCGCCCAAAATACCCGAAATATTGAACGCGAGCGACGTGCCCGTGTAGCGCACCGCTGTCGGAAACAAGGTCGCGAGCGCGCTGCCCAGCGGGCCGTAGGTCAGGCCGATCAAGGTAAAGCCGAGCGCCAAGAACACGAATACTCTGGCGCTGTTGTGCGCGCCGAACAGGGGTTCAAAGGTAAAGCCGAACGCGATGATCGCGATGGTGGCAATGATCAACATCATGCGCTGAGTGATGCGATCTGCAATGACGGCGGAGACCGGAATCGCCGCGCCGAAGAACAACACGCCGGTCATTTGCAGCAGCAAGAACGGCTGGCGCGCAAACCCAAGCGCGCTGGTTGCCCAGCCGAGGGCGAACACCGATACGAGATAAAACACCAGGAACGTAGTGACGGTGCTGAAAATGCCCAGAATGAGTTCCCGGGGATATCTGGCGATCACGACCATGATGGGCACGCGCACTCGCTCGCCATGATCGATGCTGCGCTGGAATGCCGGCGTTTCGACCAACTGCAGTCGAACATACAATCCCACCAATACCAGCACGGCGCTCGCCAGAAATGGCACGCGCCAGCCCCAACTCAATATCTGAGTCCCGGTCAGGGTATTGCTCATTAACAAGAACACGCCGGTCGAGCACAAAAACCCGAGAGGCGCGCCGAGTTGCGGGAAGCTTCCGTACCAGGCGTGCTTGCCGGGCGGCGCGTTTTCCGTCGCCAGCAGGACTGCCCCGCCCCATTCCCCGCCCAAACCCAGTCCCTGCCCCACTCTGCAGAGCGCCAACAGCGCGGGCGCCAGTACACCGATCGACGCATAGGTGGGCAGAAGACCGATGAACACCGTCGAAATGCCCATCGTCAGCAGCGCCGTCACCAAGGTCGCCTTGCGGCCGATTCGATCGCCAAAATGCCCGAACAAGGCCGATCCTATGGGGCGTGCAAAGAAGGCCAACGCGAAAGTCGCAAACGATTGCAACAGTGCCGTCGCAGGATCCTCTTTGGGAAAGAACAGCTTGGGAAACACCAAAACTGCAGCGGTTGCGTAGATGTAGAAGTCAAAAAACTCGATCGTCGTGCCGATCAAGCTTGCCAGCAGAATGCGCCGCGCAGGCTGCACAGCGAGCGTCGACTTCGAATCGGTCAATACGGCGTCACCATAATTACGGTGACGACACCATATGTGTTCATCGGGCGGTTTTGCAACTCGTCCGGCGCGGCGCCCCGGCGGCGCCGCGCTCTGCGATGATTTTGGGGTTGCCTATCGCTTCCTTTCCGGCCCACGCGAATGCGATGGGATTGAAGGCGTCGCGCGTCCAGCAGGCGCCGCGCGATAGGGCCGAGAACCTTGCGGCCGGCCACGCTCGCCGCCGCGCGTTGGGCCCACGCGATATCCGCCGCCCCAGCCGCCGTACCCGTATCCACCGGGCTCGTAGTATCCCCCGACGTAGCCCACACCCACGCCGACATCTCCGTCGTAACCCACGCCGGTCGCAACGCAGGCATAAATCCCCGCGAGCATGAAGATCCCGAGGGTACCGAGCTTCCAACGGATAGGCAGGCTGCTCATTTTGGCTCCGCTTTGCTGTCGGTGTCCGTCCACTCCATCAACCCAATCGGCGCTCCCGCCGGATCCGCGACCACCGCCACTTTGCCGCCGTGTCGATCTACTCGCGGCTCAACCAGCACTCGGCCGCCAAGCGACACCGCTTTGGCTGCGGCGTCTGTCGCATCCTCCACTCGCACGAAGTTCAGCCAGTGCGGATGGCGTCGGATCGAGTCGGCGGGTAGTGCATTCGCGCTGGCGCGGGCATAGTCATCGCTCGACAGAATCACATGTTCCAAACCGTCGTCGCTCGGGATGTCATACACGTCATAACCGAATAAATCTTGATAAAAGGCAGCATCCTGCGCAGGGTCGCGGACCAGCACCGAACTCCAGATCCACTCCCCGGGCTGCGCCAGGAAATCCGCGGGATCGCCGCCGTTGGAAGCGAGAACCGCAAACACCGCCCCCTCGGGATCGCTGAATACCGCTTGGCGGCCACGGCCGGCGTAGGTTCGAGGCTCCGCCAAGACCTTGGCGCCGTGGCTGACGGCAACCCCCTTTGCTGCGTCGACGTCGCGAACGGCGATGAAGGTCAGCCACGCCGGTTGGCGTTTCTCGCCGGCGGGCATGGGCCGCTGCAGCAGACCGGCAATTGGCCGGCCGCCTAGCAGCGCAACCGCGTAGTCCGAATCGCCCGTATGAATAGTTTGGAACGTCCAGCCGAATAATCCCGAGTAGAACCGCTGCGCAGCGGCCAGATCCGGAGTCACCAAATCAGCCCAGATTACCTTGCCGACATGGTGTTCGGAACTGCCGGAATCACCGATCGGCGGCAGCTCCAGCGGCGCCGCCGCGAGAGTTGCGCTGCCGGCGGTGGACAGCAGCAAGGCAAGCAGGCCGTTGGACACAAAGTCGCGGGCGCGGTGCAGGCGGACGTTCATACTTGAGCTCTCCAAACAATAATGGCGGCCGAAAGTTTCGCCATGCTCCGCCGACGGGGCCCGAGGGTCTAGGCGCTTGCCCAGAGAGTTCATGTGGGAAAGCGCCTACAGCTTGCCGCTGCTAAGAGCAACCGGTTGGCCTTTATACTGTCGGCGGCAGATTCAAGTCCTGGACGGGGCAATGCACATCAAGTCAAGCGATTTTCGCGTGCCGGAAGGAGCCGAGGTCGACCTCAAGAAGTGGCCGACAAAAGTGGATCCCGTATACCGGACCAATGAACAATATCAAGATCTCCTGAGCGCGCACGTCAAGGGCCTAAGCGCGCAACAAGAATTGCTCTACGCATCGGATCGCTATGCCGTGCTGTTGATTTTTCAGGCCATGGATGCGGCCGGAAAGGACGGCGCGATCGAGCACGTCATGTCGGGAGTCAACCCACAGGGGTGCCAGGTGTTCAGCTTCAAACATCCAAGTTCGGCGGAACTGAAGCACGATTTTCTCTGGCGGACCACGCGCGACTTACCCGAACGCGGCCGCATCGGCATATTCAACCGATCCTATTACGAAGAGGTACTGATCGCGCGGGTGCATCCCGAGATTCTGCTAAGCGAAGGCTCACCGGATCCGCTGCTGGACAAGAAGGCCATCTGGCATGATCGATATCGATCCATCGTGGATTTGGAACGGCACCTGCATCGCAACGGCACTCGGATAATCAAGTTCTTCCTCCATTTGTCGAAGGAAGAGCAGCGACGGCGCTTCATCGACCGGATCGACAGGCCGGAGAAGAACTGGAAATTCAGCGTTGCGGATGTCGAGGAGCGAAAATTCTGGAAGCGCTATATGAAGGCCTACGAGAAATGTCTCGGTGCAACCAGCACCAAGCACGCACCTTGGTACATCGTTCCCGCCGACGATAAGCTAAATGCCCGCCTGATTGTGTCCCGCATAGTGCTCGACACCGTCGACGCGCTCAAATTGAGTTACCCAAAAGCCAGTGCGAAACGCCGCAAAGAATTGCTGTCTCTGCGCAAAAAATTGGCGAGGTGAACCCACCCAACGCCGAGTCGCTCGAAGTCCTTTCAGGACAGAGATGCGGCTGAAGTCGGCGGCAATCAGCTTTTTTTGCTCTCGTACTTAAATGAGACGCTGATGCGCGATCGATAGGCTTCGACCTTGCCATTCTTGAGCGCCACATCGAGTTTTACGACTTCCGCAACCCTTAAGTCCCGCAGCGTCTTGCTTGCTCGGTTGATCGCGGCAGCGGTTGCTTTCTCCCACGACTCAGTGCTGGTTCCGACGAGTTCGACTACTTTATAGACGTTTTCCGTCATGACACTTTCCCCAGTTGTTTTGAATCCTAGCGCTCAGCCTGCGAGGCCATACTGTAACCCAAGTACCCCAATCGCCGGGACGGGTCCTCACGCAGCAGCCGTTGTCGCCGAATTGGATTCCAAAAATTGGGCAAACTCGTTCGCCGCAACCGGCTCTTGGAAATAGTAGCCCTGTCCCTCGGCACAATGTTGGGCCCGAAGGGCAAGCAATTGCTCTCGAGTCTCCACGCCTTCCGCAATAACTCTGAGGCCGAAACTCTTCCCCATATTAACGACGGCGCTGACAATGTTGGCGTCACCGGCGTTCGTACATAGACCGCGTACGAACGACTTGTCGATTTTCAGCGCGTCGATCGGAAAGCGCTTTAAATAACTCAGGCTGGAATACCCCGTTCCGAAATCATCCAATGTGAGCTGCGCGCCCATATCCTTGAGCGCGCGCAGCACGGCGATCGTGGATGCGGGGTCCTGCATGAGGGCAGTTTCGGTCAGCTCAAACTCTAGGTACCGCGCATCCAATCCGGTCTCCTGCAGGACGGCGCGAACGCCCGGAACGAAGTCCTTGGACCGCAATTCCACGGCAGAAATGTTGATCGCCACAGGTATTGGCGCGAGGTCTGCGTCCAACCAGCGTTGGGCTTGACGGCACGCTTCGCGCAGCACCCATCGCCCGATCGGCACGATGTAGCCGCACTGTTCGGCGATGGGGATGAATTTCTCGGGAAGCACGATTCCTTGCCCCGGTTGCCTCCAGCGGATGAGTGCCTCGGCGCCGACGATTGCTTCCGTCTCAAGATCCATCTTCGGCTGATAATGCAGCTCGAACTCGCGCCGACCCAGAGCATAGCGCAGGCCGCTTTCGAGGGACTGCCGTTCCAGAGCGTGCTCGTTCATGTCCGACTTGAAGAACTGGAAGTTATTGCGCCCGTTATCTTTAGCATGCAACATTGCAGTATCCGCATTCTTCACGAGCGTCTCCGCATCGGTCCCGTCATCCGGATAGATGCCGATCCCCATACTGACCGTGATTTGAAGATCATGCTCCATAACACGATAAGGATTACTGAGCGCCGCGAGTATCTTGTTGGCGCTGAGAGCGGCATCCTCCGCCTGCGCCACCTTCGACAGAAGGATCACGAATTCGTCGCCACCCTGGCGACTGACCGTATCGGTCTTGCGTACGTTAGCAACCAGACGGCCGGCGATTGACAGCAACAGCTGGTCACCGATCGTGTGACCCAAAGAGTCGTTGATATGTTTGAAGCGATCAACATCCACAAACAGCACAGCCAGCCGCTGCTGGTGCCGGCGAACCGCGGCAATCGCCTGGGAAAGCCGATCGTTCAGCAATAATCGGTTGGGTAATTCGGTCAGATAGTCGTGATGCGCCAAATACGACATGCGTTGCGTCATCGCACGCGCCTCAGTCACATCGTGGAAAACCATCACGGCGCCCGTCACTTCACCTCTGCGATCGTGAATGGGCGCCGCCGAGTCCTCGATGGCCGATTCAAAACCGTCGCGCCGGATCAGGCTACAGCCCGCGGTCAGTCCCACAGTTTTGTTTTGCCGCATAGCCATCGCCATCGGGTCGACTGCATGTTCTGGATTTGCCCTGTCGATAATTCGAAACACATCGCTGAATGGCCGGCCCAGTGCCTCGGCGCCTCGCCAGCCCGTCATCACTTCAGCCACCTGATTGAGATAGGTCACATTGCCTGCGATGTCGGTGCTGATTACGGCATCGCCGATGGAATTCAAGGTAACTTGGGCACGCTCTTTTTCTATAAATAAAGCCTCGGCATTCGCCGCGCGCTCCAGCATATTGCGCAGAGCCTTCGACAATAAATGGCTGTCGAGGCGATCATCGAGAACGTAGTCTTGCGCTCCGCGTTGTACGGCTTGCTCGGCAATATCCTCACGCTCCGGACTGCTGAGCACCAAAATCGGAGTGTGAGGTGATGCCTGAAATATTCTATCGAACGCCTCAAGCTCTTTCGCATCGGGCAGCACTAAATCAATGAAGACGGCCGCGATGACATTTTTGGTGCGGTCGTTTAGCCGGTCGAGACTGCCGGCGCAACTTCTGATCCATTCGATGACAAAAGATCCATCATTAAACGTGGCAAGCAGCTCTTGGACGATCGCAGCCTTCGAGGCATCGTATTGCAAAAGCAGTATTGTTTGTGGCACCGCATCATCTCCGCACATTAAAACCCAGACTATTAGAACCACTTACTCCGTAGCTGTCTGTCTGATAGCAAACACAGTGAATGTAACGGGCTTGAGGTACGCGGGCGCAATGCCGACGTGCCAATTGCCGTTTTCGGAATAGATGTTCCCCGCCATCGCTCCGGAGGGGTCCAACGAATGGTGTCATTGGGAGTGCTAAGGGGCCTTAGCACTCCCAATGCGCCGGTGGGTTTAATTGTGCGGAGTATCCGTTTGGCCATCGGTCGTTCGGTCGCTGGCGTCCTTCTTCATGCTCATCTCATTCTTGCATGCCGCCTTCATATCAGCCTTTGAAACGCTGCTGTCCTTCGCCTTCTGCCTCGCCATGCACTCCTTCATCATCTGATGCTTTTGCGCCATCGTCGGCGTCGAGTCATCCGCGAGTACTTGAGCGCTAAGCGCGACAAGCCCTGCGAATACAATACTAGTCATGGTGCGGTTCATAAGAATCTCCGGTTGGATACGCTGAAATTGATCAATCTATCGGTAGATAGGCCGCACAGTCTGACTTATTAGCGCGGCATCACAATCCGCAAGCGAAGCGAACGTATGTCAGCGCGCTCCTACGGTCAGCGTTAGCACTTAACTGCACGCCGAGCGAGAGGCTCAATCGTCGGCGGGATTGCTGCGTGTAGATGTTGTTCCGTCAGACAGTCAGATCCCAACCCATTTTGATCATCGTATTCACGCAGTCCACCGGCAAATACGACGTCCACAGCCGGATGTTATCTGCCGAGCGCGCGCTGTCGGCATCTGTGAGCGGCGCCTCCGCCTGTGCTGTTGGGTCCGACGGTTCACCGTCGATTTTCATGACAGCTTCATTCTGCACTTGTACCTCGATTTCCATCGCCTTGCTCCCTACTCATTGAGCAATGTAAAAACTACATCACGTGGGGAAACCTTGTCTGTTCGGAAGCGCACTTATGCACATTCCGAAGGATGCTGCCGGCAGATAGACCCGGGCAATTGCCAACGCAATGGCATAAGGCTCAGGATCATCGCGGCTCGTCAGAATTATCACCGTGAAGCGGTGCTTTGGGTAACGAACGATGGCGTTTCGAAACCCGAATGAGTGCCCGGCGGAAATTTGGTGCGGTTCTACGCTTCGAGCAGCTTGAGTACATCGGCGTCGTGCAATTGCGCGGGCGCGCCGTCGGGGATGACATCCTCGTAGTCGATGAGCCCGGACGTATGGGTGAGCAGATGGCGGATTGTGATTTCATTTGCCGCACCGGGCAACGTAGGCAGCCACTGGCGCACCGGATCATCGAGCCTCAGCCGCGCATCCTCCGCCAGGAGCAGAATCGCGGCCGAGGTGAATTGCTTGGTCATCGACGCAAGACGGTAGTTGGTTGCGGCGCTCGCGGCCAGCTGATTTTCGAGGTTCGCAAGGCCATACGCGCGGCGAAATAACGGTACCCCATCTTGCAGGACCAAGACGGAGGCGCCCGGCACAGCGCCCTGGTAGGCGCGCAACAAATGATCCATGGCTGGGATATTGGAGTCCGAGTGTCCCATCGCATTCATCATGTGATGACTCTTAATAACGCGCATACACTGGAGGAAAACATGCCAACCCGTGAGGAATGATACACGTGAGCAGTGTGGACTTGAGCTTGTGGGATGTCGCGGAGCCAGTCGCAAAGGCGCTCACTTATGCCGTCACTCTCGGCGCGGCCGGCGGCGTCATGTTTCTTGGCTACACTCACGCTATTGTCGCAGACTCGGATCGCCGCAGAATCCGGCGCCTGGTCGGGGTCCTATTGGTCCTGTCGGCGCTTGCCAGCGGCGCACGGATTGCCGTTACGGCGGGTTCGATGAGCGGCGACATTGCCGGAATGTTCGATCGCGTGTTCCTACGCATGATCTTGCAGACGGGCGAGGGGCGGGCACTCGCGATTCGCGTGGCCGGTTTGCTGCTTGCGGCGCTTGCAGTCTGCGCGAATCGGCGGCCATCCGCATTGGCCCTGCTTGGCGCCATCATCGCGGCGACATCATTCGCCTGGGCCGGACATGCGCAGGCGATGAGTCCAAGTACGCTGCCTACCCTGTTGGTCTGCGTGCATCTCCTGGCAGTCGCCTTTTGGCTCGGCGCGCTGGCCCCGTTACTGGTGCTTGTGCGGGATGGCGACCTGTCACGGATGGCTGCCGTCACGGCGCGCTTCGGCGCCGTGGCGGTGTTCCTCGTCGGGGTATTGATAACGGCAGGGCTCGGCCTGCTGTGGATACTGTTGGGCGAGCTGTCCAATATGTGGACCAGCAGCTACGGACGCTACATGGTGCTCAAGCTGGGCCTGGTCGCGAGCCTTCTTGGTTTCGCTGCCTGGAACAAGTGGTCGTTGACGCCTCGATTGCTTGCTCGCGAGGTGTCCGCAGCGCGAGGTTTGCGCCGGTCCATCATGTGCGAACTGTTCCTGGGCGGCTTGATTCTGCTTGTTACCGCGACGCTGACGACGCTCACGGGGCCGCCCGCGCTACAATAAACAGGAATGATCGCGCCGTGACTCACCGTGAAATCGGCTAGTCTTGGGGACTGTCTGAAAAGCGCAGAGGTAGGGGACATGCGAGTGGTGCAGATTTTAGGTGCTCTGCTCATTGCCGCAGGGCTGTATGTGCTGATCAAAGCGCCGACCTATTCCAGCGAACAGAGCGTATTCAAGGTCGGCGACGTGGAAGCAAAAGTGCAGCGGCAACGTGACATTCCGCCGTGGCTGGGCGGCGCCGCCCTCGCCGCCGGGGTCGTGCTGGTCGTGGTCGGCGTCAAGAAATCCTGAGATCCAGCGGATGTAATGGGCTCCGCAATCCCCGCTGGTCTTTGCAAATCTTTGCAGCGCGCGTGCTGCCCGGCGGGTGGCTGGTGTTGTCAAATCTAGCCTCTACAATGAAAGAGACTCTCCCATAATGCTGTAATCAATACATGGTCTCCGGCCCAAACTCTAGGCTTGGGCCGCATTAGCAACGCATGTTAATTTTCGATGCATCCTCGATGATAATAATGCCCAAGGCGGCCGTTCGGTGCTTCCCACTTATGCAGGGCATCTGGAGATGGTATGAGCGAAACGCAGGAAGAACCAGCGGCAAAAGGTCCTCGAAACCGCCGCACGATTTTTATCCTCGGCGGGGTGGGTGCGGTCTTGCTCATCCTCGTGCTCGTACACTTGTTTGCGCGCAAGCCGCCTGCGCATGGCGCGGCGCCGCAGGTGGTCAAAGTCGCCCAAGCAACCACCGGCGAGATGCCGGAAACGTTGACGGAACTCGGCACAGTATCGCCCATTGCCACAGTGACCGTGCTGCCGCAGTTGAGCGGTTATCTGACCAAGGTCGGTTATCGGGAAGGACAGGATGTCACGAAGGGGCAGTTTCTCGCCCAGATCGATCCGCGTCAGTACGAAATCGACTTGCAGCAGGCGCAAGCGCAGCTGCTCAAGGATCAGTCGGCACTGGCGCAGGCGCGTTCCGACCTTGCGCGCTACGAACAATTGCGCGCGCAAAAGGCCATCGCCGAGCAGATCGTCACCGACAGCGAATTTACGGTTGAGCAGAACGAGGCCCAGGTCAAGAACGACCAGGCCAATGTTGCTCAGGATCAGCTCGACCTCGTGTACTGCCGCATCACGGCCCCCGTTGCCGGTCGGGTCGGCCTGCGCTTGGTCGACCCTGGCAATTACGTCACGGCCTCGAGTTCATCCGGCATCGTCGTCATCACCACGATGAAGCCGACGACCGTGGCATTCACCGTGGCCCAGAACGATCTCGACAAGGTGATTCAGCGCTTCAATTCCGGGGCGAAGCTCCCCGTCACCGCGTATTCGAGCGATAACACTCGGATAATCGCGACCGGCGTGCTGTATGCGATCAGCAATCAGATGGCCACGAGCACCGGTACGGTTACGCTGCGCGCGGCCTTTCCCAACGCTGACGAGGCGCTGTTCCCGAACGAATTCGTCAACGTCAAGATGCTCGTCGACACGCTGAATCAGGCCGTGCTCGTACCCACGCCGGCGGTGCTCTCCGGCGCGCCGGGCGACTACGTCTACTTGGTCAATGCCGGCGGCACGGTATCCGCGCATAAGATCACCCTCGGTCCGAGCGACGGCAAGAGCACCGCCATACTCTCCGGCCTCGTCGCCGGGAACACGGTGGTCATCGATGGCACCGACCGGCTCACCGATGGCGCCAAGATCAGCGTNNCCACCGGCGCGCCTACGGCAGGCTGATCTACGGCAACTGCCGTCGCGCCCCATGAACATTTCCCGCCTATTCGTATTGAGGCCGGTAGCCACCTCGTTGCTGATGATTGCGCTGGTGCTGGTCGGCGCGGNNATCATCACCTTGCAGTTCAATCTCGCGCTCAACCTCGACGTCGCGGAACAGAATGTCCAGGGGGCCATTAACGCGGCCAACAGCCTGCTGCCGAGCGGCCTGCCGGCGCCGCCGGTTTATGCGAAGGTCAATCCGGCCGATCAACCCATCCTGACGCTGGCGGTCACGTCCAATTCGATGTCCCTGACCCAGCTGCAGGATGTTGCGAACAACCGACTGGCGTCGAAGATTTCCGAGGTGCCCGGGGTCGGGCAGGTCACCCCTTCCGGCGGCAACGTGCCGGCGGTCCGGGTCGAAGCGGACCCGCATAAGCTGGCCGCCTACGGGCTCAATATCGACGATCTTCGCTCTCTGCTCGGCAACATCAATGTCAGCCAGCCCAAGGGTAATTTCGACGGGCCGGATCTGGATTACACGATCAATGACAACGATCAGATCCAGGACCCCAAGGACTATTTGAACTCGGTGATTGCCTACCAGAACGGCGCGCCGGTGCTCATGCGCGACGTAGCCAAAGTTACCCAGGCCGCGCAGGACATCGAGCAGGGCGCCTGGTACGACAAGGTGCCGGCGATCGTGCTCAACGTGATGCGCCAGCCGGGGGCGAACGTGATCGCCACGGTCAACCAGATCAAGAAACAGCTGCCCCAACTCCTCGCGAGTCT
>PKXS01000082.1 GCA_003132425.1 Gammaproteobacteria bacterium | reverse complement strand
GGGCCTGACAACGCCATTTACCGTCTCGCTGATGGACTGGGGAGGCTCGAAACTTACAAGTTTCCCGTGATGCTGACGGCAACCACGCGGACGAGCTTCGAGAAGATGGCAGCGCTCGATCCGGGACCCGAGAGTGCGGACATGCGCGCAGTGGCTAAAAATCCGCCTGACTTGGCGGCCGCGGAACGCTTGAGTAAAAACGTCAGGCTGAACGCGCAGCTGCGCACGACGTGCGTNNATTCGTCCATTCGGTGCTGCGCACGACGTGCGTCGCGACGCTGATCTCCGGCGGTCATGCCGAAAACGCGCTGCCGCAGCGTGCCAGAGCGACGGTTCAGTGCCGCATGATGCCCGGCGATTCGGCCGCAAACGTTCAGTCGGCGCTCAATACCGTGCTCAATGACAGCAAGATCAGCGTCACGATGGATACGCCGCCGATCGAGAGCCCGGAATCGCCGCCGACGGAAAAAATAACCCGAAAGATATCCGCGCTCGTTCACTCCATGTGGCCGGGGGTGCCCATTATCCCGACGATGGATACCGGGTACAGCGACGACCGCCAGATCCGCAATGCGGGAATTCCGAGTTACGATGTCGCCGGCGTGTGGATGGATGTGGATGAGAATCGCGCGCATGGCCGCGATGAGCGGATCGGGGTCCGGGAATTCGACGAAAGCGTCGAATACACCTACCGGCTGCTCAAAGCAATGAGTCAAGCCGATTGAGCAACGGATCGCGCCGATTGAGCTTCCACTTTGGCGCAGCGCCGCCTAACAAGCTCGAGGCAACGGCTTCAGCGGCGGGCGAGGGCGCGCGAAGAAGCGCTGCACGATGGGCGCGAAGTCCTTCAGCGGTAGGGTCGGATAGGCCGAATCGAACGAGTTCTGATCATAAAATTGGCAAAAATGCGCCGTCTCGGCATAAAACGGATGCCCGACGAAGCGATCGCGCGCGTGCCTATCCGCGGTCGGATGATTGACGAAGTGGAATTGCTGGAAATCGACGTGCTGCACCAACAGCCAGGTGCGCCGTTCAGAAATCCACGGCGCCAGAAGCTCGGCCGCCACCAGCCCATGATGATTATCGCTCAGCGACTCGGCCAGATCGTGAAACAGGGCGACGACCACGAGCTCGTCATCTTCGCCGGCGCGCAGCGCACGGGTCGCCGTCTGCAGCGAATGCGTGTACAGGTTGACGGGACTGCCGAGAGAATCGGCATTTTGCATCGACGCCAGGAGATCCAAGAGGCGATTGCCCGTCGTGCGCTTGACACGATCGGCGGTCTCGGCCCGCAGAATAACCCGCCAGTCGCCGGGCGTGGCTTCATCGAGTGTACGAAAAATTGTCCGATCATTGTCCGTCGTTTGCATGTCGGTAGACCTCGTGTCGTCAAATCTTTGCACGTCGAAGCACATACGTCCATAAGGGTCCAGCAATGAAAAGTTCCGATTTACAGTTATTACCGGACGATCATGAGCGTGCAACGCTGCTAGGGCGCATCTGGCGTCCCGGAGCGACGGCCGGCCCTTCGATAGTACTGATCGAGAAGGGCGAAGTTTTCGATATCACCGCCGCCCACCCGTTGATGACAGAGATACTCAACAGCGAAAACCCGTCGGTATTGGCAAGAACTGCCCGCGGCCGTGAGCATGTCGGGTCGGCGATTGAACTGATGGAGAACACCCTTGCGCCGCGCCCAGAATCGAAGAGACCCTATTTGTTGGCGCCCGCGGACCTACAAAGCTTGAAAGCATGCGGGGTCACGTTCGTCAGTTCCTTGCTGGAGCGCGTCATAGAAGAACACTGCGGCGGAGAAGCCGCTCGTGCCGGCGAGGTGCGCCGTGAAATCGAATCGCAAATCGGCGATGAGCTGCGATCCATTCGCCCCGGCACTGCGGAGGCGCAGGCATTGAAAACCGTGCTGCAGGCGCGGGACCTATGGTCGCAGTATCTCGAGGTCGGCTTGGGGCGGCACGTCGAGATCTTTACCAAGTCCCAGCCCCTGTCCGCGGTGGGCACCGGCGCCGAAATCGGGCTGCACCGAGAATCGGTGTGGAACAACCCCGAGCCGGAGGTGGTGCTGGCGATCAGCGCCGCCGGTAAAATAATCGGCTGCACGTTGGGGAACGACGTCAACCTTCGCGACTTCGAGGGCCGCAGCGCGCTGCTGTTGGGTATGGCCAAGGACAACAACGCTTCGTGCGCCATTGGCCCCTTCATTCGATTGCTGGACGAGAATTTCGATCTCAACCACTTGAGAAACCTTTCCGTTAGCCTGAGCATCGACGGAGCCGATGGCTTTTCGTTGAATGGCCGGAGCGATCTGGCGGCAATCAGCCGCGACGTGGAAGACTTGGCGTCGCAGGTGATCGGCCCGCATCACCAATATCCGGACGGCCTGATGTTGTTCACCGGTACTATGTTTGTGCCCACTAGCGACCGTGGCGCAGCAGGCGCCGGATTCACGCATAAGCAGGGAGATGTGGTTCGCATTCATTCGCCGCAACTGGGAACATTGATGAACCGAGTCGGCTACTCCGATCAAATAGAGCCTTGGTCCTTCGGCGCCACGCACCTGATGCGCAACCTGGCCGCCCGGGGTTATCTGTGAGGGTACTCTATCTCTCGGGTGCGTTCTTGGCCGTCTCGCTTGCTGCACCGGGCGTGTGCAGCAAGGCGCAGCCGATCGCGGAGCCCGTCAGTACCGCATTGTCCGATATCGCGAAGGAAACAGGGATCCCGGGCATCACGTTTTCCATATATGGGCGACGTGAAAGACGCAGCCATGGTGCGGGGTATGCCGACCGCGAAGCGAAAACGCCGATGCAAGCGCAGTCGGTCATGATGGGTGCAAGCACCGGCAAGATGCTGGTTGCGGTACTCGCTTATCAAGAAGTGCAACGAGGCCGTTTACATTATTCCGACAAAGTATCGCGCTTTTTCCCGCGAAATAGCGCCTATCATAGTTTACCCGGCGCGGCGCAATTTACCGTCTCAATGCTGCTTCGTCATTCCACCGGCCTCATTGACGGGGCGGTGGATGCCGCTGCCATCGGCAATCCGCTTGGAGACTGGACAAATGAGCGACGCTTTCTAGCGGCGCGCAACACAAAACTTCTCTTTCGGCCGGGCACGGCGTACAGCTACAGCGACCTTAACTATCAGATTCTAGCTGCCGTCGTTGAATCAATCGAAGGCAGGTATTTTGGCGACTTGGCGGCGGCGAAGATCCTGCGCCCGCTCGGCATGACGGCGACAGTGGCGGCGACTTCTCAAGATATCCCCGGCCTTGCAAGCGGATATGCCGGGCCGACTACCAAACCACAGTACGAGAATATTAAGCTGCCCGATAAAACCGCCGACGCCGGCCGGCTATTCATGAATCCCGCCTTCGAGGGCGGCGGCGGCGGTTTCGCGACTAATTCCCCGGATATGGCGAAGTTCATCTACAGCCTTTTCAACGGTGAGCTGCTGGGACGCCAAGAATTAAGGCACATGATATCGCACTCCGTTCCCATTCCTGGGCACGGAGATGAAACATACTACGGCGCCGGCCTCTTCACGCATCGCACGGAACTAGGAACGGCGTTTGGTCATTCCGGCCTGTGGTTTGGTTACAAGACAATGGTTTTGTACTACCCCTCTGTATGCGTTGGAGCGGCGATGCAGGTAAACAGCCAAATTGACGCCGACGGCAACGATTTAGCCGAGTACCAATTGAACGGCCGGGGATTTAGCATGGTTGGGATGCTGACGGAACTGGTCAAGTTAGAGCTTCGTTCAGATGGTAAATCGACGGACTGCGGCGGACCGAATGAGCATCGGCTGCAACCCCGCAGGGCGCTATGAGGGGCAGACCGCTCATTGCATCTTACGACCGTGGTATGGCAGCTGCGCCGCATACAGAGTCGGGCGTCGGACACCTATAAAACGAATTTAAGGCTCGCTGCACCACTAACGGTTACTGATGTTCAAAGAACTAAAATAAGAATTTATGTTCGCTCGATGTCCGAAGACCGACGGATATCTTCGCTGATTTCCGCTTATATGAGCGATGCGGTTCATCTGGAAGCTTGATCTTCGCTGATGTGCGAGGCGTGCCTCGCAGGATTTGCGTACGACGGTCGAGAGAGCCAGGATTCACAGCATTTCTGTCAGTACCGATTCGCATCAGGCCGACCGTGTCACTTACCTTTCGTGCTGTTTTCCCTTGTCGTAACGTCGTCCCGGTAGTGGGAGGCCATTTAGCCGTCGGCCGCGCAACCGATGACGTCGCGGGTAGCCACCTGCATCTGCACTCACATCTCTATATTTCAGCTCAGTCAACCGTGCAAACGGAGTCTGCAATGAGTGCATCGCCTCTCGCTGCGAAGCGGGTGCGCCTTCAATAGCCGGGACACATGTAACGGCCGCGTTGACAGATATGTGTTTATTGACATTGAGGGCACCAAGTTCGCACAGGTTCAAGTAAAAAGTTCCCGACCCTCTTCCTTAACCTGGGCAGTCGGTCGGCAGTCAGACATCTAGGGATCGGCCGTGACTAATTTGGGCGCTCAGCAGAAACACGAAAGAAAGGCCTGCGGGCAGCGTCAGGATGAGTATTGTGCGGCCATAGCTTCCGGTTAGGTCGAAAATATGCCCTACCGCAATGGGTGCAAGTGCAAGCGTGACAACCTCGAAAAAGTACCAGGCGCTATAGGTCTGAGCGACGCTGAACTTTGGAAAACGGCGCCTCACCAATGCTACCCAGGACACATCGGCTCCCCCGAGCGTCAAGCCAAACGTCACGGCGTACAGTACTAACGCCATTACCGACGGCATGTTGGCGACAACAGACAGCGCCAACACGCTGCTGAAAAGAAGGATCTGCATGATAATTCCGGTTCGTAATACATGCCCACGGTCCAAGAGCCGCCCAAATAGGGGACCGCTGACTGCGGCAAGCCCGGCAACGGAGCCGAGGATGACTGATGCTATCTGTGCAGAGTATCCGGCGGATTCGACCAAGGCGGCCTGGTGGGTCAGCATGCCCGCAAGAGCCGCGTAGTAAGCGACGGTTGAGAATGCGATCAGCCAGAACGCGCCCGATCGAAATAATGTGCCTTCGGTCCGCTCCTCCTCGTCTGAAGCATTGCCAGCATCGAAGTCTTCGCTCCCCGTATCACTCGCGACCGATTGTTGCTGCCGCGCGCCATCCCGAGCAAGACCCAATTGCGCCGGCGAGTGAACTCTCAACACCCGGAGCAGAGGAACCAAGGCGAATACCACCAGGCCGCCTGCAATAGCGACACACGCAATGCGCCACCCGTAGCGATCGATGATCAGCGATGTTGCCGGACCCAGAACCAGGCCACCAAGATTCCACCCTGCCCACGCGATACCCAACGCGAAGGAAAAGCGCCTTCTGAACCAGGTCGCGAGAACGACCGGCACACAGACTGCAAATATAACCTTGCCAAAACCCATGATTGTGCGAAGCACGTACATCTGCCAAAGAGCGTCTGCCAACGGCAGCAAGCAAACGCTGACTGCCTCGAGAGTGATGCCAACGGCAAGGAGGCGGATGACACCGAAGCGTTTTGTCGCTCGGGCTCCTAAAAGAATGAAAGGTGCGCTGAACCAGAATGCGGACACGAGTCCTGCCGTCGCCGCGCGGCTCCAGCCGAATTCTCGTGTCCATGGCGTGATAAACAGCACGAAGGAATAGAGCCCACCGCCGTAGACCATGAACCCGCTTAGAAAGAGTGCGCCAAGGATCCACCAGCCATAGAATAGTCTCGGTGTCGTATCTCTACCCATGCACACTATTGCCATGTTGCTGCCGGGTTCTACGCGGTTCCATGGGGAGCTTTCTCTTGGCAATCGAAGAGCAACAGTCTGATACCGCAACCGGCCTGGCAGATTTCCGGACTCGGGAAGGAAATCGCCGAGATTTGCTCTCGAGTCGGTCAAGTTGCGCACACCAGGGCAAATTCATAGGGCCCCTGGTCAAATCCGGTCCGTAGGGTGATGAGGATGACAAGCAGCTAGAGGGATATCCGTTTGCACGTTGTTATAACTCTCGCGCGCCGGTGAAGGTTACTTGCCCGCGCACGAACAGCGAGCGTGGACCGTACGGCACTGAATATTGGAGGCAGTGGCGCTGCGCGGTGACGACGATCTCTTCTAGTCCGGTGGTTCGGGGCGTGGTCTGCGCTAGAGTTAACCCACTCGATAAAGCCAGAGCGCACCCCGCAAAGCCTGCCAACTGTCCGCCGAATCTGCATTGTCGCATATCTTCCCGCCATACAAAGCGATGCGAGTCAAATCGTGATTCGATAACGGGCGCTACATTTTCGTTTTATAATTATCTGAGATCTGTGATCCCACTATAATTTATTCATCAGTGAGCGTCAAGCGTCGATGAAGGAGAGGAGTTAGGTGTAGACATGTGCCCGCTAAAGATAGCTGCGGGACGGAAGTCCTCGATCATGATAGAGTATCTGCGATCATAGATCGCAGTCTGGGGCCATCGGACTGAACGATCATTCACTTCGGCGCGACTCGAGCGCCTGCGCCAAGGTATACTTTATGCGCCCCTGTCAAATGAGCGAGAGAGATTATCAGACAGAATATGGGTGATAGTTTTCTGGGGAAAATTCAAGCCAGCGTGCCGAAGCAGACGCAGGTGTACGATGTGCTCAAGCAGGCGCTTATTGAAGCGCAATTTGAACCAGGCAGGATGATCTCGATACGCGCGCTGGCGACATCCTTCGGCACAAGTACGATGCCGGTCCGCGAGGCTGTGACGCGACTGGTCACCGAACGGGCGTTGGAGGCGTTGCCGAACCGGGGTTTACGCGTTCCGACACTCAGCCAAGCCGAGGCGCTAGATATTCTGCGCGTGCGCGCCGTGTTGGAGGGGGCTGCGGCCGGTCTCGCAGCCAAAGAGATCACGGCGACCGAGATTCTAGAGCTCGAGCGCCACGAATTGGAACTCGAACTCGCGGTAAAGAGGCGGCGATTTCCGGAGGCCGTTCAATTCAACCTGAAGTTTCATCTCGGCGTTTGTCGCGCATCCCGCTCGCAAACGCTGGTCTTGCTCATCGAATCGCTCTATCTTCGCGCGGCGCCGCGGGTGCATCGCAATATTCGCCTCATTCCGGGTGACGCGGCTGGTCAAACT
>PKXS01000023.1 GCA_003132425.1 Gammaproteobacteria bacterium | reverse complement strand
GATGATTGAGTCCGGCTTCTTTGCCGACGAGGTCCCGATGATGGATTTCGTCGAAACATTGTCAGCTAACAGGAGGCCCCCGACGACTGGCTGGACTCCTGATGCCTCAATAACCTGCCCCATCTCCACATTTGAAAATTTGGGGTCAGCCATCGCCGGCGTCAAATCGACGCCTAATTCATCGACACTTGCTCGACCGATCGATGGCTCGACTGAAGCTACCGTGCCCTTTACAAATATCCTGGTTGCACCCGGAACATATGAGATAGCAAGACGACTAATTGATACCGCCGGCTCGTTCACCGACCCAATAATCGCCAACATGTCGCCGGTTTGCAGCATGCGCAGTGCGACAGTGTGATCAGCAATCGAAGTACCGTTGTATGAAAACGCGGTCTCTTTGGCCACTGAGACATGCTGGCCCGCGACCACTAAGATCTGTTTAGAAAGGTCGATGCTTTGAACTTCGCCCAATACCTGCAAATCGGCGCCATACACTGTCTTGATCTGGGCGGTTGTCATTTCGTCCCCAGCGGACGCGATAGCTACACAACCCAGCGTCGCGATTGCACCGACCACCGCTAGAGGGGTGATCCCAAACTTACCAACCTTCATCCCGTTCCCCTTATATTCGAAAATCTAATTCAATGCGTTGGCTGATTAAATTCGATGACATCCCGCAAACGGACGTGGTCTTCAGCCGGTTCAACGTATAAAAAGCACTGTAATCCGGCGTGGATATCAGCGACCTCGCCAGGCTTAATACCGATCTTTTCCTGTAGATCTACAGCAGCAAAGGCATCGACACGGTGTAGAAATTGTCCGCCCACCACTTTCAAATACGATTGCAACTCAAGCAATTGCGAAGAAGTTAACGGCGCGTCCACTATCATTGTTCGTTCGAATAAATCGGTGCCATCACGTGCACCGCGAGTGTTGTTTTCGAGCGTTGTCAACAGCGATTCGACGAGGCTCGCCATTCGGCCGAGGTTCTCTGGAGAGAGGCTGGGCTCGATATACTCTTGCTTCAGTGGCTTCCAAACATTGGCGCCAACTTCAGTGACCGCGCCAATGCGCTGGAGCTCCTTTAGAATGACTTCTGGGGAAACACCCGACGCATGCCGCGAGGTCAAGACCGTAAAACTTAGGGGACTTCCTACAAACGGCAAATCCACTGGAAACCCGTAGGGCCCTACGTAGTCTCGATCGTTGTGCCAACCATGCAATACGCGGGCAAACGGATTGGAGACCTCCAACAGTTCGCTGGCCTCGAATCGCTCCTGTTCGAGCAGCGCGACTTGCACCTCCTGTTGCGACATACCCGTTAAGGCACAAACCGACGCGCTTGACGATCTCATTCCTTTTCCAACAAAGTCGCGCGCAGCCGATTCCACGAACGCCATCTGTGCGATCGATGCAAAATGAGAATATGTAAGCCCTTCACGTAACATAATCTTTATCAGCGGCCTAAGGAGCCGTCGGAGCGATATGGAAAACGCTGTTTTTACATTATCCGGCATTTGTGAGCAATTTCACACATTTCGTTAATAAATTGGTGTTTTCTAGATTTCTGGGTTTGCAAATCTTATGTCAATACGTTGAAAATGTATGCAGCAAGTGCCTGAAATTACTCATGTTGCTCTAGGTGCGTACCGACAAGTTCTTGAATATGCAGGAATTTTGTTGCGCTGCGGAATGCTGGTTTCACTTATCGGCGGGTCAGGATGTGATTCCGGTGACGCCAACAAGGGGGCGCTACACCCGTCAAGTGCGCAATTGGATAAGTCAAATGCCGTACGAACGCTTAGGCGAGGATTGCCTGGCGAACCGCGCACTTTGGACCCTCAATTAGCGGACGACGATTTTTCGTTTCAAGTTGTCCGCGATCTTTACGAGGGCCTTACCGCAGAAGATGGTCACGGGCGAGTCGTCCCGGGCGCCGCAAATTCATGGACCGTTGATAAGACCGGAACGATTTATACATTTCAGTTGCGACCGGATGCTAAGTGGTCCAACGGCGATCGCACGGTCGCAGCAGAGTTCGTTCAAGGACTTCGGCGCGCAGTTGATCCTCGCACAGCTTCAGGATCGGCAGCCGTATTGGAAGTGATTAAGGGAGCGAGCGACATTATTGCGGGTCGCAAGAGCGTGGCCGCCCTCGGGGTTACGGCGGTCGGCGAGTCCGTTGTGCGGGTTGAACTTGAGCATCCCGCCCCATTTGTACTCCAAGTTTTATCGCAGCCGATTGCGGCGCCTGTACACGTCGGAACGCGCACTCCTTTGGGCGATGCTCAATCGCCAGGTGAAGTCATGGTATCCAATGGAGCTTACACATTGGTCCGCAGAATTCCCGGTTCGTTTATTGAACTTGCGCGCAATCCAAAGTATTGGGATGCATCCCATGTTTTGATCGAGCGCGTCCGTTATATCAACGCGGAGTCGGAGGCAACAGAGTTAAGGGAGTACATTGCGGGGCAATTAGATATGACATTTACAATTCCTATGCCTGATCTTAGCCGCGTCTCGCTGGAATACGGCAAAGAGGTGCAAATTGCGCCAATTCTGGGAACCATATATCTCGCGTTGAATGTTTCACGACCGCCTCTACGAGACAGCCGAGATCTCCGCCAGGCCCTCTCTATGGCAATTGATAGAGATCTGATATCGGAACATGTAATTTTCGGTGCAACGCCTGCTTATACCTTTGTCGCCCAGGGCACCAGTGGATACAGTCGTCCGACATACGAATGGGCTAATTGGCCGCGCGACCGTCAGCTGACTTACGCGCGATATTTATTTGCACGATCAGGATACTCGGAAAAGAATCCGCTGCACCTGAAGCTATATTTCAATACCGGAGAGGGCATTCAACGGACTATGATCGCCGTTGCCAGCAACTGGAAGGAGAATCTCGGAGTGCTTACTGATCTCGTGAGCGAAGAGTTCCGCGTATTTCTTTCAGATAGAAAGGACCGCCACCGGTGGGACGTTGCCCGCCTAGGTTGGTTAGCAGATTATGATGACCCAGCCAGTTTTCTTGAAATCTTTTCGCGGGACACTAATCAGAACGATCCGGCTTACAACAGCGCGCAATTCAACAATCTAATTGACGAGGCGAGAGTTGAACCGGAGGTGGAAAAACGCTCTACGCTATTGCGGCAGGCTGAGAAGGTGTTACTTAATGACTATCCCATAATCCCAATATATTTCTACGAAGCTCGGCGGCTTGTGAAACCGTATCTCGGCGGTGCCGAGATAACACCGCTAAACCGCATCTACTCGAAGCATTTGTACTGGAAGACCACTTCATAAGGTTTTCAAGTAAATATTGCGCCTACAACTTCGCGCAATGTAGTTCAATTGTTGTCTTACTAATGTTTCTGCCATAACTCGCGAGGACAGCTGGATGACCAATCCCCACAACCCCGCGATCATCTCCGCCTCACGGCCACCATTGGCCTGAACGCCCGGCGCCGCTGCTGGTCTTCGAGGATCCGCGGGACAGCGAACCGGGCCTGAACCACGCGCATGGGCACCGGGTGTCAACCCGCACGCCAGTAGCCGACTGGTGTTGAAGGCGCGATTGACCAGTCGCGGTAATTCTCACTAACGCAGCGCGGAGCTCGCTTTGACTTCGCGCATGACTGCAGGGCACTCCTTGTAAGTGCATGGCTAAGGACATGCCGGCCGATTCCAATCTACCTGCGCGAATTTACCGCGCAATGAACATGTTCAATGCCGCGCGAGTGGTCGGAGATGCCTTGCGCGAAGTGTTCAGGGAGTTGCCGAATCCCAATTGGTAGCGATCGGTTGCGGCGCGCGGTCGCGCAGCGTACCAACCGCCCTATCCTGGATAAATTTCTGTTGTTTTAGTATACCCGGGTAGGGTATATTTCATCGCATGGACCCACACCCTAACATCGGATCGGATCATCGCCCGAGTGAGAGTCGACGACGGCAACTAAGGCGCTGATGCGCTGAGCGGCCGCAGCCGCTCACCTCGGGCTTGAGCCGTTGCTTGAGCTACGAGGAGATCGACATGGCCGCGCTCTTGATTGTTCGCATTTTTGGTACCCGCGCGGCCCCCCGAGCCGCCGCGTTTCTTCCCGCTCCGAGGAGCGCGCCGCGCCGATCCCTCGGCTTGTCCGCGGCGGTGACCAAAGTCCTGAGCGCGGGCGGGGAGTGCTTGCTGTTTCTCTGGATGCTGACCGTGGCCGCGTTTGCGCTCGTCGTAGTGGGCGGATTCCTGCAAACTTGAGCGAGCCGTCAAACGAAAAGCCGTTCGCCTTCACCGAGCCCGGCGCGATTCAGGCCGCCAACCTTCTCAGCTCGCCGCGCGCGTCGCGCACCGGAATGGCAACCGAATAGCGGGACCCTTCGCGGGTGCCATAGCGGATTTCGTGCATGCCTTCCGGATCGCTGACCAAGCAATCTTCGATTAACCGATGATCTTCCGGCAGCAAGAAATCCTCGCTTAACAACAGAGTGTTCGCGACGCCGTCGTGAAACGACACACCGCAGACTTCCGGCGCCAGGGCGCGAATGACTTGGGCATACGCGTCCAATGTCTTGCTCGACGCGGCCTCAGCGGATTCTGTCAACTTGTTGAGCACGAGCGGCAACACCCACGGTAACTGTTCGAGCCCATGGTATGGCCCAATCAAGGCGGCCGGAATGTCTTGAAGCGGCGACGTAGGCTGAAGGCGACAAGCCCGCGCTTCGCGAGCCCGCAGCTCGATGAGGTCGCGATAATTGTGACCCGCGTCACACAGCCGCCGCGAGCGGCCTCACGCCTTCACGAGTGATGCGGCAGTCGATGTCCCTCATTTGAGCGGGACGAGTTTCGGCACCATGCCGATCCAGCCGACGATGCCTAGGACACTCACGACGGCGGCGGCGATGAAGGCGAGCGTGAAATGCCCGGTACGATCGACGATGATGCCGGTGACCCAGGGCGAGATCGCGCCCGGGAGGTTACCGATGGAGTTTTGAATGCCGACCCAGCGGCCGGAGGCGCGCGGTCCGGCGAGAATCTGCGACATCGCGTACACGCCGGGCGAGGAAGCGCCCATCAGCACTTGAAAGGCGAACATGCCGGCAAGCGCCGTCGTTTGAGAGCCCAACGCCATGGACAGCATGCAAACCACCGCGCCCGAATGCGCCACGACCATGACGAGCTTGTAGCCGACATTCGCTGACCCGCGGCGCGCCACGTAGCGATCGATGCTCCAACCCATGATGAGCGCGCTCAAGCCATTGATCAGATATCCGGCGGTGCCCAGGTACTCCATTGCATGCATCGAGAAGCCGCGCTCATTCACCAGGTAGGCCGGAAGCCAGCTTAAGATGAAATACCACATGTAGTTGCTCGAAAAGAGCCCGAGACTCGTGCCCCACAAGCCTTTTTGCTTGAGCACCATCCCCCAGGTGGGCGTGCTGGCATCGCTCCTCGCCGTGGCAAGCTTGGGAAGCTTCACNNCGCGCGAGCCACAGCAGCGACAGCATGCCGAAGATCAGGAAGGTGCCGCGCCAACTGAAGTGATCGATCAGGAGTCCGGCGGCCCAGATGCCAATACCGGGACCGACGAGATAGCCGAGCGCCACGATGCCGTTCGCCCGGCCCAAACCCTCGACCGGTACGACCGACGCCAGGAGCTTCGAGACGCAGGGGAAGCCGGCGCTCTCACCGAGACCCAGCATCATGCGCACCGCGATCAACATCGCGAAGCTGCTCGTGGCGCCCGTCAGCATGGTCGCCGCCGCCCAAATGACAAGTCCCGCGGCGAGCACGCGATGCGCCCCGTAGCGCTCGGCCAGCCACCCCACCGGAATCTGAATGAGGGCGTAGACCCAAAAAAAAGCGGAGAACAGTCGGCCGAGCTGTTCATTGGTCAAATGCAGATCATGCTGGATCAGGGGCGCGGCGGTCGGCACGGCGCCGCGGTCCACGTAATTGATGAACAGCACCGCCGCCAGCATCACGACGACCACGATGGGACGCGTCACGCGCGCATCCTCTGCCCCCGGGATTAGCGCCCTTAAGTTCAGCTCGCGTAGTCCGCTTGGCGGCGATCGAGCAGGCGCTTCAAGGCCTCGAAGTGCAGGTCGGCGCGGTCGCGGCCGCCCACCTTGGCACCGCTGCCGAACTGCGCGAGCGTCGATTGCACGATCGATTCCGCGATGGGCCGCAACGGCCGGCCGGTGGACAGCGCCAGGATCTGCGCTTGGGCTGCGCGCTCCAGAAAATACAGCCGCTCAAATGTCTGCGGCACCGTCTCGCCGATCGTCAGCACCCCATGGTTGCCCAGCATGAGCACCGATTTCTCGCCGAGCACGCGAGCCATGCGTTCGCCTTCGCTCTTATCGAAGGCGAGACCGTTGTAATTCGTGTCATACGCGATATCGTCGTGGAACATCAGCGCACTCTGTACCACCATCTCCAGGCGCGGATTCTCGAGCATACCCATCGCGGTGGCATTCGGCATATGCGTGTGCAGCACGCAGCGGGCGCGGCGCGCGAGCCGGTGCACCGGCGCATGAATGAATAGCGCCGTGTCCTCGACCGGGCCGTGGCCGCCGGTAATCTGTCCGGCGAAGTCGATCACCATGAAATCGCTCGCCCGAACCTCCGACCAGTGCAGACCGAAGGGCGCCAGCAGGAACCGATCCGACTGTCCCGGCACCAGCATGGTCAAGTGATTGTCGATGCCTTCATTGAGGCCGAAATGATCAGCCAATCGGTGGCATGCCGCGAGATCGATTCTCGCCTGTCGTTCGGCTTGCGCCTGGGCCTGCACGGGCTTGAGACTTGCGTTCATGTAACCGCCCCCACACAACTTAAGCACCGAAGGCAAGTATAGCCTGCGCCATGCAGCGATCGGGTATTCTCGAGCCATGGCCGTCAGTCACGATTATTTGCAGTACGTGCTGGAACAGCTTGCCGGTCTCGGCCGCCTCACGCCGCGCCGCATGTTCGGCGGCGTCGGTCTATATTACGACGGGCTGTTCTTCGGCCTGATCAGCGGCGACACGCTGTATTTCAAGGTCGACGATTCGAACCGCGCCGACTATGTGGCGCGCGGCATGGGTCAATTTCGCCCCTTCCGCGACAGACCCGAGGTCAGCATGACCTACTACGAGCTACCGGCGGATGCGCTCGAGGATGCGGATGAATGCGCGGCGTGGGCGCGCCGTTCGGTGGCTGTGGCTATGGCAGCGAAGCAGCCGCGAGCGCGCCGCGCCGCGCGCAAACGCGCCGGCGCGGCCTGATCCGGTCAATGCAAATTCGGTTGCGGCGTAGTGCGCAGATACGGCCTCACCGCCGTAAAGCCCTTGGGGAACTTCTGCTTGAGGATCTCCGGATCCTGAATGGACGGCGCGATCACCACCTCGTCCCCGTGCTTCCAGTTGCCGGGCGTTGCCACGCTGTGGCTGTCGGTGAGCTGCAGGGAATCGATGACGCGCAGGATCTCGTCGAAATTGCGCCCCGTGCTTGCCGGGTAGGTGATTATCAGCCTGACCTTTTTGGCAGGATCGATCACGAACAGCGAGCGCACCGTCGCGGTCGTGCTGGCATTCGGATGGATCAGATCGTACAGCTCGCTCACCTTGCGGTCAGGATCGGCGATGATGGGGAAATTCACCACGGTTTGCTGCGTTGCATTGATATCCTCGATCCACCGCTTGTGCGATTCGACCGGATCGACCGACAGCGCGATCACCTTGACCCCGCGCTTGGCAAATTCACCCTTCAACTTGGCGGTCAGCCCCAGCTCCGTGGTGCACACGGGCGTAAAGTCGGCGGGGTGCGAAAATAGCACTCCCCAGCTGCTTCCCAGCCACTCGTGGAAACGAATTCGGCCGAGGCTGGAGTCCTGTTCGAAATCCGGGGCGGTATCGCCCAGACGTAGACTTGGCATGATGGCTCCTTGAGTGAGTGCGGGTATCGCTCTGCCGTCGAGAGTACCGCAGTGCTCGCGACGGCGAACATAATCAATTGACACAAGCTCATGCCGATTCGTTCATTGCACAGAGCCGGCCCCCGTTGGGTGTCCAAGAGATACCCTTAGGCGTATTCTCTGCATCCACAGCTTGAGGTTCGCATTGAAAAGGATCGTTGTCAGCCGCCTGCCGACTCGCCTCGGCAACTTCGACATTTACGGCTACCAGGTACAAGCGAGCGGCATCGAGCATGTCGCCCTCGTCAGCGGCCGGCTGCCGCTCCCCGAGCCGGTGTTGGTTCGCATCCAGTCCGAATGCCTGACCGGCGAGGTGTTCGGGTCCCTACGCTGTGATTGCCGCGCGCAGCTCGACCTGGCGCTGCATTCGATCAATGCCGCCGGCGGCGGCGTGCTCGTCTACCTGCGGGGCCACGAGGGGCGCGGGATCGGACTGCTGAACAAGCTGCGTGCGTACGCTCTTCAGGATCACGGCAGCAACACGGTGCATGCGAATCGCGAACTCGGATTACCGGTCGATGCCCGGGACTATTCCGCCGCGGCCGCGATTCTGCGCGACCTCGGGCTTCGCACGCTGCGCTTGATGACCAACAACCCCGACAAGGTCCACGCCATGCAGAGCGCCGGACTGACCGTCACGGAGCGCGTGCCCATCGTCTCCAGGTCGACCCCGGAGAACGCGGAGTACTTGCGCACCAAGGAAGAGGAAATGGGACATCTGCTCGGCGGCGCCGCGCCGCGCGGCCCGCGCCGCTAAATTCACGGAGTGGTCACACTCGGCAATTAAGCTCTCGCGACCGCCATGATGCATGGCGAATCGGGCCGCCTTGCGCCGTGACGACAATCGATCTGGTTTATTTCAACGCCGGCGGCGGACATCGCGCTGCGGCGCTGGCGCTCGATTCCGTCATTCGCGCGCAGGCAAGGGGCTGGCAGGTGCGCCTCGTCAACCTGATGCAGAATCTCGACCCCGAGGACGTTTTTTAAAAAAACCACGGGAATGAATCCCGAAGACATTTACAACTCGCGTCTGAAGCGCGGCTGGACCTTGGGCCTGGCGCAAGAGCTGAAACTCCTGCAAGCCCTCATCCGGCTGAACCACAAGTCTTGTGCGGCCGGCTGCGGCGCCATTGGCGCAAAACCAAGCCGGACCTGGTGGTGTCGCTGGTGCCGAATTTCAATCGCGCCATGTGCGATGCTCTCGCCGCCGCATTGCCCGAGTTCCCGTATGTGACGGTCCTGACGGACTTCGCCGACTATCCACCACATTTTTGGATCGAACCGAATCAACGGCAACACCTGATCTGCGGAACCTCTAAAGCGGTTTCCCAAGCGCACGCCCCGTTGTATCGCTGCACCGACCCATACGCGCGCTCGATGCGGGCGGTTAACTGCGCAAGAATCGGAGCGCCGAAGCCTGGCGCGCCGCCTAGGATTGGCTCCATCATTGAAGATCAGGAGCAATCACATGAGCAACACCTCCACACTCAAGGCCGCAATGCCGGCCGAGACAACCATGCGGCAGGCGCTCGCCCGGCGCGACGCCAACTATGACGGCGCATTTGTCTACGGAGTCCTCACAACCGGCGTCTATTGCCGGCCCTCGTGCGCCTCGCGCCCCGCGAAGCCGGAGAATGTTCGATTCTTTGCAAATCCCGCTGCGGCAGAGCTCGCGGGTTTGACGCCCTGCAAGCGCTGCAATCCGCGCGCCCTTCAGGATCGCGCCGCACAGCTGATGCAGGCGCTGGCCCAACACATCGATGAGAATGCGGGTGAGCCCTCCTCGCTCGCGCAGCTGGCGCGGCACGCCCATCTGTCGCCCGCGCACCTGCAGCGCAAATTCAAGGCAGTGCTCGGTGTGTCGCCCAAGGCGTATCAGGACGCAGCGCGTCTGAAGCGGTTGAAGAGCGGATTGAAGTCCGGACGCAGCGTTCTCGACTCCATTGTGGATGCCGGTTTCCAGTCGACCAGCCGCGTGTATGGCGCTCCGTCCCGCAACCTCGGCATGACCCCCTCGGCCTACCGAGCGGGGGGCGCCGGCGAAACGATTGCCTACGCCTGTCGACCCACGGCGTTGGGGCCGCTGCTCATGGCGGCCACGGACCGCGGCGTGTGCTTCGCGCAATTCGGCAAGAGCGAGTCCGCACTGACGGCACAGCTCCGGGATGAGTTTCCCAGAGCGACGCTGGGGGCTTCGCGCATGGCCGATTCGCCCGAGCTCGACGCGTGGATCCAAGCCTTCGAAGCGCACATCGCCGGCACCGCCCCGCGGCCTGACCTCCCCCTCGACTTGCGCGGCACGGCGTTTCAAATCAGGGTATGGCGATTCCTGCTGCAGATTCCCGAGGGCGAGGTGATGAGTTATACCGAGCTTGCCGCCGGCATCGGCGCGCCGAAGGCGGTGCGCGCGGCGGCATCCGCCTGCGCAGCCAACCGCATCGCGGTACTCGTGCCCTGCCACCGGGTGCTGCGCGGCGACGGCGGACTCGGCGGCTACCGCTGGGGGCTCGAGCGCAAGCGCGCCCTGATCGATCGCGAGCGCGCCGGGCGCGCGCAATGAGCACCGTAGCCGTAGCCGATGCCGTTGCCGTTGGCGATGCGCGCCGCAAGGACCTCATCGCACAGCGCATCGCGGTGCTCGATCCGGCGGCCCTGGCGCGCTCTTTGGACCAAGAAGGGTTCGCGGCGACCGCGCCGCTCATTGACGGGGGCACGTGCGGGGAACTCGCGCAGCTTTATGAGGCAGGTGACGAGACATTTCGCTCGACGGTGACGATGTCGCGGCACGGATTCGGCAGCGGCGAGTACAAGTACTTCGCGCGGCCGCTGCCGGCAGTGGTGACGGCGCTTCGCGAGGCGTTATACGAGCGGCTCGCTCCCATCGCGAATGCCTGGGCCGAGCGCCGCGGCAACCCCACACACTGGCCTGCCACCCACGGCCTGCTGGTGGAGCGCTGCGCTGCGGCCGGGCAGACCCGCCCCACACCGCTGTTGCTGCGCTACGGTCCCGGCGACTACAACTGCCTTCACCAAGATCTGTACGGGGCGATCCATTTTCCGCTGCAGGCGATAGTGCTTCTGGATCGGCCCGGCATCGATTTTGACGGCGGCGAACTCGTCCTCGTAGAACAGCGCCCGCGCCGTCAATCGCGGCCCGTGGTCGTGCCGCTGGCTCAGGGCGCGATTGCCGTCATCCCGGTCAAGGAGCGGCCCGTGCCGAGCGCGCGCGGCACGGCGCTAGTACAGATGCGCCATGGGGTGTCCGCCGTGCGCCGCGCGCTGCGGCGCACCTTGGGCCTCATTTTTCACGATGCCGCTTAAGCGCGACGCCTGTCCGCTTAAGTGCTGCGCCGAGTCTGGTAGCGCACCCTCGCCGCCGCATGCGCCGGGATCGTCAGCCGGAAGATCGGCCGCCCGTTCTTGCTACCCAACGGATGATCGGCGCGGATGATTCGCGCTCCCTCGGGCAGGTGCAGCCGCAATTCGAATTGGATGTCCGAGCCGCGGGCATTGCTGATCTCGACGCGATTGATATCGCCGGCTGCCGCCGATGGCGCGCCCGGGACCAGCGGCAGCGGTTGCGCGTGCGCCGCATCGATCGCCGCGCGCTCGGTCACGGACTTGACCTGGACATCGGGGCTCGCGCCCATGTCGATCTCCACCTCCTCATCGACGGCCAGATCGCGCATCCCGCTCTCGCGCAGCAGCACCCTCGCCGCACCATCGGCCGCAAACACCGCAATTCGCCCCGACGGCAGCGGCAGGCCGAGATGATGTGCGGCGTTATTTTGGGTGCGCAGTAGAGCTTCCGCGGGCGCCGACCGGTCATCGTCATTTGCCGCGAGGTCGGCTCCATAAATCAGGTGAATCGGAATCGCCGACCGATCGAGCAGTCGCACTTGTTTCGACTGGCGGCTGGCCACGGTGGTGCGCTCCGGCACGCGATACAGCTTCAGATCTCCGAGCTGTTCCTGCTCGACTCGTTGCGCCGTGACCGAGACCGTGGCTCGGGCAGCGACCGGCGCCGCCATTTCCAGCATCATCATGCGGTTGCTGGTCTTCAGCTCCTGCCGTCCGGCCTCCACGGGCAAATCGCTGGTCGAGCCGCGCGGCCAGCAGCGCGCCAGAATCGCACCGCCCGCATCAATCGGCTCGATGACGCCGCGTTCACGGTTGAGCCGCCCCGCGACCACCTCGGTGCGCGCGGCCGCGAAGCTCTCGCCGTTGCCGTTGGCGAGCGTCACCCATGCGCCGAGATCCATGGTTTTGCGGTCGGGCGCCAGCGTCGCGATGTAGTCGGCCGCCCAATCAAAGCCGCGCGCAAGATAGGACAGGGTCACCATCGCCGTTATCGGTTGGGAATTGCGCACCAAGACCGACAGAGTCGGCGTTGCCGATAGATCCATCGCGGAGGAAAAGCTGAACGTCTCCGCAAGACCCGAACAGCGCAGCGCCTCGATGCCTTGCGCGGTCTCGAACAGCACACCGCCCTGCGCATCGGATTTAACGGTTCCCGGCAGCCGTTCGGTCTTGCCTGTCCGCGCATTGGTGCGCACCAACACCACCGGCTTGCCCACCGCGGCGGCCAGCAGCGCGGAGGGACTGAGCAATTGCCCCTCGCGATTCTTTTCGATGACGCTCGACGCGAGTCCCGCCACGATCGCGCTGGCCGGCTCGATCCCGTCCGCCACGCCTTCGAAGCGCAGCCGGCTCTCGCCCGCGGGCAAATGGATGGCGCGCGTTTCGCTCACCAGCGCAAAGCCCTGGAGTCGATCCAGGTCGATCGATCCCGATCCCCGATCGGGCGCTCGATACACGGTCACCGATAGAGCGGTGGGCGCCCCCGCCAGCACGTCGTTAGCAGCGGCGGGCATCGGCACGAGCGCCGCCGCCATGAGCAGCCACATCGAGTGCGGACCGCGCATCGCCGCCGTCTAAAAGCGCGTGACGAAGCTTGCGGTCAGAACGGACTTGCCGTTGGCCGGCACCGCCACCGGCCATTCCGCCGTTTCGGCGCTGCGCCGCAGGCTTGTCTGACTTTCGGCGCTGATCCGCGAGTCGCCCCACAGACCGCCTTGCAGCACGCTCACCACCACGGGCCGCGGCAGTGCATTGGTCAACTCGTAGCGCATGTCGGTCTGCCAATCGAACGGCGCCAGGCGTGTGCGCTTATCGACCACGGCGCGGACTTTGACGTCGAAAGCATCGCCCGTGACCAGCGACAACGTTGATCCCATCGGCGTATGGTCGATGCGGCTCTCGCCGATGAACTGCGGATCGCCGCGCTTGTCGCGCAGGTAGAAGCGCAAGATCCCCGCGGGTAGCTGATCGCCCAAGCCCGCATGTGCGCTGGTCGAGAAGCTGTACACCGTCTTCGCGCTTTGCGCCGTTTCCGTCGTCCCCAACCAGGCGTTGCGATACTCGTAGCCATGCTCGGCCGGCACTCCCCGCACATCGAGAAAACTCACCTGCTTGGTCTGCATATTGGCGATCGTCGTGCGCTCGGCCAGCGGGTAAAGGTAGAAGTCGCCCAGCTGCTCCCGGGTGCCGCTTTCCGTGCCGGCCTGCTGCAACGTGGCGCGCCCCGGCCGCGGCCGATAAACGATCTGCCCCGTTCCTGAATTGACCTGGCTCGGCGAACCGGCCACCAGCAGAGTTTGCGCGTTCTCATAGCTCGTGCCGCTCGAGTTCGTCAGCGTCACCCAGCCCTGCACGTCGATCTTGGCGTCGCTCTCGTTATAGAGCGCCACATAATCCGCCCGCCAGCCGAGCCCCGGCGTGAGATAGCTTAATGTCGCCGGGCGCGCGCCGCTGCGGCTGCTGTTGACGGTGATGGAGAGAGTCGGCCGCGCGCGCAAATTCTCCGGGACCTTGTCGAAAATGACGCGCACCGGCAGACCGTCATCGCGCAATACCTCGATCCTCTGGCCGATTTTCAAAACCACGCCGCCATTGGTCGCAAGCACCTGCGCCTGCTCGCGCGTTTCTGCACCCGTCGCCGGATTGACGCGTATGATGGTGATGGTCTGGCCCACCGCCTTCTCCATCAGCTTGGCGGGCGTCAGCAAGTCAAAATCAAAATTCTGCTCGATGATGCTGATGTCGGCTGCCGTCAGCGACACAGTCTCCGGCCGGATTTGCGCCGACACATCTTGAAACTCGATGCGCTGCCGGCCGCCGCTCACCTCTATTTCCCGGCGGTCCTGCACCAACGCCAGATCATCGTTATAAATCGTGACGGACAACGACCGGTCGGCGGCCAGCGCCGCCGGAGCCGCCGCGCAGGCCGCGAGCGCCCAGAGTACTGCTCCCATCGACAAAAGACGCGCGCTCATCTTCCACCTCCCTGTCCATTTAGTAGTCACCTTCGCGCCAAGCACCGCCAGTGTGAATAATCGCGGCGCCGTTGTCATCTAGGACTAGCCGCGGGAGTCGGTGAGCTGGTACCACGCCACGGCGGACTGCGCCGCCAGCCATCGAAAGGGTTCATTCGGCACATAGTCCAGCCGCGCATTGACGAACGGATACCGATTCCAGGCCGCCTCGCACCCTGCCTCAAGATCGGCAATGATGCGGCCGAATACGGACGTCAGATTCACGCCGTGCCCGCTGTAGCCCAGCCCGTAGAAGATATTGCGATGCCGGCCCGTCGATCCGACCGACGGAGACTCATCCAATGACCAGTCGACCACGCCGTCCCAACTCGTCTCGAAGTCCATGCCAGCCAGCCGCGGGTAAATTCTCGCCAGCTCATGCTGGAGTTGCGACACATGGACGCTTGCGGCGCCGGCGCCCGGGGTTGCGTTATTAAAGGAGTACATCGGCGTGCCTCCGCCGATGTGGATGCGCCGGTCCTGCGTCAAGCCGAGGTAAAACACCTCCGTGCGGTCATCGTTGAACGGCACCCGCCGGCGCCAGCCAATCTCGATCAACTCCTGCTCGCTGAGCGGGCGCGTCACGGCGACATATTCACGCACCGGCAGGATGGAATTTCGAAAGAACCCGAGTCTCGAGCTGAACGCGTTGCTCGCCAACACCAGGGACTTGGCCTTGATCGTGTGCCCGTCACCGGTCCGCAGAACATGTTCCCGCCCCTCCTCGACGCTCTCGACCATCGTGTTCTCGTAGATTCGCGCTCCCGCGCGCTCGGCGGCCGTCTTGAATACCTGCACGAGCTTCATAGGATGGATCTGGCCGCCGTGCGGATCGAAGAACCCTCCCTGGTACGCCTGCGTGCCGATCGTCTCGATGATCCGCGGCTGATCCCAGAACTCGACCGGCATCCCTAAGGCGCGCGCCTGCCGCACGTACTCCTTCGCCTCTTTCACCTGTGCCGCGTTCTCGAGTACCTGCAGCGCGCCGTGAGTCTCCAATTCGCAGTCGATGCTGGTCGCGGCGCTGAGCGAGGACAGCCACCGAATGTTCTCGACGGTCAAATCGTAAATCTGCTTGTCCATCGCCGGAGCGGAGCTGAAATTCATGTAGCGGTCCGCGGTCATGGTGAGCAGCATGGCGCCGTTCCTCCCCGAGGCCCCGCTGCCGCAACCCTGCGCCTCCAGCACGGCCACGCTCTTCTGCGGCGAGACGCTGCGAATGAAGTAGGCCGCGGACAGCCCGGTGAACCCGCCCCCCAGCACGGCGACATCGACTTGAAGGTCGCCCGCCAGCGGCGGATTGCGCGGCGCCTGACTTCGCGCCCAAAAGCTATGGTTCGGCTCGAACGCCACCCCTTCACGCCACACCCAAGGAGAGACTTGATTGAAGCCGGCGGCTCCCAGCAACACACCGCCACCGGCGTAGGCTGCATTTTTCAGAAAGCGGCGGCGGTTCGGGTCACTGTGCATGAGCGCAGCGGCATCATGCCTTAAAGGCGGGGCCCGGCGCAGTTGAGCGCCGGATTCAAGACGCTGGTCGAATTCGACCAGGTGGCGTGACTCGAGCTCACGCCACCTGATGACTACCTTCTATATATATGACTGCCGACTACTGGTTGCCAGGAGCGCCGTTCGCGCCTTTGGCGCGTTGGGTCTTCCACTGCTCCATCTTGGCTTTGCGCTCCGCCAGCGACTTCGTCAGTTGCGCCTTCTGTTGCGGGGTCAGGATGTTATACAGCTTAAGCTGCAGATCGCTGCCTGCCTGGATACGGTCCGCCGCGCGCTTCTTGGCCGCCTGCACCGCAGTCGCATAGTTCGGATCGCCCGGGTTCGCCAGCGCCATCATGTCCGGGCCGCCGGCCGGCCGCATTTTCGCATGCTGCTCACGCGCACTGGACAGAATGGTGTGCACCTGCTCTCGCTGAGCGGGCGTCAGATCGAGCCCACGGAAGCGTCGCATCAGGCCCGGACCCCCCATCATGCCCCCATCGTGGCCATGCCGGCCCCAACCGCCTCGGCCCCAATGACCGTGCCCTCTGTGATGATGATGGTGGTGGTGATGGTGATGGCGGTGCCAGCCACCACCCTCGCGATCGCCGCGACCTTCATCGCCCCACTGCCCGTGGCCTCCGCCTTGACCCCGGTCCTGCCAGGCGTGCTGATGCGCGCCGCCCGGAGGGGCGTTGGAATCGCTGCCTGCAGAGTCGGGTCCGGTCTGCGCCAGAGCGGCGCCGGCCAATCCCGTCAGTGCCAGGGCCAGTACTAATTGATGCAATCGGTTTGCCATAAATGTCGCCTCACGCCCACGGACAATGTAGATATCGTTGGAACGCAATCCTCGCCTGTCAGTGCACGCGGAAACCATAATCAAGCGCAAAGTTGCGTTAATTTTTGACAAGATCGCGCTGCGTAACCCACGGCGCGCTCCTGATTGCGATCGGCGCGGCGCATCGGTGCGATACTCCTCCCATGCCTCAGCACATCGGCATCGTCGCCTGCTCCGCCGAAGGGGCGGCGCTGTGCTATCGGACCATCTGCGTCGAGGGTGCGGGTCTTCTCGGTCCCCATGCACACCCCGAGGTTTCGATGCACACGCACTCGCTCGCCGAGTACATGGAATGCATCTACCGCGCCGATTGGCGCGGCGTGGGCGAATTGATGCTCTCCTGCGCGGATAAGCTCGCGAAAATCGGCGCCGATTTCCTCATCTGCCCCGACAACACCATCCATCAGGCGCTGCCCTACGTCCTACCGCAATCGCCGCTGCGCTGGCTGCATATCGCCGAGGTTCTCGCCGCGCATGCCGTGGAGCGCGGCTACCGGCGTCTTGGCCTGACGGGTACCCGCTGGCTCGTCGACAGCGAGCTCTATCCCGAAAAGCTCGCGGCGCGCGGCCTTGAGTGCGTGCGCCCGAACAGCGCCGAACGCGATGAGCTCAATCGCATCATCATGGACGAACTGGTTTGCGGCCTCTACAAGCCCCAGGCGGCCGCCTTTTGTCAGCTCATCATCGGGCGGATGAAGGCGGCGGGCTGCGATGCCGTGGTGCTCGGCTGCACCGAGTTGCCGTTGATCCTCGACGACTCGAATTCTCCGCTGCCGACTCTCGATTCCACTCGTTTGCTGGCGCGCGCGGCGCTGCACCGGGCGATCTTGCCGAGACCCCGGGAAGCCGATTAGACTGCTTGCAAAGCGGGCGTCGTATAATGGTAATACCCAAGCTTCCCAAGCTTGAGCCGTGGGTTCGATTCCCATCGCCCGCTCCACTTCGTCTTTCCACGTGGGTTCACACGCGAGAATTTTCTCCATAACTAACTCGGCATCGGCGGCCTCACTCGGCAATGAGCTGTCGGTGCGCGGGATCACTTGCCAGATCGTTTCCGCAGTCCTCCTCGACCCATTCCGGCGTACGCGCCGTCAGCGCAAGGTCACTGGGCATTTGTCAGTTTGCGATGCATCGCACTCATATTGCGCGCCCTCTGAGCCGCTTCCCGATCGATCTTTGCAAGCCACTCATAGTGGTTCGCAAGAGACCAGAGCGTCATCCTCTGCTTGCTGCCGTCGTTGCTTGGAGCGCGATAGCGCTCTGCTATCCTGCTGTGGAGATCAGCATCAGCCTCAAATCTAAGCGCGTCACGTTCGTATTTCTCAGCAGCTGATTTCTCAGCCTCGGCCGTATGTTCTGCCGCAGTGCTGGGCCCCACTGCGGCCGCGAGCACCAGCGAATTTACACCGAAAATTGCAAGGCCGATCAGTGCCGCCACGGTGGTACTGTTCATCAGGTTGTTTCTGTGCATCGTCATGACTACTTCCGTCGTCAGATAAATAAGGCGGCCAGGAAAATATGCATATCGCGTTGATTCTGAAGAAAAATTCCTACCCGTTGTACCTTGGGGACAGTCAAGCCACAAGGGTATTCAACGCCGCATAGGAATGTCGTTAAAGAAGCGCGATTGCGTGTCCACAACGTGTATATGTGGCTGCAAGATAGGAGAGCCGGCCATCAGGGGACAGTGGCTCTATGAATATGCCTGCCGCGGAGCGGCCATTCGCCCCACAGTGATCACTGGACACGCAAGGCGGTGTAAATTCGCTTTCCATGGCATTCGTAGTATTTCTTAGAGGCGTCAACGTCGGCGGACATCGGACGTTCCGCCCTACGATGTTGGCCCAACAACTGAAACACTTCGATGTGGTCAACATTGGCGCCGCGGGCACGTTTGTCGTCCGCGCGCCCACCACTCAGACGCGCCTCCGCGCAGAGCTATCCCGCAGACTCCCATTTGAAACCAGCATCATCATCTGCAAGGGTCAGGACCTTCTCGACGTCGCAAAGTGTAAGCTGTTCGGCGATGAGCCGGCCGGCTCCGGTGTGGTTCGCTTCGTCAGTGTCATGGCGAAGCGTCCGTCGCTAGTGCCGTCGATTCCCATGAGTCTTCCGGGGCAAGGAAAGTGGCTGTTGAGAATCCTTGCGACGGAGAAGCGATTTGTCTTCGGAGAATACCGGCGCCACGTGAAAACCATAGGCTTGTTGGGAATGATTGACAGGATCTTCGACGTGCCGGTGACAACGCGCAACTGGAACACCATCATGGCGACCGTTGAGGTGTTAGGAAACCCCTCTTCATTCGCCATCGGCACCATCACCCGCCGTGCCCAGCGCTGAATGTGTGGCAGTACGACAGGGGCACCAGACCACTCGCACTCATGGCTTCCAGTGCTGCCGGTCTCTAAGATTCACTTTCTGTAAGCTGACCGTCTGAAATGTCCCCTCGGGGCCGACTCCTGACGATCACGCGCAGGTTATCCTTGTAGCCGGGATCTCAAGCGCCTGCGAAGGCAACGTACATTTTCTGACACGGACGAATAGCTAGGACTAGCACTAAATCCTCTCGTTTTTCATAGCTATAAAGCGCTACATAGCCGCTCTTGCCATAAGAAATCAGAAGTTCCCTCAATCCTTCCTCACAGGATCGACCTACAAACGGATGTCGCTCAAGCATCTCAATCCCATCGCGAATCACATCGATCGCAGCAATCGCCGCCCGAGGCGCCTCCTCGATGGGAAAATCAGCCAGCCGATCGAGATCCGCAAAAGCCTGCCTCGAGTAGATTACTCGCGCCACTTTCGCGCTTTCGGTCGCGTCGCTTGGTCGCCCCCGCATCGGCAACAAATGCCCGGCGCTCCTCATCCAGCTGAGTCTGTTGCTCAATCGCCTCTAGCATGAACGCGTGGGGAGACTTGTCAGCCGCTTTCGCCGCCGCCACGACAGGTCGTTTGAGATCTGCCGCAATCTTGAGTGTCGTCGCCACCGTATTCGTCATAATCATCTCTTGAAGCAGGGTATTACTATAGCAATACTAGATGTATCAGCCTGCAAGATTGAGGAAGGAATGCCAGTTCATGCGGATTTACAGGGCAAATTCGGCGGTGCAGCGCCGAATGCACGCAACCTGTAAACGGATCCGTGATTTGGAATCGCCAGGCTTTTCACACGCTGGTTGCTGGCGCTGCGCGTTCACTCCCGCACGCATAGTCCAGTTCAACGGGCGTTTTTGCAGACTCACTCATAGACGATGGATCGCGCCGGGATGCAGTCGGTGCTCAAAGAAGCTCTTGGACGTTTCAAATATCACGCAAGTTCATCGTCTAATATAGGCGCACGCCGATACTTTTCCCGTTTTGTAAGACAGATGCGGATTAGTCTCGCGGCTAATGACATTCCCGCAATCCCGCGGGTATTCAGTCGCCAATGAACAAATCCCTGAGACAGCACTCTGAACTGGCGTTCCACAAAGGCGACGGTCGCGTATAGCGACACCAATCCTTTTGCCGTGAAGTTCAAAGCCCGAAGGGGCGTAATCAGTTACATCCTCGGCTATCCGCCGCAGTCTTTCGACTGGCGGGCTGGAAATGCCAAACCACATCCGCTTAAGAAAGTGCCATTGGATTCGTACACACGCGCCCGTGAGACACTCACCCAAATCATTGAAATCGGAGGGTAAGGAGGTTGGATCATGAGGTCTGCCCTAAGTCGCCCAAGCTCAAACCAGTCTCTCCGCACGAGCATTTCCATCGATCAGGCACCAAGGCCGATTGACAACGCGGCGCGGCGCGTCAATACTTTCCGACATGGTGAACTATCAGCAACGCCTCGATCGCACCTTCGCTGCCCTCGTAGACCCGACGCGCCGCGCGATTCTCGGGCATCTCGAGCGCAAGAGCAGCGCGTCCGTCGGAGACCTCGCCGAGCCCTTTGCCATCAAGCTGCCGGCCGTGATGAAGCATCTTTCCGTGCTGGCTGATGCCGGTCTCATCACGCGCACAAAATCGGGGCGCACGGTGACGGTCCGGCTGCGGCCCCAGCCGATGCGCGAGGCAATGGCGTGGTTAAGCCGTTACGAACGCTTCTGGACCGGCAGCCTCGACCGCCTCGCGGCCTATGCCGAACGCAAAGAAGCTGAATCGCGGGGTAAGAGGGGGTGACGAGCCTCACCCTGGTGCGACGCATCAAGGCGCGACCGTCGATCGTATTCGACGCGGTCACGACCGCGGAAGGCATCGCGCAATGGTGGGGTCCGGATGCCGGGCCAGTGCTGATCGCGGAAGCCGATCCCCGCAAAGGCGGCCGCTATCGCCTGCGTTTTCGTATGCTCGACGGCACAGAGCACGAGTGCAGCGGCGAATACCTCGATGTCGTCCGGCCCGAACGGGTGGTGATGAGTTGGCGCTGGCAAGGCGGCCAGGAAGACCCGAACGAGTCGCGCGTCGAGATCGCGCTGAGGCCCGTTGCCGAGGGCACCGAGATCACGTTCACCCATTCGCGTCTGCATGACGAGGACACGCGTCGGACCCATGAAGCAGGATGGACCGGCTCGCTCGACAAGTTGGAAGCGCGATTTGCCTCGGGAGAGGCTGCATGATGACGCTCTACTACTCGGACATTCTATCGGCACGTCGCGCCTGCGCCGCCGTCCGCTACCTGAAGGCGCCTGTCGAATATGAATATCTCGACCTCGCGAAGGGCGATCAACAGAAGCCCGGCTATCTTGCGATCAATCCGAACGGCAAGGTGCCGACGCTGGTGAAGGGCGAACGGATCACCTGGGAATCCGACGCGGTGATCTGCCAGCTCTCCGAGGACATGGGTGCCGATCTGTGGCCGCACGATGAGCGCCAGATCGAGATCACTCGCTGGTTCAGCTGGAACGCGCAGCACTTCACGCGCGCGGGCGGCGCGCTGTACTTCGAGAATATCGTCAAGAGACGTTTCGGCATTGGTGCGCCGGATCCAACGGTCGTAGATCGGGAACTAAGCCAGTTTCGCCGCTTCGCCACAGTACTGAACGATCATCTTACGGGACGTAAATGGATCGTAGGGAACGCGCTGACGGTCGCCGATTTCTCCGTTGCGATGACACTTCCCTATGCCGAGGAGGCGCGGTTGCCACTCAGCGAATTTGCAAGCGTGCGCCGCTGGCACGACCGGCTGAACGACATCGAGGGCTGGCGCGAGCCGTTTCCTGCGCGCTAGAGGGGGCTCGGCGGCCGCCCAAGGTGCGCCCGGCGTTCCGCGGACCGGACTGGAGTTTCTCCTGAGTTCCGCGACCTGAACGGCAGCAAGCCATGCACTTACTGCTCCAATTGCTTGGCGTCTCTAGTGCATCTCCATGACCGCGGGCGTTCCGTCGGACCACGTGGGCACCAGAACGAAGAACGTCGTGATGGGCTCCAAATCGTCCCGCGCCGCAAATACCGGCGAGCCGTGAAGATCTGCGCCCCAGTCGGCGCCATCGGTGTGGACACGGAAGAACATCAGATGCGGATGCCAGTGACCGGCGAGATCGCCCAGGTATCCCTGCTTCGACATCATGTAGCTCATCGCACCGGGCTCTGGAGTTGCGATGCGGTTCGCGGCAAGTTCAGCTTTAGTGCGGCTGATCATGTCGGTCCTTGAAACGCCGGCGAGAACCCACTTCGTTCTTTCGAGATAGCCGGGAAGTACGCTGCGGACGGCGGCGGCGTTAAAGCATATCGGTGCACGAAGCTTGGGATTCCAGAAATCCGCCTCCTCAAAGCCGGACGCCCAGGACCGCTGGACCAGGCAAACAAAGCCGTTCTTACCCTTCAGCGCCGTCTCGTAACCGTGATCGCCGAGGGTCAGAACGCTGGCATCGCCTGAGATCGAGGTCGGCGCGGCACTCCGCGATAGCGCGACCTCCTCGGACGTACTTGCCATACGGTATTGCTCGACCGGTCCCATGACCGGATAAGCGCGCTTCGCAACGTCGGCGCAGGCAGAACCGACGGCAGTGAGTACAAAAGCCAGTCCCCACAGTCCCGGTCCGATCATCGGCCGCATTCTCCTGCGCATGTGCTACCCTCCTGCCTATATAGTTTCCTATATGGTGAAGTATTGGCAAGTGCGACGCGATTGTCAACTGGTTGCGGCCTGAGAAGGAATGTGGTCGCGTGAGCAATTGCTCGCTTAACAATTTTTGTCTCCCGTATTCTCGCGTTGTCCCAGGCACCGCGATAATCGCACGCCAGGTTTGCTATTCTTACGGCCTCAACGCTGATCCCCACCGTGACAATAAAGTTGACGAGAAAAATGATCACAAAATCTGGATTAATCTCGGTATTAGCGGCATTGGCTTTTGTAGCCGGTTTCGCCGTAGCGCAGACCATGGCAAAGACCGGCCGCGAGCCGCAGTTCGAAAATTCTGACGTAAAGGTCTGGAAGTCCACTGTGCTGCCCAATAATCCTTTACCGTTCCATCGACATGAACATCCCCGCGTAATCATCGCGCTGACTGGCGGGACGATGAAAATCCTCGAGGATACCGGCAAAAGTGAAAACCACGAGTGGCAGACCGGAAAGGCCTATTGGCTGCCGGCCAATGCACCCGGAACGCAACATCAAGATGTCAACGTGGGCGAAAGACCAATTGAAGTGATGGTCGTTGAGCTGCAGAACGCGACATAGGGCCGACGCCGCTGCGCTCGTGCCATATGCGCTCCGATTCACGCTTGCGCGACGGCCACTCGTGCCTGTAGCAAGTAACCGACGACGCATACACTGATGAGGACGAACAAGCCGATGATCTCTTCCTGTGAAGTTAAGGCAATTACGGCCAGCATGCTCGCAATGCCGATGATCGCTGCCGTTAGCAGCCACCGGAAGTTCAGAGGTGCGCCCACCTCGGCGACCCCACGCCGTGCCAGCTGCCATGCTGCATAGTTTCAGGATCGTTGCCAAACGGACAAGGCGCATACCGCCGCAGGCTAGAACGTTCCCGATCCACAGGAGCATGCCAGCGAGGTATCCCGTTAGTGGTCCGAGCGCGGCTTGGATGCAGCCGCTTGTCATCAACGACTGCTTGCCGGCAGCGCCAGCTACTTCCAGGCGCGTGTCAGGAGTTCGTCCAGCGCTGCAACGATCAATTGGCCGTCATCGCTTAGTGAGCCAACCATCTCCCCGAGTTGATCAACGGGTATAGAAACGATCTCGAGTGGATGCAGCACGACCGAGGTGCCGCGGATCTTAAAAGTCGGATTAAATTCAGCGTAGCTGACCTTGCCAATCGCCGTTGCCCGGACGAGTGGTACCACAACTCTTCGGCGGTAGTTGTCAAATTGAGCGGATTGCACCACAACGACGAATGGGATGGTGTCCTTGTGTTTCCCGGAGTTCCGGTGGACATCAAACTGCGCCATCAGAGCGAGGAGTACTCGTCAGCAATCGAACCCGATGTGGCATTGAATCTGTTCCACGCTGCGATTGCCGCTTCTACGACCTTGGCCTTTACCAGTCGCTCCCGGCTCTCGCGCTCAACGAACTCCGAGAGCAACGATTCCACGACACCAGAGAGATTGTCGGTCATCGATTTAGCCTGGCTCACCAAGTCTGCGTTCAAGGTCAGATTGACCGGACGCTTCCGGGCCGCCGCGTTGAAAGCCGTTTTCATGTTCCGCCTCCGATATGCGCATTATATGCGCATAAGAATTTTGCGGTCAATTCCGCGCCTTCCACACACGCAGCCGTGGTCCGGTGGTAACAAAGTGACCCTAAGTGTCCGTGATCAGCGTCCGCTCGATTGATCGATGCATCCTCCGATGGCCGCAGGCGTATCTATCGGGTCAACCTCAGAGGTCTGGCACCACTGGAACGGTGGCGAGCACGCTATTCGCGCGAATGATCGACGTGTTATCGCCGGTTGTCGTCGATTTCCGTTGCCAAATTATCTCGCAAACAAACTCGCGAGGACTCGCTGCCGAATTCGATGGGGAGGCGCTTCACGAAGTCCGTCAAGTGAGCCCCACGCCTTCGGGTTGGCAGCGGTTATCTCCCGGACCTCCAAACGCGCAGAGCGCAATACTTGGCCGCCGGAGTAAAGCCGCCGTCCGTCGTCAGGAGCGTGAGGCCGTGCCGAATAGATAATTGGGCTAGCAGCGCGTCGATAGTCCCAAGCTGGACACGCGAAACCGTGCAGCAATTCCTGCAGTATCAGCCCGGTGGTCACCACCCCGTCTCCGCCGTCGAGCGCCGCGCGCAGCACTTCGACTTGAGGAGTCGCTGAATTGCTGTCGCGGCGAAAGGCCAGCGACTGCCTCCTGGTTTGCCTCCATGCAGTGCAGAGGCTAAGCTGTGGCGTATGAGGCGTCAGATCATAGTGCTAATTTTGATGCTCGCGGTCTGCCTGCAGACCGCTCCCGTGCTTTTTGCAGCTGCCCCTCAGGTACCCTCCGAGCGCCAAACAGCTTCGCAGGTTCGCACGGATAACCCTTGTTGTCCTCGCGGCGTACATACGGCGAGTTGCTGCCTAGGCGCTTGCCTGATGGCCGCTAACATTGCATCGGGATCCCTGCCGTCGATCTGGAATGGCCATTCAGCGCTTGACCCACAATTCCAAGTTTCCGCCTTCACCTCTCGCGGCGACGTGCCGCTAATTCGACCGCCGATTCTCTAAACCCCGCAAGTTCCGTCTCATGACGGTACGGCAGCGGCTCCCTTGAGCCGCCTCCGATGTGGCGCGCTTCAAATGCGCCGCACTGATATTTTGGGTTGCGGAGAACATTTATATGATTCGTCCTTTAATTGGGCTGTGCGTCGCGACGGCTGTAGTCGCGCCGGCAATGGCAAATCCGATTGCGTTTGCCGGTGGCACAACCGTGATGGCGGAGTACGGCGCCGGTACGATGCAGGAGCTGCAGCTTTTCTACGCGCCACGCTTTGACTATTCGGTTGGCGGAGGCCACGTTGATTTCACTAGCGACGAGAATGGCCAAACTGAACACATTACTTATGCACGCCTGAACTGGTTGGCGCACCGCTGGAACCTCGATGCTGCGCAGGCGAACGTCTTTGTTTGGGGCGGTATCGGATCGGCCACGGGAAACTATTTCACGGGATCGACTTTTACCGGAAACGCTGGCGCGCAAGCCGACTATGAAACGCGGCGCGTATACGCCTCCTTAAAGACGGATCTGCAGCGAAGCTCGGAATTCTCCGAACGCGTCGATACCTTACAGCTCGGGGTAGCTCCCTACAAACATGAGTACGGGAGTCTTGCGACCTGGTTCGTCTTCCAGGCGCGTCATTACACCGACAATCTGCATTCTGGAATTGAGACTGCGGCGCTATTGCGCCTCTTCAAGGGCGGCGCTTGGATCGAGGCCGGGGTGACCAACGGCGGAAAACTTCAAGCCATGGCCATGTTCAATTTCTAACAGGAAATTCCATGAAACGCTTTCAATTGTATTTATGCACAATGCTACTCGCCGTAACAGTGACGAGTACCGCGGCAACCATCGAAATGACCGTCAACGGTTTGGTTTGCGCGTTCTGCGCGCAAGGCATCGAGAAGAAGCTCAAGAAATTTCCGGCGACCGCTGAGGTCGTTGTGAACCTAGAGCATCGCCTCGTCGCAGTGTCCCTCAAAGAGGGACAAGATATTACCGACGCGGATCTGCGCAAGGCTTTGACGGATGCGGGTTACACCGTGAAATCGATCAAGCGCACCGACACACCGATCGCAGATGTACGCGAGAAACTCAAACAGGTGAGCCCTTGAGCGAACCGCACTTTATCCGCAATGCCGGCCTCGCGGCAGGCGCGTTGCTAGCGAGCTCTGCAACGCTGGTCTGCTGCGTTTTACCCGCAGCGCTGGTTGCCCTAGGTGCCGGCGCGGCGCTGGCGGGTTTGGTCACGGCGCTGCCGCAGCTTGTTTGGTTAAGCGAGCATAAGCCGCTGGTGTTTTCCCTCGCCGGCGCTCTATTGGCCATTAGCGGTATCACTCTCTGGGTTGGCAGGCGCGCGCCGTGCCCGGCGGACCCTTTGCTCGCTCGCTCGTGTCAGCGACTGCGGCGAATCAGCCTCATCCTCTACTCAGTCGCCGTGATCGGCTTCTTGCTTGGCGCCACTTTCGCGTTTTTGCTGCCGGCTCTCGGCGAGTAAAGGAGGTATTCCAGCCTCGACCCTGGGCGGTCTTCAGTGACCGGCAGCTCTCGGGCAGCGCGGCGAGGGCATGACGCAGTTGTGGGTCGAACATCGTCAGGGATGCAACTCGATCTCGGTATCCAGCGACTCAGGAATGGACGCTTGAGCCGAGCGCAGCATCGACACGGCCGCGTAGATAATCACGACGATGACGAGCCATCGCATCACGGTCAGGTGCTTGGCGATCAGGTTGACGAGCGGGAACGCACACAGCGTACCGAGGATACCGCCGAGCGTGAGGCCCAGTGCGCAGCCGTGCGAGAAGCGCCCCGACCGAAGAAAACCGAGCGTAGCGACGGGGATCAGCACGCCGTCGCTTCCGATCATGATCGGGTACGCGGCGATCGGATGCATGCCAAGAAGTCCGAGCAGCACCATGGTGGGCGCATAGTTGCCGATGCCGATGCACATCAGCGCACCTAATACGAAGTTGGCGAGGACCGCGACGGCAAAGCGCCAGCCCGACAGCCCCATCGCCGTTCCGGAGGGCGGAAGGACACCGAGCGCGGTCATCGCGAAGAAACCCGCGGCGATCAGCAGCGCCACGCCCATAAACATCTGGATGCCCCGCCGCGCCATACGACTGACTACACCCGCGCCGACCCAGGCACCGATGCCGGAGCTGATCACCATGCTGGCGAGCAACACCGGTTCAACCGCGATGGCACCAAAGAAAAGCATGGAGCCGAGAAAGGCTGGAACGGCGCTTCCAACGTTAAGCGTACCGGGGATCAACTCGTCCTCCGGTCTGCCTCGCAACTTAAACAGGGCCGTGATCTGCGCGTATGAGCCAATGCCGAGCGTATCGAGAAAGTTCGTCACGTAGCCGATGACGCTGTCCGTCCAGGTCGGTCGCTCGCGAAACCGGCGCCGCTTCGAAATAATGATCCACGCAATGATGGCCGCCACGTTGACGAACACCAGGATCGTATAAAGGATGACTCTCGCGGTTAGCATGTCGCCTCGTTAATACCCATCTGGCGAAACACATCTGGTACCGCATTGCCCGAGTCCGCCTGCTTCGGCGCAAACAGAATCTGGCCCTTCTTACTCCAGAATTGTCTCACCGGCAAATGCCGAGCGCGGAACGTTAGGTTCGGAGAAGTCGTTTCGATCTAATGAATTTACCGGTCTGGCCGATACCGCCAGTTGGCCCCCGAATTTCCGGCGATCAAGCTGTTATGACTCAGATCGGTGAGAGTGTCTATCCAGTCTTGCAGCGATTCTTCAGCGGTGCTCAGGTCCGGAGGTCGGGGGAGCTTTCGCTTGATCCACCACCGGTGCAGTGTGTTCCGCGGCGCGGATTTTCTCGAGATTCAGCTCACCGCGTAAGATCGCGCTTTCGACTCGACCGATTTCTGCACTCCAATGTTGGAATGCCTCCGTCGCGCTGCGCTCATCAATGATCAGCGCGAGGTATCTCCGCAAATCATCGGGCCTTGCGATCGATAGGTCGATCGCCCCGTCTCTGTCGAACTCAAACTCGAAATCACCGCGGCTCTTGGCGGCGAGCCTGGTATGTCAACTGAACTTCGGCCAGTATGAAATCGACCTCTCCATAAATTTTGATCTCCTCCTGCCCCATGAGAGACAGTAGTCCACTCGATTTGGCTGCCCTCCAAGCAGGGCTATCCGGCACGTCCCACGCGGTCCCGGGCTGGACGGGCGGCGGTGGCGCAACTGGCTGACGGGAATCTATCGCTGCCTTGATCTGCTGCGCCCGCGCGGTCAGCCGGTCGAAACGGCGGCTCTCTCCCGCAACGACCTTGGCTGAATCTTCTATTAAGTTTGTTGTCCGGCATCATCGTGGATGTGGGATCGAGGCGCAAGCTGACGCGAACGCCTGTGATTGATGGGCGGCTTTAGGGAGGACACTTTGATCTTTCGAGCGGCCGGAGTTAGCCGACAGTCGCCCGATGCAGTCGATTTCCGGTGTCCGCCCGTTGTTGCCGGTCGCCACCATTTCCCATGTGCCGATTTATTTGGCATATCAAACGGGCCATTGGTCGATGAGGGCCGCCGCATTGGCCTAGTAATTTTTCCGCGGACATCGCCGACGCTCGATCGGGCGGACGAACGCGAGCATCACGATGCCGCCGGATTGCGAGGCTGGAGCCGTACAGGGGCGAGCTTTCGGAGGGTGAGCGGATGCAGATCTTGAATGCAGTGGAAAATTTCCAGGCCGATGAAGTAGAAATGTCGACCTATCTTAGTTACGCCGGGCCCCGAATCGAGCGCCTGGGCATCCAAGTGAACAAAGGCATAGTGAGCAAATTCGTCACTGCAAATCAAACGAAGCAAATGATGAATGCCTGCCTAACAAGCGTGGAACGGGATAGGCGCTAGCGGGCGGCGCACACAGCCCGACTCGTCTCAGGCTAAGATGTGACTCGTCGATCCCCGTGATATAGCCTCGCACTGTCGTACCTCCGCCACAGATACTGCAAATCGCTCAGTGTTCTGTTAATGTCTGTGTATCTGCATAGGGTGATTGCCGACACCAATCGAATGAGGCACGTTTTAAAACCCCTTGGCCTCTTGCTGCTGCTGCTGGTGGCGCAGCACGGTGCCGTGGTTCACGAGTTCAGCCATTTCTCCGACTGGAACAGCGCGGTTGCGCATGTTGACGCCGGGGGCGCTGCAGACACCAGCTGCGCACTCTGTCCGGAATTTGCACAAGCAGCTACTCCGGCATTCAGTCACTCATTTCAAACTCCTCCTCTGGGTCGCGCCGCCCCCGAAGTCAAGTCGGAGCCGCAATATTCGGCGATCGACGCTACCGTTCCTCGACCGCGCAGCCGCGGCCCCCCCTCCTTAAGCTGAGTTCTTTGCCTTGCGAAGCGATCCGCCCGAGCAATCGGCCGCGGCTCATCGTCATTCAGCTTTTGTGGAGTTCTCCAGATGTTCAGATATTCCCTCCGGGCTGCAGCGTCCAGCGTTGCCGTACCCGTCGCTTTAACTATCACCAGTTCCTTGTCGCTCGCAGAGGCGACCGACAGCTCTAATTTGCCGGAGATTGTGGTAACTGCCCGGCATTTAGACGAGGCCCGCTCGCACATTCAAACCCAGACCGGCGCGTCCACCTATACAATTGATGCCGAAGCAGTCGCGGCAACGCCGGGCGGTGACAACACATTGCTCAATCAGGTCATCATGCAGGCCCCCGAAGTCGCGCAGGACTCCTTTGGTCAATTCCATGTTCGCGGCGAGCACAACGGCCTGCAATATCGGCTCAACGGCATCATCCTGCCGGAAGGCATCAGTGTCTTCGGCCAGTCTTTGGATCCGCGACTGATCTCATCGATGAGCCTGATCACCGGCGCATTGCCCGCGGAATATGGCCTGCGCACCGCGGGCATCATCGACATCACCACCAAGAGCGGGATACAGATTCCGGGCGGCGCAGTGTCCCTGTACGGAGGCAGCCATGGTCAGCTCGAGCCCAGCTTCAACTACGGCGGCGGCTCAGGCCAGTACAGCTACTTCGTGTCGGGCGATTTTTTGCGAAACGATCTCGGCATCGAGTCCCCGGACGGCAGTTCGAACCCGATCCACGACCACACCACGCAATACCACGGCTTCGGCTACTTCGAGGACATCCTGGACGATGAAAATCGAATCGCCCTGATGCTGGGGAGTTCAGTCGGCAGGTTCCAGATTCCCAACTTGTACGGCGAGCAGCCGTCATTGGGGTTGACAGTCAATGGGCAATCGACGTATGCCAGCCAGGACCTCAACGAGAATCAGCGCGAAGTGACGCAGTTCGGAGCATTGAGCTGGCAGCATTCAGCCGGCGCATTGGACGTTCAGAGTTCCTTCATCGCTCGATACTCTTCACTGACCTTTATTCCCGACCCAGTCGGCGACCTGCTGTTCACGGGCATTGCGCAGGACGCCTTCAAACAGAACGTCGCCTACGCAGCCCAAACCGACGGGGACTACCGGCTCAATGATAGTCACACGATCAGAGCGGGCCTTTTCCTACAGACGGATCATTCCATCAGCGCCACCTCGTCCCAAGTACTTCAAACCTCCGACACGGGAACTCCGATCAGCGATGTGCCGACCACGATTATCGACAATGGCTCCAAAACTGAATGGATAGAGAGCGCCTATCTCCAGGACGAGTGGAATCTGCAGCCCACCTTCACGCTCAACTACGGCCTGCGGCTCGACCGATTTACGGCCTATACCAGCGCCAGCCAGGCGAGCCCGCGGCTGAATGCCGTATGGCAGGCGCTCCCCGGTACGACGCTGCATGCCGGATATTCCCGCTATCTCTCGCCGCCGCCGTTCGAGCTGGTCGGCGGCAAAGACATAGCCTTGTTCCATAACACCACCTCTCCGCCCTTGACGCCCCAAGCCACCTCGCCGCTGGCCGAGCGCGCGAACTACTACGACCTGGGCTTGCAGCAAAAGATCACTCATGATTTCACCGTGGGAGTCGATACCTACTACAAGCAATCGGTAAATCTCATCGACGAGGGACAGTTCGGCGCACCGATCATTCTCACGCCGTTCAATTATCGTTACGGCAAACAATACGGTGCAGAATTCACGGCGAATTACACCACACGCGAACTGACGGCCTATTTGAACTTCGCCGCGCAAAGCGCCAAGGGTAAGCAGATCGACTCGGCGCAATTCAATTTNNCTCTGGCACGACACACGCTTCAGTGCGGATTTCCTGTTCGGTTCCGGATTACGCGCGGACCTCGAGCTGCCGCCGGGCGATACCACGGCCTATGGCGGTACCGGCATTCCCAATGGCGAACATCTGCCGTATTACACTCAGGTCAATACCGGCCTGACCCATATCTTTGCGATTCCCGGCGCCGGCACTCTGACCGCTCGCTTCGACGTCATCAACATCTTCGACAAGGAATACCAAATCCGCAACGGCACCGGTGTGGGCGTCGGGGCGCCGCAGTACGGTCCGCGGCGCGGATTGTTCTTCGGTCTCTCGAAATCCTTAGGGTCCGGGACCTGACGCAACTGAAGGCCACATCGTGCGCATAGTTACTAGGGCCGGTCTCAAGGAACTTTGAAGGAAGGACAATATGAACGAATTCAATGTCCCATTCGCCGGCCACGACCATGTGTTCTTAGGCGCCGACCACGAGAAAAACGAGCGCAAGACGTGGGCGGTCATCGCGCTTTGCAGCGTGATGATGCTGGTGGAGATTGTGGGCGGCAGTCTATTTGGTTCACTCGCTCTAGTCGCTGACGGTTTGCATATGTCTACACATGCGAGTGCCATGTTGATCGCGGCACTCGCGTACTCCTATGCCCGAAGGCATGCCAAAGACCACCGCTTTGTCTTCGGTACCGGCAAGTTGGGTGATTTGGCCGGATTCACGAGCGCGGTCATTCTCGCGATGATCGCCTTGCTGATCGGCTATGAGGCGATTGCGCGCTTCATGTCGCCGGTGCCCATCCATTTTGGTGAGGCGATTCCGATCGCCGTCGTTGGCTTGCTGGTCAATATCGCGAGCGCATGGTTATTGAGCGGCGGTGATCATCATCACGGGCACAGCCACGGACACGACAAGCCGGCGGGACACGATCACGACGAAGAGTCGCAGACCATCGACACGTTGGACGGTGTATTGACGTTATCAATCTTTGAGGCTGGCGTACCACCGGTCTTTCGCCTTCAATCCGAGGGTCGAGACGCGGTGTTACCGGCCGAGCTGGTGACGGTGACGACGGTTCGGTCAGACAGCTCGTGCCAGACGTTTCGATTCTCACAAAAGGCTGCGTACCTCGAGTCAACGGACTCAATTCCCGAGCCACACACGTTTAAGGTGTTGGTCACGCTGCCGAGCGGCGAGCATGACGTTGAATTCGAGGAGCATGATCACGGGGAACACGAGCGCGGCGTGGATGCACGCGATCACAACATTCGCGCGGCCTACATCCACGTTATGGCCGATGCAGCGGTCTCCGTTCTGGCCATCATCGGCTTAAGTTTAGCAAAGGCCTTTGGCTGGCTTTGGATGGATCCGCTCGCGGGCTTCCTGGGTGCGCTGGTCATTGCCAATTGGTCCTATGGCCTGGTGCGCGATACAGGGGCGATTTTGCTCGACATGAGCCCAGGCGGTACCATGGCGAGTAGGGTGCGAAGGGTCGTCGAACAAACAGGAGATCAGTTGATTGACCTGCACGTTTGGCGTCTTGGGCCCGGGCACCTCGGGGCGATTCTTTCTGTGGTGAGCCACGTTTCTCAACGCGGGCCGGCTTTCTATCACGCCGCCCTCCAACGATTCAAAGAGCTTTCGCATGTCACGGTCGAAGTTCACACGCCACAGCAGTCAGTATGAAGTTAGGGTCAGTGCCGTTAAATGAGTCGGCGTTGGGCAAGTAGCCACCGCGAAGAGGAGATAGAGGAGACGGCAATGTTGGGTTATTGCACCGTAGGTTCGGCCGGGATTACTCCTATGTTTGAGCACTCTTCCGGCGGCCGCGTCTATGGCAAGGATGGAAATCACTGCTTCGTGGTGCTCGGCGCCTTTGATCGGAAGCCGGCGACGGTCGGCAACGGCTCCATGTTCGGATTGCGCTTCGATGCGCGGGAGGAAGTGGACGCCTTTCACGCAAGGGCTCTGGCGCTCGGCGGCACCGACGAGGGCGCTCCCGGCGAACGCGCCCCGAAGTTTTACATGTCGTACTGTCGCGACCTCGACGGCAACAAGCTTTGCGCCTACTGCACGGCCTGACAGGTCATGAGCAAATTGGACTACGCGCGAGATGGCTGAGGAACGGTAACTGGCCGAGGTCCGCAAATGGGCGCAAAGGCGCCCCGTTTACTAGTACGGAATCCTCGCTTATGGGCGATCTAGAAAGGTGCTAATAATGGGGTTCAGCCACTCAGAGCGCCCCGAGAACGTCGCGTGGTCCGTTCCAGGCAGCACGCACAGTTTCGCGTCGGGCAGTGCGTGAAATATTTTGAGCGTGTGCTCGAGCGTGATCGCATCGCGATCGCCTGAGATCACAAGCACCGGCTGAGTGATTTTTGCCAGCAGCCCGAGGTTCAATTCCGCTTCCGTGGGAGAGGTGAACCACAGGTGCGCAAGTTTTTCATCGATCGTCGTCGGCTTGGGGTTCTGGGTTGCGCGCAATTCCTCCAGATCCTCCGGTCTCAGACCCTCCGGAGCAATGTTAACGCCGCTGATGACGAGTCGTCGGACCAACTCAGGATGCCGGATCGCGAGCATCAGTGCCAAAATACCGCCGTCGCTGAATCCCACAACATCAACATGCTGGAGTTTTAGCACCCTCAGCAGTTCGGCGGTGTCCTCCATCATTGCGGTGTAGCTCAATGATCCTGGCACGTCAGGCGTGCGTCCCTGACCCACCTGATCCGGCGCGACGATATGATGATGTTCCGAAAATACGTCTAGTTGGCGCACGAACGAGTGCTCACCCGAATCGCCTCCGCCATGCAAGAAGACCAGCGTCGGGCCAATGCCGCGCGTGGCATAGTACATTTTGTGACCATGAATAGTGGCCATATTCCACTCGGTGGGCTGAGCCGCTGCGCAAACTGTGTCGGCCCGTACGCAAGTCAGCCAGAGCCCCAGCAAGGCTATCATTACTGATCTGATCATTAACTATACGCTGCTGTGGTGAGATCGATTCGAAAGCGCTGACCTAGGTCGCCGGAGGGAGATAGTAACGGCATTCTTCTCCCTTCGGGTGAAGGCGCGCCATCCAAGGAATTCAACCTCGTCCGGCCCGGCATCCTGGTGCTCTGCGGGGGTGCATTTCCGCCTGCTGCGCCGCTGCACCATGTTGTGCTTAATCGCGTGAAGGTAGGTTTGCCCCTGCCAGTAGTGGTAGAGCGCAGGGGCTGAGTCTTTTCCGATACCGGCCCACTGCGGTGTACCTGAGTGGTCTCAATTACCACATGCCGCCCAGAGCCACGGTGATCGCCTCGCCGTTCACGCCCCCCGCAGCATCGCTGCACAGGAACGCAATCACCTGCGCCACCTCGCGAGGCTCCAGCACCCTGTTCTGCGGGTAGATGGCGGCGCGCTCGCGCCACACTTGCTCGACGCTGATTCCGCGCCGTTCGGCCTCCGTCTTCGCCGAGCGCTCCGCCATTGCCGTTCGCACCCAGCCAGGCAGCACCGCGTTGGAGGTGACTCCGAACGGGCCGGCGTCCTGCGCGACCGCGCGTGCGAGCCCGATAACGCCATGCTTGGAAGCGGTGTACGCGCTGCCGGAGCGTTCCGCTTTCTCGCCGGCGGTCGAACTGGTGAATACCAGCCGGCCAAAGCCGCGTTTGCACATGCCGCCCACCGTCAGACGTGCGAGCTCGAACGGACCGTCGAGGTTGATGCGCATCGTCTCGCGCCAGACCTCAGGATCCTGTTCCCACACGAGCCGCTCGTGGGCCGATCCGATGCCGTGGTTCACGACCAGCAGGTCAATCGGCCCGAGTCGTCGCTCGGTTTCGGCAACGGCGAGGGCGCAACCCTCGGCGCTGCCGAGGTCGGCCGCGACGTAGTCGAGGCCAACGGCCGCCAGCTCCGTCGCGCCGCGCGACACGACCATCACGCGCGCTCCAGCGGCCGAGAGCAGCAGCGCCGCCTCACGCCCGATCCCATGGCTACCGCCCGTGACCAGTGCCACACGTTCGTTCATCGCTCAGCTCCGGAAGTTATGTTCGCGGAATCGTCCCACGCCAGGCCGGCAGGCACAATCGTTCCAACAAAATCACTCGCAGCAGCGCACGAGAAAATCATTGACTTCAAAGTTGTTGGGCTGTTCGATCGCGAACCGAATGGTGCAGATCGCTCGCACGGCAAACTTCGTCGCGACGTAGTTCGCGGCCGGCGGCGGCACACAATGCACGTGCGCCGCCGCCTCAATTTATCCGGGTGTCGGGACCGATCTGCTCAGGGACTCAGGGTGATCACGATGGAGCCGTCGCCGCCGCTCGCGTTGACAGCACCGCCATTCGAACTCAGCGTGAAAATCGTCCCGGTGGGCCCAGCGCTGCCGCCGCCGCCGCCGCCGCCGTCACCACTAGGGCCGCTGCCGGCACCACCGCCGCCGCCGTAGCCGCCGCCGCCACCACCGCCG
>PKXS01000013.1 GCA_003132425.1 Gammaproteobacteria bacterium | reverse complement strand
CAGCTCACATTGGCACAGGGGGGCGGCAGATAGCATGTCCCAGAGCGGCATCGCGCTCCTCAGGCCGCATAGAGTTGCTGCAGATCCCCCACAATCGCTTGCCGACGATAGGGGTTACGAAGGATTGCAGGGGTTGCGAGCGAACCCTGCCAATGAAGGGCTGTGGCCTGCTTCGAATTCAATCAGTAAATCTACATCGCTCTCGGTGCGCATTTCATCGCGCGCGGCGGAACCAAAGACCGATAGCCCGCGGACGTGATGCCGGCGACACAGAGTTGAAAGTTCGGTACTGCGGTATTGTAGGGCGGCGTTCATGTTTCGATCATAGCCGCCCTGTCAACCAAGTACCAAGCCTTCCGGAAAAGGGACCCTGACGCGACAAACAGCGGGTTCCAAGCGCAGAATGCCGTCAAAGCGCGGAGTCGCAAATTGCACGAGGTCTTCGCTGTGTCGATCGATCCGTCGCGCTGCGGAACTCAGGCGGAACCGTGATATGAACAAGAAGGAAGACCGTAGTGACATCGTCATCGGCTGGCGGCCGCGCCGCGGCCGAGTTGCGCGTTTCGCCCTGCTCGCGGCCTTGGGTGTTGTGGTTCTTGGCGGCAGCACGGCGGCCTCGTATTACGTCGATGCTCTCTGGTTCGAATCGCTAGGGTTTGCGTCTGTATTCTGGACGCGGATCAGCCTACAGGCCGCGACTTTCGGAGCCTTTGCCCTCGTTACCTTTCTGGTGGTCTATGGAGTGTTCCGGGCGTTGAAGCCCAATTCGCTCGGCCAACTGATCGGGGCCACGATTCTCGTCAACCGGCGGCCGGTAACGTTACCGGTCGAACCTGTCCTCAAGCTGATTGGGCTCGGCCTATCCGTGGCAATCGCGGCCGTAACCGGCGCCAGCATGATGGAGCGCTGGATGACCTTGGCCCTGTTTTGGGACGCACCGCGTAACGCAGCATTGCTCGACCCTATTTTCGGGCAATCGATCGATTTTTACCTATTTACGCTGCCCGCTTTGCAGCTCATCTCCGGATGGCTGCTGACACTGTCGGTAATCGCCTGCCTGATCGCAGCGGCGTTCGTCGTGGTCACCGGCGGTGCGCGTATCTTGCAGGAGTGGCGATCTTCCGCAGCGCAGACGCGACTCTGGCGCGGCTTGTCAATCAGCCTCGCCGCGTTCCTTTTGATGCTAGCCGCGCGCGCGTACCTAGGACGCTTCGAGCGGCTGTTCCAGGATGGCACAATCTTTTCGGGTGTCACCTACACAGACGCCCACGTCACCTTGAGCGGCACGCTGGTAGTCTCCGTGGCGCTCATCGTCGGCGCGGTCATAGCCGGGATTGCTGCGGTCTCGGCACCGCGCCCGCGCTGGCTGCTCGCTACCGCAGTTCCAGCCATCGCCTGCTACTTGATCTTAGCCGCCGTGCGCTGGTATGTCAGCGGCTTTATCGTCGCACCGAACCAGCTGGTGCGAGAGCGACCCTTCATCGCCCACAATATAGAAATGACTCGCCAGGCGTACGCGCTCGACCGCATCGAGACGCACGCGTTTCCCGCCGACACTGGAATCGAGGCGGTGGAACCGGCCAACAATCAGACGACGCTCGAGAACATACGGCTGTGGGACTGGCGCGCGTTACAGGATACGCTCCGTCAGATTCAGGAAATCCGGACTTACTACGACTTCCCAGGCATCGACATCGATCGATATGAGGTCGGCCACTCGGTCCGCCAGATGATGTTGGCCGCACGCGAACTCAATGTGGACAAGCTGCCGCAAAGCAGCCGCAACTGGATCAACGAGAAGCTGATCTATACCCACGGGTACGGCGTCACGATGAACCCAGTGAACGGCTTCACGCCTGAAGGGCTGCCGACACTCGTCCTCAGCAATATGCCGATCCAGAGCACGATTCCAGGTCTCACCGTGACGCGCCCGGAGATTTATTTTGGTGAGCTCACGAATACCGATGTCTACGTCAAGACTCGCCAGAAGGAATTCAACTACCCGCAAGGCGATGCCAACAATTTGACCTCGTACCAGGGCAATGGCGGCATTCGGCTGGGCGGCTGGCTGCGCCGTACGCTGATCGCGCTGGATCGCGGCGATCTCGCGAAACTGCCGTTCAGCGACGATGTGAATTCGGAGAGTCGTTTGCTGATGCGGCGCCTGCTGAGCGAACGCGTGCAGGAACTCGCGCCGTTTCTCACACTCGATCCGGACCCATACGTCGTGGTCGGCGAGGATGGCCGACTCTACTGGCTGATGGATGCCTTCACGACGTCCGACAGCTATCCGTACGCGCGCCGTTACACGCTCGGCAATGACCGCATCAACTACATTCGCAACAGCGTGAAGATCCTGATCGATGCGTACACCGGGGAGACGACATTCTATGTGTTCGACACGCACGATCCGGTTATCGCCGCCTATCGGGCGGTGTTTCCCGGCTTGTTCACCGACGCGGCGGCGATGCCGGCTGCCGTGCGCAAGCATGTGCGGTACCCGGAACTGCTGCTGAACGTGCAGGCCGCCGTCTACGGTCTCTACCACATGACGAATCCCGATGTGTTCTACAACCGGGAGGATCTGTGGAGCGTGGCCACGGAGGTGGCTTTGCCCGATCAGCGCCAACAGGCGATGGAACCAAACTTCGTGCTGATGACCCTGCCGGGCGAACGGTCGACCGAATTCATCGCGATCCTCCCGTTCACACCGGCCAATCGCAACAACCTGATCGGCTGGATTGCAGGTCGAAGCGACGGCGACCACTATGGCGAGGCAGTGGTCTACGACTTTCCCAAGACCAAGCTGATCGACGGACCCTCGCAGATCGAGGCCCGCATAGATCAGAACGCCCAGTTGTCTGGTCAGTTGTCACTGTGGAATCAGCAAGGTTCGCACGTGCGCCGCGGCAGCCTGATCGTCATTCCGATCGGGCGGGCGCTGCTTTACGCGGAGCCCATCTACCTGCAAGCAGATCGCAGTCCCATGCCTGAGCTACGGTTGGTGGTGCTCGCGGTGCAGGATCGCCTCGCTTACGGGCCGACGTTCGAATCGGCGATGGCCGCTCTGTTTGGGACGGCTCCGTCCATGCTCAGCGCGCAAGTCTCGTCGGTTGCTCCCGCCGCACGGCCAGCGAGCGCCGCAACCGCGGCGGCTGCAGCTCCGGGCGACGACGCCAACGCCCTGATTGCCGAGGCGGCTCGGGACTTCACCGATTATCAGCAACTGACTGCTGCCGGAAAGCTCGCGGAGGCAGGTGAGAAATTGGAGGCGCTGAAGCGCACACTGGAGGAGTTGCAGACTCGCCGCCATTGATCGAGGCGTACGTTTTACACCTGGCTGGCCCGCGCGCTCGCCTCCTGCGCTTCCACGAAATCGTATGCAGGTAACGTGGTGAGCGTTGTGTCCTCCACCGCTGTGGGTGGAACGTCCGTGGACGTCCGCCAACAGCCACACCTTTGATGGGATCAATTTGAGGGTAACTCTATAGGTCTTCTCAAAAATATCTTTAAATTCCGCGAGATACGCGCGACGTTCAATTCCCTCCTTGGCTACCGCAGTGCAGCGGCGTGTGCAGTGGTGCCCGCGCGGGTGAACTCGAAGTGCAACAACCATACGCGCGAAGTCTGGTCCATGGCCTGAGCGAACTTCCATTTCTTTGCGGCATCCATTGCGGTGCGGTCGAAATATTTGCTTGATGCGCGATTGTCCAAGGTCGCCGCGACGACGTTGCCCGAGCGATCGACGATCACACGAACCGTAATTTTGATGACGCCGCGAATCGTTTCGCGCGCATTGCGCGATACGTCGGGAATCTCTTGATGAAGCACCGTGGGGAGCGAGGCGCCGATACTCGCCTTCGGGTTCTGCACCGCGGGCGGCGGCGAAATAGCCGGTGGCGATTGGGGAGTTATTGAAGCAGTTTGCTGGACATTGGCGTGGGTATGAAGCACGTGCACCCCAATCCAAACCGCCCACAGCGTGATGATGCCCACCGTGATCGCGGTGACGAGAAACCGTATCTTGGGCGAAATCTGTGTGGATAGTGCCCGGACCAAGGGCTCGTTCATTACGGGCGGCGCGGCGGGTGGGGGCGTCGCCGGCGGCGCCTGTTTGAATTGTGCTACGAGTTCAGCGATCGCGGGACGTTCACCAGGGTCGCGATTCAAGCATCTTTGTACCGTATCAACGAATTGCGGCGCAAGATTTGCGGGCAGGAAGACGCTTTCGCAGCTCTCTCGGGACCACGCCGGCGGAGTCTGTGTGAGGGCCTCGACAAGCGTGATGCCGAGTCCCCAAATGTCGCCTGCCGTGGATCCCCTGCGGTTCTTGGCTTCTGGAGGGTCGTACAGCGAAGGCTGGGCAGTGTTTGCGGTGCGTTCGCCGGCGGGTCGGATCGTGTCGCTCGCCAGCTTTAATTGATCATCGACGACCAGAAAGTTTGGCGGCTTGAGGCCGCCCTGCACCAAATTCTTGCCGTGGAGATACGCCAACACGTCCAGGGTTGCAAGCAGCAGATCCCGCACCTCGTCGGGAGTCAGGGCCCGGCCCGGAAGAATTTGAGCGAGGTTCTGCTCCGCAAGATCCATCACGACGAACAGAAAGTTGTGCCCCCCGAGTTGGCAACGGCCCGCGTCGAGGAGGCGGATCAAGTGAGGATGCGACAGCGTAGCAACCGTCCTCCAGTGCTGGAGTTGCGCATCCGTCAGCGCCGGGTTGGATGGCAGGATCTTGATCGCGGCCTGAGTAAGGTTTTGCGCCTTGCATTCAGTGAGAAATACCACGCTGTGGTTTGATCGGCCCAGAAAGCGGCGCAGCGGATACACTCCGTTGACAATCCGGCGCTCCCACTCCTTCGTCCAGTCTTCGGTCATCGTCATCCGAAGATATCACCAGAAGGGGGTGGTTGCGGAGGTCAACCTTTGCAGAATTGAAATAACGGCGCGTCATATTGGCATGATCGGCTGCTCCACCGACGGTGCAGTGCTGCTGGGGGCGCGCGTATTCCTACGATCCGATGACCAAGTTGTTCAACGAAGTTACAACGCGAACTCCGAGGTCGCGACTAAGACTTCCTCTTTATGAGAATGCGCCTACCGCTTGCTGCGGTTTGCGCGCCGCGACGATACCCCCTCAGGGCTTGGCATTGACGATGTCCGCGATGCGATCGGGTGCATTTTCGACACGGGTGAGATGCGGATATTGCTGACCGCCGAAGTGGAGTTCCGAGGATTCAGTGGAGACCTTTCCGACGTGGTTTGACGGTGGCCTCGAACTCATCGGAACTCACGCCACCCAGATGGCTGTGTCGGCGCGTGCGCATGGCCCGAGGACGCGATCGCAATGCCAGCGGATTCAGCAGACGCGCTATCTCTCCATCAGTGATGAGTATCGATCGGGTTATCATCGTTCGCGGCGGCGTATGGAAGCGCCAGAGGACGTAGAGCCGTTACGCTCCGTGCAGTTACATTATGCGACGAATGGGTGCTGTGATGTCGGCGAACAATCAGCGGTCTTCTAAGCGCGCACGACGCAAGCTCGTACCTGCCGGGCTTTGGTCGCGCGGAATGATCGCGACGCTAGGTGCCCAGTTTCTCTCCGCTTTTGGGGACAACGCGCTTCTGTTTGCAGCGCTCGCGCTCGTCCGAAAAGAGAGCTATCCCGCTTGGAGCGGGCCGCTTCTCCAAGCGTTCTTTGTGGGCGCATACATACTGCTCGCGCCTTTTGTCGGCGTGTTCGCCGATAAGCGTCCCAAGGGGTGCGTCATGCTTTATGCCAATATCGTTAAGTTTGTCGGGGCGCTTGGTATGTGCCTGCACGTGAACCCGTTCTTATGCTACGCGCTCGTGGGCGCCGGCGCGGCAGCAAATTCGCCCGCCAAGTACGGAATCTTGGGCGAACTGGCGACACCGCCGCTGTTGGTCAAAGCCAATAGCCTCCTGGAGGCCTCGACCATTGCGGCGATATTGCTTGGCGCAATCGCGGGCGGGATGCTGACGGATTGGAGCATAGAAGGCGCGCTGATGGCGATCGCCGGCTGCTATGCAGCCTCAGCGTTGAGCGCAATCTTCATTCCGCGCATTAAGCGTGCGGTCGCGACTATTAACTATTCCATTGCTTCAAGCGTCAAATCCTTTGCCTTGCAGACCCGCTCGCTCTTGAAGAGCCCGAACGCGCGACTGGCCGTGATCGGAACGGCCCTCTTTTGGGGCGCAGGAGCGGCCCTTCGCTTCCTCGTCATCGCCTGGGTGCCGGTAGCTCTCAAGGTGACTAATAATCGTTTGCCGGGGTTTCTCACGGGCATGGTGGCGGCCGGAATTGTGGTGGGCGCCGCGCTTGCAGCTCGTTTCGTGCAACTCAAACACGTTCATCGAGCGCTTCCGGCCGGTATTCTGATCGGAGTGGGGGTGTGTCTATTGTCTTTTGCTACAACGCAGCCTCTAGCCTTTACCGTCATGGCATTCGTAGGTATTTGCAGCGGATTTTTCGTCGTACCGCTCGATGCCCTCTTGCAAAGAGAAGGCGAGAATGGTGTCGGGGCGGGGGCGGCGATCGCGATTCAAAACTTGTTCGAGAACTTGAGTATGCTCGCACTGGTGAGCGGCTATACAGCCGCTGTATTCCTAAGCGTACCCGTGAACGACATTGCGATCGGCGTTGGCATCTTCATCGCGCTGTCGATGTCAATCCTGACCTTGACGCACCGCAAATCGGCGGGGACCGCACGGTGATTGTCATTGTGCTTTCTAAAACAAGATAGTTGAGCAGGACCATCGCGCGATCAAACGGCGCCGCGTCTCGATGGCCGGCGTCAAGCCGTTCGACAACGCGGCCATCACCATTGCGGGAATCGAGTTCGCGTAAGCTCGTTTTTCACCGCGACGAGATTTCGATCGTTTTGCGTGCCCGCACTTGCATCAGAACCAATTCACTCCCCGTCACGTGATCTTGCGATTCTCTCCAATCACGCCAGCCGGCGTTCCCGATGCGGTGGCTGTCAATGCGGCGATTAGATAAGAGGTTCGTCCGGGAGCGATCCAATATTCCGCCCGCTCGATAAGGACGCGCAACAGGGCGAGTCGTTCGTCCTCTGGGCCCTCCGGGTAGTAGGCTCGCTGCTCAATGCTCCATAGCTGTTTTGCTTTTTGGATATCCCGAAATACGCTACCTGAACCGCACACTGCGACATACACATTTTTCGCCGGATCGGCGTATCCCAGACTCACCGTTGCATCGTGATGCAACTCGTCCACCTTGGGACTACTCCAATCGGTAAAAAACCAAAGCGTTCGATCGTCTTCAACTTGCAACGTTTGAACCGGCCGACTGTGGAAGCGGCCATCGCGACCCACAGTCGTAAGAAGTGCGACTCGAATATCTCGAATCATCTTGCCCAACTTGGCAAAGTCACCGGGGTTCGAGTCAGACATCTTCTCAGGCATTGCCAGATATTGCTCCTGCTCTCGGCTGATTAGACATTGGTGGCGAACCGTCGTGGCACAACCCCCGTAGGCAGGTCAGGTGCACAAGGAATTCCCCAACGGCGCACAAAAGGGTGCTTTGCGGGATCGTCGGGCTCAAGCGCAGCAGTCGCATCGTGAGAGACGAGAATTAAGCGAGAACGCTGCCACACTCCAATCGCCGCTGTGATTGGCCATCTTTTTGCGATGAGTTTCCGCCATGTTGTCGACGAATCCGTTCAGACAGTACGCGTTGATTTCCATTGTGGGGATAATGCTGGCCGCCTGTTCAAGTCAGAAAGACCCTGCGCAGAAGATGATCAACGATATCGAAGCGGCGGTCAATGCAGCGGCCGCCGACGCGGCCAAGTACGTACCCGATCAGATGGTAGATGTACAGAACGAGTTCGGTGAATTGAAAGCGTCCTTCGACAAGAAGGATTACCGGGCCGTCGTAAGCGGAGCGCCTCCTGTAATGAGCGCAGCGCAAAGTCTGGCAAGCGCGACGGCTGCGAAGAAAGACCAAGTGACGAAGGGTCTCAACGACGAATGGACCGCTTTTGCCAGCGCGTTGCCGGGGGCAATTTGGATGAGGCGGTGAGGACTGCCAAGAGTGTCAAAGTCAAGCTCGACGCTCTTGCTGCCTCGTTAAAGCTGGATTTCTCGCGGCGCGGCCGCCGCGCGGGTGGCGGACCCAGCCCACGAGCGCCGCTTCAGCACCTTCCAGCCCGACATGGGCTACGGCGAACGGACCGAATTTATTGCCACGACGCGCGAGCTCAAGGCACTATTGAAGCACATCGAACGGGGTCCGTAATGCCGCACATCTTTCAATACGGTAGTCTTTGATCATGGCCGCACCTTCCAAAGGATTGGGTCGGGGGTTGCAATCGCTGCTCGGCGCGAACCCCACGGTGAGTGCGAGCCGCGGCGGCGGCACACTACCGCTCTCGCTCATGCAAGCCGGCGCGTTTCAGCCGCGCCGCGAGATCCACCAGCAGCCGCTCGAGGAGTTGGCGGCCTCCATTAAAGCAAGCGGAGTGATTGAACCCATTGTCGTACGCGCGCTGCCGGCGGGAACCGCCGGCGATGCCCGATATGAAATTGTCGCAGGAGAGCGGCGCTGGCGGGCCGCGAAGCTCGCGGGCCTCACGGACATACCAGCGATCGTTCGTCTGCTATCAGACAAAGAAGCCATCGCGGTTGCCCTCATCGAGAACATTCAGCGCGAGGACTTAACCGCGGCGGAAGAGGCGAGGGCGCTCAAGCGCTTGATCGAAGAGTTCTCGCTGACCCACAACCAAGTGGCTGAATCGGTCGGCCGGTCGCGCGCCGCCGTCTCGAATTTGATTCGCTTGCTGGACTTGCCGGCGTCTGTAGTGGACCTGATTGATTCCAAAGCATTAAGCATGGGTCACGCGCGGGCGCTGTTGGGATTGGAGGATGACGCCGAACGAGAGCGATTGGCGCACCTCGTGACGGAGCAGGGATTGTCGGTGCGGGAGACCGAAAATCGGGTGCGCAAAGCGCTGAAAGGGGAGGCGAGTGCAATTCGTAAACCACTGGAATTATCGGTGACTAGCGAGGTTCTAAAGACAAAAACCGTGCACGTGCAGCTGCATCAGAAGGCATCCGGTGCGGCACGCATCGTGATTGATGTGGCCGGCTCCGATGCGAGAGACGCAGTGATTGACGCTATCAAAAGGCAAGTTGAGGGGTAGGGCGCCCGTTGCGAGCCGCGAATGGCGAATCGTCGAGGGGCCACAATTCTAATCGCACGCAGGGGGAAGGTATGATTCGCTTCGCAGTCGCACTGCTCGCGCTGTTCTCGATGTCGGCCGGGATGGCCGCCGCCGCCGATCTCAATCCCGCTGCCATCAGCTATAAGCTGCCGGAAAATATCCCATGGGCCGACAATGGTCGAGGCTCAAAGTCCGCGACACTTGTCGGAGATCCGTCGAAGTCCGGCTTGTACATCATGCTGGTGAAGTGGCTGCCTCACAATATGAGCCGGCCGCATTGGCATCCGCACGATCGCTTTATCACGGTGATTTCGGGAACCTGGTGGGTCGGCACGGGAGATAAGTTCGATCCGGAACACACGGTTCCGCTTCAAGCGGGCAGCTTCGTCATCCATTTCGGAAAACAGATCCATTATGACGGCGCGAAGGATGAGGCAGTCGTTCTGGAAATCGTCGGGATGGGTCCAGCCACGGCAACCGACGCGGAAAAGAAGTGATCCCGTCATGCGGTAGGACGATGAGGCGGCGGTCGGTGGGATAAGGCAGACGCCGCGCTGCGGCTCGGCGTCGCCGCCAAGACAGTTCCGGTGTGGGGGCGCACCATAACTTTGCGGTGAGAGCCAAAGCAGATGCTGCGTGGGAGACGAATTACTACTTAAATCCCGAAGCGACGATGACGAAGCGGTGTTCGCCGGGACCCACATAGGCATCTTCTCGATAGACGACCTTGTCATTCATATGAATTTCCACTTTGTGGGTGCCGGCGGCGACGTCCAATATCTGCGTTTGATCATCGTGCGCCACTGCTTGTCCGGATTGCACGCCATCGACGAACACGAGCGAGCCCGCAGGGGCGCCAGTCACAATGATCTCCGTGGGATCCGGTGGCTTCGGGGGTTTGCGCAAACCGAACCAACTGCAGGCGGAAAGCCAAGCCAATGTTATCAGCACGAGGACTCTCACTCGGTACGCCCAATGCTTGAGTTGGAAGGCGCGAGCGTACCACAGAGCATCGGAATACGTGACAACCCTTGGCTCTTCGCATCGCGTCAGGTCTGGTTAAGAAAAGACAGGGGCTCGTGAGGGTTCCGAAGTATTGGCGCAATGGCCTATTTGTTGGATCGGTCGTCGTTGCCGTCGGGCGGTAGGACGACCGGGCGGCCGTCAATTGGAAAGGCCTTCAGTTCGACACTGAAACCGATTCCCTCTTTATGCGGAAATGCCGCCCCGATCTTGCGTCATTTCTTTTGTGGTTTACCATTATTTTCATACTCTTCTACCGTAAACACGTTGAGGTAAGTGTGAGGTACTGCCGGCAGCGATTGCTGGACGGATGCTGGGGCTGGTATGCGGTTTGTCTGTTGATTGCGATTGTCGATCTTAAGATCCCTTCGTTTATGTGTCTGACTTTGTATCGCCCCGGAAATCCGAAGCGATGGGGCGGGAATCCGGCAGGTGGCGAGCGCCGACGGTAAGCTCGAGCGCTCCCGCTTGAACGGCGCGGCCCGACGGAGAATAGCGTTAAGTTTTACTTAACAGATAGTCAAGTACTCCGTTTGTTGTGCATTGGAGAGCGGTGCAATCTCAACACTGTTCGATCAAGTCAGTCAGCGGAGTATGCACACATGAACAGCATCCAAGTCATCGAACGGTTCGCGCAAGGGTTTCTTGCCGTCACCGCCACGACCGTTTCCGTTCTCGTTTTCCAGATTGCGATGCTGGCGGGGTAAGTCGCAATGCCGACGGCCGGCGGATACCGAGCGTCAGTATTCGACGAGCGGGGGCCGCGGCCGGCGGAGCCATTGTTGGACCGTTGGGCGACGCCATTGCAGCGTGGCGTAGTCGATGAGTGGTTGAGGCACCGGATCGCCGAGCACGATCAGGCGCTGCAGCATCATCGCGAGATCCACGTCAGCGATTGACCATTCACCGAATAAATTGTCGGTGCGTCCCTCGAGCAAGGTCAGTGCCGCAGAGAATAGTTTGTCCGCGGCCTCACGCGCGCGCACGGATAGGGCCGGGCGTCGGGCGCCGCAGAACACGACAAACGTGGGTCGCTCGTCGCGAATCGGCATGAGGTCGCTGCGCAACCACGCTTGAATTTGGCGGGCTCTCGCACGGTCGCGGGGGCCGGCGGGGTAGAGGCGCGCGCCGGGAAAGGCCTCGTCGAGGTATTCGCAGATGGCCGAAGATTCGGACAGTGCAAACCCGTCGTGAATCAAGGTAGGGATCCGACGGGTGATCGACTTTTTAGCGAAGTTTAGATCATGATTGGCATGATCGGCCAAATCCACGGTTTCGATGTCAAATTCCAAGCCCTTCTCGAGGAGGCTTACAAACGCGACCAGGGCGTAGGGGCTTGCAAAATTGGCGTCAACGTATAAGAGCATTGGCGGGGCAGGTTAGCAGGTATAACGGATCAAGGTCGGCGCTGGCAGAGTCATCGCAGCCGCGGTAGGCTCTCACCTGTTGCATCAACGGAGAGGCGGCAATGGCGATCAAACGTCCAACAAAAACCCGGGGTACGCCATCACACAAACCGGTCGCGTCAGCGCCGTTGCGCCACGTCGATGTCAGGGCGCCCCAGCAGATGGTGCCGGGGGAACTCTACGTAGGTTGGCTGTGCAAGAACCGATCGTGCGGGCGAGTCATCGCGATTGCGGCCACACCACCGGGCGGCAAAGCGGTGACGGATTTCGACGATCAACTGACTGCAATCAAATGCCGTCATTGTGGGGATGAAAATCTGTACCGCTGGAGTGCTCGGAGCGAACAGAAGTACACGCCGATAAGTATGGCCGGAGGGAACGAGCACGCGCCTAACGGTTAGCGCTGACGGGCGGCTGAGTTTGTGCAGTTGACTCCTGGTGTCCGATCAGACGGAATCGAATGGACGAGGATTGCTATCGGGCGGTTTGGCTACGTCGCTTATGGAGAGATGTTCCAAGTATCCGCCGCAAGCTGCGGTGGCACTGTTCCGGCCGGATCGCGAATGCTGGAGGTCACCGAGTTATCGATATCGGTGTGATTGGGGTTGATTTGGATGGTCGCGGCGCCGGCGTCGACGGCGATGTTGGTCGGTGACGCGACCGGCTGCACCAACGCTGAAGTTCCGCAACGACGAAAGAAATCACAGTGCCGTGCTGCGAGCGCTTGCCCCTGGGTGAGCCGCACGCCGGCAAACGCCGCGACATTCAAGGCGCGGCAGGCCGCATCGAAGCAAGATAGCGGAGCGTCGGGGGGGGCGAGCGTCGGCAACATTAGTTCGAGATAGCGCGCGGGTCTTGATCTCTTGTTAGGATCTTGTTTTTTCATATAACACGCGAGGACACCACTTTTATGGCCAAGGCGTATTGGATCACCTTGTATCGTGAGATTTCAGATCCGGCTAAGCTTGCGGCCTACGCGAAGCTGGCGGGTCCATGCATCGAGGCCGGCGGAGGGCGCTTTTTAGCGCGAGGAACGGCCGTTCAAGCATATGAGGCTGGTCAGTCGGAACGTGCTGTCGTCATCGAATTTGATTCAATTGAACATGCTGTCGCTGTGCATGATAGCCCGCGCTATCAGGAGGCCCTTACGGCATTGGAGGGTGGCGCCGTACGAGATGTGCGGATCGTGGCCGGTGTTTAATTCAAGATTTACGCGCGGCTGCGTGCGCGGATGGTCCCAGTGGCGCGCAGCGTTATGTCGAAGTAAGGGGTGCTAGGCTTTACACGCAAATCTATGGCCATGGACTGCCAATTGTATTTCTGCATGGCGGGATGGCCTTCTTTGACAACAGCTTCGCGAAGCAACGGGATTATTTTGCGACCTATCGCACCGTCATCGGCATCGATCAGCGAGGGTACGGGCATAGTCCTGACGGCCCCTGGTCTCTCTCCTACCAGATGATGGCGGATGACACGGCGGCCATCATCGAGCAGCTCGGCCTTGGCCCCGTTGACGTCGTGGGACACAGTGACGGCGCCAATCTTGCCCTGATTCTCGCGCGAGATCACCCGCAGATGGTTCGTCGATTGGTTATTTCTGGCGCGAACATCCGAGTGGATCTCTCTCCGGAGGAAAAGCAGCGCGCTCAATGGTCAGCTCAACAATTGGCGGGACATCTTCGCGAGGTAGCCAATAGGCTGCCGCCCTGGTTTTTGCCTGACTACTCGAGGGTCAGTCCCGACGGCCCCGAACACTGGATGACATTATTGGCGAAGAGCTACGACATGTGGCTTCAGCCCGTCGTGATCGAACCCGCAGACCTCAAGAAGATATCAATACCGGTACTCGTCATGGCTGGCGACCACGACTTCACCTCCGTCGAAGAAAATGCCGAAATATTCCGAGATCTGCCGAATGGGCAACTCATCATTGTGCCAGCGAGCAACCACGGAACGTTCNNTCAATCTCGCAATACGCGAGTTTCTGGACCAACCCGATAAAAGCCCCCCATCACACTAGCTCGGTGGCGATCGCTCGACGCTCTACCGGAACTTCGGCGTTAATTCTCAGCGTACTTTACTCTCCGTTTCGTCAAGCGACTCCCTTTACATGCTGTCTGTGGCGCCGCTCCTACTTGCGTCGTTTGGTATTCCACTGTTTCTTGTAGGGATTGTGGGATGTCTGGGTGTCGCCGCGGTAATAGTCAGCAGTAGTGAGAGTGCGGAGCGTAGCGAAGCGGCGTGGACTTGACCCGCGCGCCGCGCCGGGCGGTGGCATGGGCGGCATGAACCTGTAACATCCGCCATTGTAGGCGAACCCAGCAAGTGCCGGTTAAAGTCAAGGTGAGNNGTTAGCGGAAGGCAACGGTTTCCCGTCCAGTAAAATGTCCATTGGAATTTTCTAAGTGTTTTGCACTCTCATTTGGTATGCGGTATTTATCGAAATTCGCCTAAACGTTCTTAAGCCAGATACGGGTGTTCAATGCAGAAAAATCTACCTAGCCAGGATGACTCTTCTCGAATTGCGACACCTGCACCCAATGCCACGTCGAAGCCTGGAAGGCTATCGGATCAAATCACCCAGAACGTGGAAGACGTCCTCTCGCTGCAGAGGCGTGAGTGGGAATTGACTAGCCCCTCGCAGCGGCGAGTCGAGAAGTTGAGTCGGCTCATCGGGCGACCGGCCTACTTAGCAGGCGTTTTATGTTTCGCCGCAATTTGGATCGTCGTCAATTGNNGCTGGAAGGCTTGCTGACCTTGATTGCCCTGATTACCACAACCATTGTGCTCATCGCCCAAAATCGCCAAACTAAGGTAGAACAACAACACGCGCACCTGGATTTGCAGGTCAATCTGTTAACCGAGCAAAAGGTTACAAAATTAATCCGCTTAATCGAGGAACTTAGGCGCGATTTGCCCATGGTCAAGGATCGTCACGACTCTCATTCGGCAGCGCTTCAAGAAGGAGCAGACACCTCACAGGTCCTCTCTGCAATCGAAGAGGTTGGCTTAACTACTGATCGGAAAGGTCGGACGACTTAAGATTGCCGTGCTGTGGGATGCGCAATCATCGGACGTGGAGGCCATTCAGTTCAGTCCGCATTTGCATAGTTCGCGTGAAACAGATCGGCGGCGCGCGAAACACAAATGGGGGTATAGTATTCCCGTAGCAATCTGCGCCATGACACAGAGTAGCGCGTCAAATCGTTGGCGCATAGATTCAATTCGATTGTGCAAATCCGGGATCCTCGCGAAAGTGTGAAATCCTGCCGATGAATCTCCTCGCTAGTCTCGCCGGCATATCCANNGACCTCGAGATGCTGCGAGTTCATGGCCTCGCCGTACAGAGGTTACACACTCCTGTATCTTGACGGCGCCGCTTCCCGTCAATAAGCCCTCAATTACGGACCAGAAAGTGAGCCTTGTAGGACGCGCACCGACAGGGACACGCGTGCTATGGCGATGTTTTCGCTCAACCGATAAGTCCATGATGACTTCTTCGAATTTAAGCCTCGACGCGGTGAAAACGCGACTCTAGGAGCAACCGTGAAACCAATTATCAGTTATTTTGTTGCTGCGTGGCTAATCTCTGGCTGTGTAGCCGGCAGCACCCTGTCGCATGAGGACGGCCCCGGTGTCGTAAATCGCGATGCGGGTCCGATACTGTGCCTCGACGCTACCCCGCCGCCCTGCAGCCCTTCTCGAGACTAAGATAGTCAGCTGCGCGGTCTCGCAAGGTGTCCTAAAACGAGGATCGACTCGGTGGGATAGGAAAGCCATGTAAAAATGGTCTGGCATCTAGGGATTTCGGGCCTGTGAATACTCCCTTGCGGATAGAAGACTCACAGGACGAGAATCCTAAATGCCCTATTTCAAGCCGCTTCCCGTCGCTGACGAGAGTGACCCCGGGTGCTTCAGAGGCCGAGTTGGGACTGTTGTCCGCAGGCGCACCAGAACCCGCGCATGTCAGATCCTCTAGGAAAGCATTCTTTATCAAGATCTTCCGTTAGTAAAGGAACATTGCCTAGTGAGCAAGGCTAGTAAAGGCCCCGTCGAGCTTGAAAGCCGCGGGACTTATGTGCCGTGTACCGCCTTGCGAAACCCACGCCCACGTTGCGAACCTCGCCTTCAGCGACCACGGGCCAGGGCTTGCTTTGCATTCAGTAACGCGTTACGCTGTAACGCGTTACGGATGGAGAAACACATGGCGTTAGCGGCTGATCGAATGAAGGCCATGCGTGAGCGGCGTCGTGCGCGTGGCCTACGCGAATTGCGGTTGATCGTACCCGATGCGCGCTCGAAGGTGGTCCGTAGACGAATCGCGAAGGAGGTGGCAGGCCTAGATCGATCGCGTGAGTTGGACGCTCTCGGGTGGATTGCAGCGGTTTCGGAATTTGATGCCCGATGAGGCGCGGCGACGTGGTGACGGTTGCAGCAACGGGCGACTACGGTAAGCTGCGTCCCGCAGTGATCGTCCAGACGGATGCTCTACCCGGGGAACATGCGTCGGTCGTGGTCTGCCAGATGACGTCCCACTGCAGCGACGCACTCGACTTTCGGGTGACCATCGATCCGAGCCAGAGGAACGGCTTACGGGTGAGATCGCAGGTGATGGCCGACAAGCCCGTCACGATTCGGCGTGAACGAATCGGACGCCATGTTGGCCATCTCGACGACAAGGACATCGCGCGACTCAATATTGCCTTAGCGTTCGTCATGGGCTTGGCGGACTAGCAGCCACAATTTCTCTCGACGTTGATGGGGCAAAATATGAGAATTAGGAATTGAAACCAGGGTTGCTGGAGCCTGGCCCATGCCCACTCGTCGTAAGCCGCCAAAGCGGCAAGAAAGCTTTGCCGCCGGCGTCGGTCGCGGTATGCGTCGTGCCGCACGGACGGCTCGCCGATTTACGTTTGGGAGAATGGCAAAGTCGTTGCGAAGGATCCTAACGACGATGCGAAATAGAGCACCGCGAGTCAGCCGGAAATTTAGCCGAGAGTCCTTAGGTTCAGTAGCCGAATTGCCCAAATTCAGCCGGGGGTAACACGTAGGGTAACTCTTCTAGTCTCTTCGACGGTCATGAATCGCCGTGGGCCGGCGCGACTGGCCTTACACCGTTCGGCGCCGCCCATCCCCATTGCGGCGCATGCGGTTCAAGCTCTAAGCGTCGCCGTGCGTACGGCAGCCCAAATTCCAAGCAATTCGACCACGACAAGGAGCACCGCGCTGATCTGAAATGACAGAGTCCAATCTCCGTGCGGCATAATGAAGACATTATTGGGGTTGACACTAAGGAAGTGCTCATAACTGCCGATCGTCAATCCGATCAATAACAATCCTGCCGAGATCCACGCTCCTACCTTGTAGAAGCGCGTCCATATCAGCAGGATTGCGAACAACGAAACTGAGCCGACGATTGAGCCCAATGTGAAACTCTCGCCGCCCGATTCCATCGGGTGCACGTTCTGCAATATGTGGAGATGCCAGAGGGTGACGGCGAAATTGCCTGACACCATGGCGGTAACGAAAATGGATCCAGCTGATTTCGTCATTGCGGTCTACTCTCCGCGGGCACATCGCTTGCATGATGCGACGTTCTCGTCGAATTTAGCAGAGTGAAGTGAGCACTCACTGTATTCTCGCTTCTCGCGAAGTCAAGGCGCAAACGGCGCCGTTCACCGGTGTCGGGCAACGTTACCGCGACGGGCAGCAATCGCGTTTGCGCCAGATCAAACCACCCCATGCGCTGATCGAAGGGAGTGTTCACGATCTTGGAAAGCGGGGCGGGCGACTGGAGATTGATCGCAAAGCAGACCGCGTAACCTCGGGGTTTTTGCTCCCGGGAGATTCTCGACAAACGCAGGCGAGATCGGCCTCTCGTTTCGAATGCGTGTCTTCGCTACTGCTCGTAGTTGAATGGCTATTCGATTCTTTCCGGAAACAGGCCGGGCATCCAGCGCGACGCGAGCGTTGCAGGGAATGCCAGACGCAGGGGCGCGCGACTGCTGTTAGACAATAATACGCCGTGTTCGATGAGCGCCGAGACGACGCGTCGAGCCTGACGTTCGCCGCTGCCGACGAGGCCGGCGATGTCGGCGCGCGGAAGTTCGCCGCGGTAGAGCACGGCTTCGAGGATGGCGCCTGATTTGGGCGGTAGCCGGCGCTCGCAGCAATCCCAGCGACAGCGACTCAACACGACTTAGCGGCAGACTCTGCCGCCAGCCGCTCGGGCTGTTTATTGCCTAGCGCGGGTCGCGGGGCTCTTAGATTGCTTCTTTGGCGCGTGTTTGTGATGAAAANNTCTTTGCGTGGCCGACGATTGCGCGCTGAATGGGTGCACCATAGACATGATGATTCGTATGAGAGTGCGGGACATAAGAGGTCGGCGTTGCGCCAGAGCCGGGCGGCGTATCGCCGGCAATCGACAGCGCTGGTTGCGCGAGCGTGACGGCGGCGAACACGGTAATTGCGAATTTCGTCATGTTCCTGAGTCTCCTTACCTCATGGTAGGTCACTATCGCGCTTAGGCGTTCTGCG
>PKXS01000128.1:286-24502 GCA_003132425.1 Gammaproteobacteria bacterium | reverse complement strand
TACACCCTCAAAGCCCTCACCGACGCGCAGATCGTCTCCCTCCTCGAGCGCGCGCTCGCCGATCCCGTCCGCGGCCTCGGCGCACAGCACCTCACCGCAGGTGAAGGTGCTCTCGAACTCCTCGCATCCTACGCATCAGGAGACGCCCGCAACGGCCTCAACGCCCTCGAAGTCGCCGCCAAACTCGCCGCCGACTCCACTGAACGCGCCATCACCCGCGCCATCGCCACCGAAGCCCTCCAGCAGCGCGTCCTCATGTACGACAAGCAGGGCGAGGANNTCATCTCCGCCCTCCACAAATCCATCCGCAACTCCGACGCTGACGCCTCGATGTACTGGCTCGGCCGCATGCTGCAGGCGGGCGAAGATCCCCTCTACGTCGCGCGCCGTCTCGTCCGCATGGCCGTCGAGGACGTCGGCCTCGCCGCGCCCGAAGCCCTCCACATCGCCCTCGCTGCCCGTGACACGGTCGACTTCCTCGGCTCGCCCGAAGGCGACCTCGCCCTCGCCGAAGCCGCCGTCTTCCTCGCCCTCGCCCCCAAATCGAACGCCCTCTACACCGGCTACGGCGAAGTCCTCGCCGACATCGAAGCCACCCGTCAGGAACCCGTCCCCCTCCATCTCCGCAACGCCCCGACGAAGCTGATGAAGGAACTCGACTACGGCAAAGGCTACCAATACGCCCACGATGAAGAAGGCCGCGTCGCCGACATGGACTGCCTCCCCGAATCCCTCCAGGGCCGCCGCTGGTATCACCCCACCCAGGAAGGCCGCGAAAAACTCCTCGCCCAGCGCATGGACGAAATTCGCCGCATCCGCGAATCGAAGCACGAGCAGAAGTAGCTCGTCGGAGTCGATAATGATGAGGTGGGCTCGAACTACCCAATCCGCCCGAACAACTCACCGCAGAAGACGAGCGATTTGCCGCGCCCGCGGGAACTGACGGAACTGCTCTCCACGTGGACCCCGCTCGCCGAGGAGGATCAAATGCCCGAAATCCCCGATCTTCCCCCTGACCCCGTCGATCTCTGACAGACAGCGAACACCCCTCAGCCCATGCCCGACGAAAAAACAGACCGCCTCACTCCCGCTCGGCTGCGAGCCTTCTCCGACGGCGTGATCGCCGTCATCATCACCATCATGGTGCTGGAGCTGAAGGTACCGCACGGTGAGCAGCTCGACGCGCTGAGGCCCTTGATCCCGGTCTTCATGAGCTATGTCTTGAGCTTCGCCTACGTCGGCATCTACTGGAACAACCATCACCACATGCTTCATGCCTGCGAGGCGGTAACGGGGCCAATTCTCTGGGCCAACTTGCATTTGTTGTTCTGGCTCTCGCTGTTTCCGTTCGCCACCGCATGGATGGGCGAAAATCATTATTCCGCGGCACCGTCGGCGCTATACGGCGTCGTACTGTTGATGGCGGCAATCGCGTACTGGATTCTCCAGCAACTCATCATCGCCTCGCAAGGTCCCGGCTCCCTGCTAAAAAGGGCGGTCGGCGGGGACTGGAAAGGAAAGCTGTCGCCGGCGCTCTACTTGATCGGCATCGCAGCGGCCTTCTGGTCGCACTGGATAGCGCAAGGCGTCTATTTGTTGGTGGCTCTACTTTGGTTCGTGCCGGACCGGCGCATCGAGGGCGTGCTCAGCCCCCGCCGTCCGGACCTCGAATAGCTCCCATTGCTGTTTGGGCTCGAGTCGCCGCTTGGGAATGGCGCGTCCAAGCTCGATTGTGCGATGCTGCCGCATGTAGTGTTGGTCGATGCGACCTCTTTGCGGGAATAAAGGCTGGAATATGGCGCAGGCGAGCTTTCATTGGGACGATCCGCTGTTGCTCGAGGAGCAACTATCGGTCGAAGAGAAAATGGTGCGAGACGCCGCGCACGACTATTCGCAGGAGCGCTTGGCGCCGCGCATCATCGAGGCGTTTCGTAATGAACACACCGATCCGGCGATATTTCGCGAGATGGGCAGCCTGGGGCTGTTGGGCGCGACCCTTCCTGAAAGCTTCGGCGGCGGCGGATTGAATTACGTGAGCTATGGGCTCATTGCGCGCGAAGTGGAGCGTGTCGATTCGGGATATCGATCGATGATGAGCGTGCAATCCTCGCTGGTCATGCTGCCGATTTACCAGTTCGGCACCGACGCTCAGAAGCAGAAGTATCTACCGGCACTGGCGCGCGGCGAAGCGATCGGTTGCTTCGGGCTGACCGAGCCGGACCATGGATCTGATCCCGGACGCATGACTACTCGAGCGCGAAGCGCGGCCGGCGGATATCGCTTGTCGGGCTCCAAGACATGGATTTCCAACAGCCCCATCGCCGATGTATTCGTGGTCTGGGCGAAGACCGACGACGATGTGATCCGCGGCTTTATTCTGGAAAAGGGCTGGAAAGGGTTGTCGGCGCCGCCGCTGCACGGCAAGGTCGGGCTGCGCGCCTCGACGACCGGCCAGATCGTAATGGACGAGGTGTTCGTGCCGGCTGAGAATCTTCTGCCCGGCGTCACGGGCCTTACGGGTCCGTTCACCTGCCTCGACTCGGCGCGTTACGGCATTGCTTGGGGCGCATTGGGCGCAGCTGAGAGCTGTTGGCACATCGCGCGGCAATACGTGCTCGATCGCAAGCAATTCGGCCGCCCGCTCGCCGCCAATCAGCTCATCCAAAAGAAGCTGGCGGATATGCAAACGGAGATCACTCTGGGATTGCAGAGCTGCCTGCGCCTCGGCCGCATGAAGGATGCGGGAATTGCCTCGGTCGAGATTACCTCCATGCTCAAGCGCAATTCTTGCGGCAAGTCGCTCGAGGTTGCGCGCGCTGCGCGCGACATGCTCGGCGGCAATGGCATATCGGACGAGTACAGCGTCATTCGACACATGGTGAATCTCGAAGTGGTGAATACCTATGAAGGCACCCACGATATCCACGCACTCATCCTAGGACGCGCGCAAACCGGCATTGCGGCATTCACCTAGCACGGGCGGGGTCGGCTTCACCCTCTTGGATCCATCGGCGCTTTCCACAGGGCTGCAGCTGGTGCCCGACGCATCGGCAGCCTACGCACGATTCGCGATCGCACATGTGACGAGTAGAACCATCGAGAACTTGGGGACTTTTGACGCCTTCGTGACGGCGTTGAGCGCGGACTTGACCGGCACCGTCGCCGTGATGCAAGTCGCCGCCGACGGCCCCTACAATGCGACAACCGGCGTTTTCTCGGCAGATCAGATAATCGTGCTCATCAACGACTGAGAGGTTACGGGGGTTGCGGGGGTTGGTCGCCCTGTGTGATCAAACAGGCGCTGCGATTGCCCGTGAAGTAGATCCATAGCCAGCTCAGCGCGACGGCGAGCCGATTGCGCATGCCGATCAGGAAGTAGATATGCGCGAGCCCCCAGATCCACCAGGCGAGCCAGCCGCGCACCTTGATCCAGCCGAAGTCGATAACCGCCGAGCGCTTGCCAATGGTCGCTAGGTTGCCGGAGTGCTTGTAGCGGAACGCGCGCGGCGCCGAGTCGCCGCGAAGCCGCCTCTTGATGGTGGCGGCGACATGCGCGCCTTGTTGTTTGGCGGCCGGAGCGATACCGGGCACCGGCTGCCCATGCCATGCATTGATCGTCGCCGTATCGCCGATCACGAAGATTTCCGGGCGGCCCGGTGCGCTGAGGTCGGGTTCCACCTTGATGCGGCCGGCAGTGTCGGTAGGCATGCCGAGCCAGGCTGCGGCGGGCGACGCGCGGACCCCGGCGGCCCAGAGTATCGTCTGCGCCGCCAGGTGTTGATCGCCGAAAATGACGCCGTGATCGTTACACTCGCTCACCGCAAGTCCCAGTTTGATTTCCACACCGAGGCGCTCGAGCGCGGTCCGAGCGTAGGCGGAAAGCTCCGGCGTGAAGCTGGGCAGGATCCGCGGGCCGGCCTCGATCAATATCACCCTGGACTTGCGCGTGTCGATCTGGCGGAAATCCCCCGGTAGATTGTGGTGCGCGAGTTCGGCGATCGCACCCGCCAATTCCACACCCGTCGGGCCGCCGCCGACGATGACGAAGGTGAGCAACGCGGCGCGGCGTGCGGGGTCGATCTCGCGCTCGGCGCGTTCGAAGGAGAGCAAAATTCTCCTGCGAATCGAGGTGGCGTCCTCCAAAGTCTTGAGGCCCGGTGCATGCGGCTCCCATTCGTCATGCCCAAAATACGCGTGCCGGGCTCCGGTCGCCAACACCAGAGTGTCATAGGTCGCGACGCCACCGTCGTCGAGCTGAACTCTACGGTTCACGGCGTCGACGTCCTTGACCCTGCCGAGCAGGGTGGTGATTTCCTTGCGTTTGCGCACGAGATGGCGGATGGGCCACGCAATTTCCGAAGTCGCCAATACGGCCGTCGCCACCTGGTACAGCAGAGGTTGGAACAGATGATGATTTCGTTGATCGATGATGGTGACACGCACCGGCGCTCCGGCCAGCTCATGGGCAACCGCCAGGCCGCCGAATCCGGCGCCGACGATCACCACGTGATGCAATGACGCGTCGCTCACGTAACGCTCCTTTGAGCCGGCTCCGTGGGCACTTCCACCGCATAGCCCGCTGCGATCCAAGCATCGAGTCCACCGTGCAGCGGACGTACTCGTTTGAGGCCGTTATTCATGAGCATTTGCGCGACGCGGGCAGCGGAGGCTTCGTTCGGGCAAGTGCAGTATAGAATGATGTCCCGATCGCGCGGCAACTCCCTGACGTGTAGAGCCACGGCTTGCACCGGAACGTGCAGCGCACCCGGAATCCAACGTGGCTCGAGCGCGCGCGCGGTGGGAGAGCGAACATCGACGATCACGGGAGCGGCTCCGGATTGGATGAGCTCGTACAGTTCCGTGACGCTGATTCTCGCCATACGCAAGGTCTTGTAGAAGCGCTTTCGCTCCCACCATTTGTAGGCGACGTATGCGGCGAGCAAGACCGCGATCATGACCACGGCAATGCTGCCGATGTGGTCCAAATGGACCAGTAAGCGCTCGATCTGCGTCTTGAACAGCATCCCTAGGCCAAGGCCGGCACCCACCCACAATACGCCGCTCAATGTGCTCAAGGCGATGAAGCGCGCCCAGCCAATGCGCATGGCGCCGGCCATGGGTGGCGCAATGATGGCGAGACCCGGGACGAATTTGGCGATTACCAGTGCGTTGATGCCCCATCGCTCGAAGCGNNAGACACGTATGCCGTAAATCTGCCCCACCAAGTACCAGCCACAGTCGGCGATCAGGCACGCAAGCACCGAGAATAGAAACAACTCCACCGGCGGCAATTGCCCCCCGGCGGCAACAGCCCCAGCCACGATGAGGGTCGGGAATGCCGGCACCGGCAGTCCGATTTGGTCCAGCAGCACGTTGCCGACGACTATCAGCAATCCGAACTGACCGATGAGCAAAACGAGTTGGTGCGTCACTATCTCTCCTACCGCTACTCAGTATCCTACGGCGTAACGCGCGCGCGCGACACGACTAGCTACTTCGTGGGCCGTCCTGCGAGAATGCGGCGATGAAGCGATTCGAGCCCTATGTCTTCCTGCGCGAGCTCGCGTCGCGATGGGATGTGGCCGCATTCATCGTTGTGATCGGCTTAATTGCCTTCCTGGGCGAGGCATCGCGCGGCCTGTTCGCGCCGATGTCGCAGCTCAGTGCAACGCCGCTGTCGCTCGATCCGCGCCATTTACCCGAATACGCGGCGCGCACCACCTTGCGGATGCTGGCGGCGCTCGGAATTTCATTGATATTTACCTTGACCTACGCCACGTGGGCCGCCAAGAGCGAGCGCGCCGGCAAACTATTGGTGCCGATCCTGGATATTCTGCAGTCGGTGCCGATTTTAGGTTTCATTTCCGTGACAGTGGTGTTTTTCATGTCGCTGGCGCCGGGTCGAGTGCTCGGAGCCGAATTTGCGGCGGTGTTCGCCATATTCACCAGCCAGGCCTGGAATATGGCGTTTAGCTTCTACCAGTCGTTGCGTACCATCCCGATCGAACTCTCGGAAGCAGCTGATTCGTTTCGGTTGTCGCCATGGATGCGCTTCTGGCAACTGGAGGTCCCCTTTGCGATGCCGGCGCTCATCTGGAACATGATGATGTCCATGTCCGGCGGCTGGTTCTTCGTGGTCGCTTCGGAGTCGATCAGCGTGGGACACACCACGGTGGCGTTGCCGGGCGTGGGCTCCTACATCGCCGTTGCCATCGCACAGAAGAACCTCGGAGCCATCGGTTGGGCGATCGCCACCATGCTGATCGTGATATTGCTGTACGACCAACTGCTGTTCCGGCCGCTGGTCGCGTGGGTGGACCGATTTCGCGTCGAACAGGAGCCCGGAGTTCGAGTGCCGGATTCGTGGGCGCTGACCATGATGCGCCGCTCGCGCATGATCCAAGCGGCGACCGTCGCTTTTCACGCCGCGGTGCTGTGGACAAGCCGCGCCGTGAAGCGAACCGATGCGCCGGCGGCGCAGACGGCCGCGAAGCCGAAGCGCAGCCTCGACCTACTGTGGGTTCTGCTGGTGGCGGCGGCTGTGGTTCTAGGGATGTGGCACATCGTCGTGGTGCTCATCAAGAATACCTCGCTGCACGAGGCATTGCAGGTGAGCGGCCTGGCGCTGCTCACGATGGCGAGGGTGTTCATTTTGATAGTCCTGGCCAGTCTCGTCTGGGTGCCCATCGGAGTATGGGTAGGGATGCGGCCGCGCGCCGCGCAAATCGTGCAACCCATCGCGCAGTTCCTGGCCGCATTTCCAGCCAATTTATTGTTTCCGATCGCCGTGTACGGCATCGTCGTTTGGAAATTGAATCCGGACATCTATCTCAGCCCATTGATGATCCTGGGTACCCAGTGGTACATCTTGTTCAATGTGATTGCGGGCGCCTCCGCCATACCGGCGGAGATGCGCTACGTGGCGGCGAATTTCAAGGTGACGGGTTGGCTGTGGTGGCGCAGGGTGGCGCTGCCGGCAATTCTGCCGTTCTACGTGACCGGCGCGATAACCGCGTCGGGCGGTTCATGGAACGCCGCCATCGTGGCCGAATTGGCCAGTTGGGGTGATACTCAAGTTCAAGCGCGAGGGCTCGGCGCTTATATCGCGGAAGCGACGACTGCCGGGGATTTTCACCGCATCGTGTTAGGCATCGGCATCATGAGTCTGTTCGTTGTCGTGATCAACAGGCTCTTTTGGCGGCCTTTGTATTACTACGCGGAGCGCAAGTATCGACTTACCTGACGAGATTTCACGATGAACAGCACCCCCTTACTGCAAGTCAACGATGTGGCCAAGTCCTTCCCGAAACCCGACGGGGCAGAACTGTTGGTGCTGGAAGGCATGAACCTGGACTTGCGCGAGGGTCAGATCGTGGGTTTGTTGGGGCGATCGGGCTCGGGCAAATCGACGCTGCTGCGCTTGATCGCGGGACTATCGGAACCGAGCGCCGGCAGCCTCAGTTACCTCGGGCAACCGATTGACGGTCCGGCGGCCGGGATCGCCATGGTATTTCAAAGCTTTGCCTTGTTCCCGTGGCTGACTGTATTTGAGAACGTTGCGCTGGGCCTCGAAGCGCAGCGCATGCCGCGAGCGGAAATTCGCCGGCGCGCACTTGCCGCGATCGATTTGATCGGTTTGGACGGGTTTGAGTCAGCCTATCCGCGCGAGCTCTCGGGCGGTATGCGGCAACGCGTCGGCTTCGCCCGCGCACTGGTCGTGCACCCTAATATCCTGCTGATGGACGAGCCGTTCTCGGCTCTGGACGTGCTGACTGCCGAAACTTTGCGCACGGATTTCTTGGATTTGTGGGCCGAAGGCCGCATGCCCATCAAGGGCGTGATTCTAGTGACTCACAATATCGAAGAAGCGGTGTTGATGTGCGATCGCGTTCTGGTGTTCGGCAGCAATCCCGGGCGAATCTTGAGCGAACTGAAGATAGCGCTGCCGCAGCCGCGTAACCGTCTCGACCCGAGCTTTCGCGAATTGGTCGAGCGAATTTACGTCGAGATGACCGCGCGTCCCGCCGGGACCACGGGCGGCGCACGGCAGGAGCGATTCCCGGGTCTGGGGATAGGCAGCGTCTTGCCACAGGTGTCTTCGAACTTGCTGGCCGGTTTAATGGAGGCGGTCGCGGCGCCGCCGTTCAACGGTGCGGCGGATCTGCCGGAGATCGCCTCGGATTTGCAGATGGAGATCGATGATCTGTTTCCCGTCGCGGAGTCCCTGCAGATGCTGCGTTTTGCCGAACTCGAGGGAGGCGATCTGAAGCTCACCGAGGACGGCAAAGCGTTTGCGCACGCCGCTCGCGACGAGCGCAAACGAATTTTCCTGCGTCACTTACTGACCTACGTGCCGCTGGCGGCGCATATCCGCAGAGTGCTGGATGAGCGCGCGGCGCATAGCGCGCGCAAGAGCCGATTCATCGACGAGTTGGAAGATTTCATGAGCGAAGAGGCGGCCGATGCGACATTGCGCGCCGTTGTGAGCTTGGCCCGCTACGCAGAGGCATTTGCCTATGATGACGAGAATGCCATGTTCAGTCTCGAGAATCCGACCTAATATAGTACCCGCCATGACTGATACGGTGTCCCCCTACCTGGATTTGCACGTCCCGCCGGATGAGATGGTGAAATATATTCAAGATCTCATGACGCTGCCTCATGGCGAAATTGCCGCCAGTTCCGCGATGCTGCTGGCGCAGCGACAGTGGGGCGGGGATACCCCCCTGGCGCGGGCCGCACTGCTGCGCTGGGGAGCGCTCAATTTGGCATTTCAGGACAAGCGATTGGAGACTTGGACCGTCATTCGCGAGCGCGACCGCATCCAGGTTCCCGCGGCGCTGGTTGCAGCGGCGGGCGTCGCCCCTTTGGTTCTTGACAATGAACGGGCGGTATTCGACATCCCGGCGTTGCTCGACGCCACTTTGAAATTTCAACCGCCTGCGGGTCAGGCTTAAGTCTTCATGAGTACCGCAGCAGGCCACGCGCCGGAACCGCGCTTTGGGATGCTGCGCTACATCGCGCTTTACAAACTCGTCAAGGTATTGATTCTCTTGTTGGCGGCATACGGTGAACTACGCCTCCATGAGGCCTCGCTCTCGGGCAGGTTGCTATCGTGGGCCGCCCAGCGGCCATACGGACTTGAACACCACTTGGTAACACGGGGACTTGTGTGGTTCAGCGGATTGAGCGAACCGCAAATTCACGCTTTGCGTTTCGTGACATTCGCTTATGCGGCGATCTTCGCGGTCGAAGGGATTGGGCTATGGATGCGGCTGCGTTGGGCAGAATGGTTGACCACGATCATTACCGCCTCGTTGATCCCGCTGGAAGTCTGGGAGCTGTTGCAGAGGCCGAATATCGGCAAGGTAGGCGTGATTATCGTCAACTGCCTCATCGTGGCGTGTCTGATTTGGCATGTGCTCTCGAGCCGCGCGAGCGAAAGGATGCGCGGTGAGGGAACAATCAAGAACTAGGCGCGGTTGATGCTTCCACAGCGAGACAGAAGTTTGTGAAATGATCTTCATCTCGGCTGATTTTCGCGGATCCAGCGTATTCTTCGAAACGCTCGTAATACCACTGCGCTTGTCAATATCACTGTTGGAGACATCATGAATAAGTCCGGATCCCTGATTACCTCTGGTTTGTTGGCTCTTGGCCTCGCCGCTGGCGCAATGGCTGCCGACGTGTCGAAGGCTGCTGCACCGACGTCTGCCGATGCGCCCGCCGCCGCCGCTCCCGCGACGGATGCCGCCAAGCCCACCACGAAGGCTAAGAAGTCCCACCACAAGAAGAAGAAGGCTGCCGCGGCCGCTTCTTCGACAACCAAGTAATAATATTGGTATAACGCTCCGGCCGCTTCACGGCGGCCGGGGCGTTTTTATTGGTTGCCGTCCATCGCCCGCCGGAAAGAGAGTTATTGTGCGTCGCGTTAGGCGCGGGTGCGCCGGGGCAAAGCAATGAATGGCATTCCGGGATTGAGTACTTACACGGTCCAATCGCTCGACATCGCACATCTTATTCAAATCGCGCTGACGCCGATCTTTCTTATTTCCGCTATCGGCGTCACCTTGAATGTGCTGACCAGCCGCCTGGCGCGCATCGTCGATCGCGCCCGAGCAATGGAAGACCGGTTGCTCCACCCTGACTACCAAGCCGACGAGCGGGACCTGCACGGTCTGCTTGGCGTGCTCGCGCGCCGCGCTCGCTATATCAATGCCGCAATTACGCTCGTCACCTTGTCGGCGCTGTTCATCGCGTTGGTGGTCATGATGCTGTTCGTCAATGCCTTCCTGCGGTGGGATCTGTCGGCCTTCATCGCCTGCATGTTCATCCTGTCGATGATGTCGCTCGCGGCGGCGCTGCTTTTGTTCCTCATCGAAGTGCGCATTGCCACCGCCACATTGCGCATCGGCATCCAGGCTGCGTCGCGTCAGGGCGACTGAGAGCCCGACTGTTGCCGTTCGCGCACAGCGATCGGCACATTGCACAAGCCGATGTGCCCGGCCTGGACCCTGAAAAACTCCTCGGGCCGATTACGGCGCGACTCGATGAGCGCGGCAAAGGCCGCCGAGTCGGTACGTATGACCTCGAGATCGGAGCGCTCCGAGGCGGGTACGTCGGCCGCAATTCGGATCGACTTTATCGGCGTTCTCTGTTCGGCGTGCGCATAGAATCCCATTTCTGCGCCGCCGCGCGGCAGGCTGGACAGCAATTCCATGCCCTTCACGACTCGCCCAACCAGCGCGACATTGCGGTCCAGCTGGCGCGGCGCTTGGCCGATGACCACATACAGTTCCGCGCCGCTGCCGCTTTGTACATCGAGATCGCGCGCCACCCCCACCATTGCATAGCAGTGCGCAAGCCACGCGAGCTGCGGTTTCGGAGCGCGAGCGGCCGGGAAGCCGTTGGAAAAGCCCACTTCCGGGGCATAGACATCGCCGTCGGGCAGGCGGGTGAACGACGGGGGTCGTGAAATCGGCGAATCGAATTCCGGCGCAAGCTTGCCTATGCCGGCCGGCAGCGGGCGTAGATTGTCAGGGTCGCCCCACTGCACGACGTAATCGTCCTGTGCGCGGATGATCGAAAGCCCGTCGAAATACTTGGCACGCGCCAGTGCCTTGATGTTGGCGACGTGCAGGGGCGCGAATGCGGGGGCCAATTCGATGACCACGCGCCCCGACGGCAATTCGGCGTACAAGGTATTGTCCGGATCCAAGGGCCTCCAGTCCGACGGGCGCGAGGCCGACAAGACCTCGGCCATGGTAGGGTGATTGGCCGCCGGCGCCGGCATTGCGAAAAAACTTAGCGCAATAAGCGGTAAGACCTTAAAGTTACGGTACATGAGCGGAGTATTGCATATGATTTCGGAGTCATCTGCCCGGAGGCCGCGATGCGGCGGCTGATTATAAGTGTCGCTGCGCTGATTGCGGCCCTCAGCATTGACGGCGCCGCGCTGGCAGGAGGTCAGATGGCGGGAGGCCAGATGCCCGGCGGAATGGGCGGTCAGACGCCCGGTGGGTCGCCCATGCACCCACCGAGCGAGGACACCGGCATTGCCTCTACACCTTCAACGGAGAAACCGGATGTGGCGGCAAAGAAGGCCTTCACCGCCGGCGTGAAATCGCTCAATCGAGCCAAGGAATTCGAGGCAGCGTCGGCCAGCGCGCCCAATCCTGACAAGAAGGCCAAGAACTTAGACAAGGCCAACGACGCTCTCAACAAGGCATTGGACCAATTTACGGAGGCGCTGAGCAACAAAGGAGACATGTACGACGCCTGGAGCGACGTCGGCTATGTGCATTTGCGCCTCGGCGCCTACGCGGAATCCGTTGACGACTACAATCACGCGCTCGTGCTAAAGCCGGACAATTTCGAGGCCATCGAGTATCGAGCCGAGGCTTATTTGGCTGTCGATCGATTGGAGGATGCCAAGAGCGCTTATATGGATCTATTCAATCACGAGCGCAATCTTGCCGAACAACTGATGGTCGCCATGCAGAAGTGGCTTGCGAACCATCGATCGGCCGCGAACGGCATGCGTCCCGCGGATATCGATGCGTTCGATAAATGGATCCAAGAACGCGACGGCATCGCCAAACAGACCGCGTCCGTTCCACACTAGCCGCCGCACTAGGAGCGCATCGGGCTCTTGAGCGCATCGATTTCCCCCCGCAGCTGTTCCACCAACTCCTCGAGGCGGCCGATCCGTTGGCTCAGGCTCGAAGCCCCGGCCGGCAACTCGGCCGACGGCGCAGTTTGCGGCTCTGATTCGATGATTCCCGAAAACAAATGGGCATAGCGCGATTCGCGCGCGCCCGCTGTCCTTGCCAGGCGGGCGAGAAACGGGCCATCCTCGCGCCTCATCAGCCCCTCGAGAGTCGACTCGACTTGTTCGGCATCGGAAAACTCGCATAGCCGATTGGTGCGCACGCGCAACTCGCCCGGCGTCTGCGGACCGCGCAACAACAGTACGCAAATAACGCCGAGTTCCTGCTTCGAGAATTTCAGCGGGCCGAATTCCGTGTTGCAGAACCGATGCTTATATTTTGTGACGCGGCCGCCGTAGCCCGCGGATTTATCGCTCACCAGATGCTTCTTCATCAGGGAATCCACCGCTTGCTGCACAGTGGATTCGGTCAGTTCGAGAACCGGCTCACGATTGGTTTTCTGATTGCAGGCATTCGTCAACGCATTCAGCGACAGCGGATACTGATCGGGCGTGGTGATTTCCTTCTCGATCAGACAGCCGATCACTCGCGCTTCGTGGTGGGACAATTCGATATTCATGTACGGCCAGGTCATTCAACCCGCAGGCTTGTAGGTTGCCGCGAGCCGGGGGTCGAGTCGGCGCTAGCGGGTTAGGACGAGGGGCTCCGAGGTGATGCGGCCGTCGAAATCGGTCCACACATGATGTGCGAAATCGTACAGCTTGCAGCGCCTAACCGTATTCCAGTAGTAACGCCAAGAGAACACCTCTGAATTCAGCCGCTCATCGAGCGTCGCGGTGAGCCGTGCCTGGGCTTCTTTGAGCCGATAAAGCGGGATTCCCATATTAACGTGGTGCGCGCCGTGCTCGAGGATGTAGTGAATCAAGCCGTCGAGCGGTCGAATGAGTTTGACGTGCACGGTGGTCGTGGCATACCCCGCATTGGCGCTCCATTCGTCGCGACGCTCGTACCAGGCGACGCGCGGATGTGTGTGCTGCACGTAGATGACGAAGCCCATCAAGCAATTCCACAGGAGGAACGGCACCGCAAATCCGAATATCAGCAGCGACCAAATCGATCGGCCGCTATACACGCCCCAAACAATCAGTCCGCCGATCCAAAGGATCGCGAATCCTGACACCAATAGACTATCCCAGGTGTAACTCGTACGCCGGGTGCTGACGTGCTTGCGCCCCGGGAAAAACAGTTTCTTCCACCACATTTCGATCATGTAGTAGACGCCTTGGCCGACGCCGCTGCGGTAAATGCGCTCCATCTGGCGCCGGACCCACGGCAGGCGCGCGAACTCGTTCGGCGAATAGGGGGTCCATACGTAATCACGGCCCTTCAGATTGGTGAAGCCGTGGTGTGCGAGGTTATGGCCGATTTCCCACAAGCTATAAGGCGTCAGCGACGGCAGAAACGCAATTCTGCCGATCCATTTATTGAGCGTCTTATTGGGCGTGTAAGACCCGTGGCATGCGTCATGCCCGATGACGAATAAACGGGCAATCCAAACCGCGGCCACCAGCGAGGCAAATAACTTGACCCACCAAGTCTCAACGAACAGCAGACTGGCGACCGCCACGGCGAGCACTAACCAATCAAGGAAAAACCAGATGATGGGCGTTGCAATGCCGCGCTGCACCGTAAACGGCTGCAACAATTTCTGGAACTTAAAACGCGACTTGTCGGGCGAAAGGCCCGCCGACTGTTCCGTTTCGGGGGAGTTGCCTTCAGCTTCGGGTGGGGTGCACGTCTGCATCAAATACTCCGGCAGGCACATGAACGGCGAAACCCCATATTATACGCCGAATCAACCACGGAGATAGGAACTACGTCAGGCTGTTTCGGCGTCGGGCCAGAGCAAGGCCCCGAGGTGCTCGCAGGCTTCAATCAGGGCGGTAGCGGCTTCCCGCGTGCTGGCATCGAGCCGCCGGTCGTGAGTGAGCAGCCAGGTGAGACGCGCGCGCCGCGAACGCGCGGACGGTTCGCTGTCGAAAAGCGCCGGAAACAGGCCCAGTGCATCGACGAATTCGCGCATGGCCGTGACGGACTGAGCGTTCGGTGCCGCGGTCAGCAGCAGCTTGAGCCAGGTCACACAGCGCTTCGCCAGGCCCACACGGGTGATTCCTGCGGTATTGGCGCGCCGCCGCGATTCCCCATCCGCGAGCGTGTCCGCGAGACTGCGATAGCGTTCGACGGCGGATTCCTCGGCCGGCGCAGCCGGGCTGGCGTCGGACAGCACCGAGCGCAGCAAGTCCGCCAGCAGTAGCGACAGCGATTCGGCCAAGAATCGTTGGCATTGTTCGGGATCCGGACGCGCCAGCGACTCCCAAGGCAGCGGTTCACCTATTCTTCTGGCGTTCGGCGAGTTCGACATGGCCCCTTAAGTGTAGCCGCTCCGTCGGTCACCGCAACTATGTCAGAATGAGACGGAGATCATTGAATGGAAGATAGATCGCAATTGAGTCCCGGCAAGTGCGTGTCCTTGGCGCCGGGAGTGCGCCGCATTGTTGCGGGCAACGCGGGCCTCATGACCGGACCAGGCACGAACACATACCTGTTGGGAGTTCGCGAGATCGCAGTCCTGGATCCGGGTCCTGCGGACGCGCGGCACTTGCAGGTCATCTTGAGCGCTGCGCAGAACCGGATCCGTTGGGTGATCGTCACGCACACGCACCGCGATCACTCGCCGCTTGCCGCCGAACTCGCCCGTCGAGCCGGCGCGCCGCTGATCGGATTGCCGCCGCCGAGCGATGGGCGCCAAGACGCAAGCTTTCAGCCCGCCAAACTGCCCGGCGACGGCGAGCGCTTGATGCTCGGCGATTGCAGTTTGATTGCCATTCACACGCCCGGGCACGCCTCCAATTGCGTGTGCTACTTGCTCGACGTCGAGCGCCTGCTGTTCACCGGCGATCACGTGCTGGAAGGTGTTTCGCCGGTCATTTTACCGCCGGACGGCGATATGTCGGCTTACTTGAATTCCATCGACAAGCTGGCCGCGTACGATTTCGATCGCATCGCTCCGGGGCATGGCGCAATTATGCAGAATGGCAAGAAAATGCTCGAGCTATTGCGCGCGCACCGCATGGCGCGCGAGGATAAAGTACTGCGCCGGCTGGGCGAGATGACCGGCGCGACGCTCGATGGTCTGACGACAGCGGTGTACGACGATGTGCCTGCGGAACGCCATAGTTGGGCGCGGCTGACCCTGGAGGCGCATTTAATCAAGCTCGCCCGCGAAGGCCGCGTGAGGGAAAACGACGGCCTCTGGCGGCGCACCGGCTCATGAGCGGCAGGCTTGCGGTGTCGCTGCATGCGGTGAGCGTGCGGCGCGGCGACAGGTGGGTATTGCAGGACATTTCCCTGCGCCTGAAGCCCGGCGAACGATGGGCATTGATCGGCAGCAACGGCGCAGGCAAGACTCAATTGCTCAAGCTGCTGAGCGCCGATGTCTGGCCCACTCCCACCGGACGCGAACGGCGTAGCTTCCGAGTGGGTCGCCGCCATATCCATCTGATTGAGGCAAAACGCCGCGTAGCCTACGTGGGTGCCGAGCAGCAAGACAAATACGCGCGATACGGATGGAATCTAAGCGTGCGCGACTTGCTTGCCACCGGAGTGCATCGGACGGACTTGTTGCTGGAACCGATTGGGGCCGAAGAGCGCAAGAAAGTTGCCGGTATATTGTCGGCCTGCGGCTTGAAGCATCAGGCGACGCGTAAGTTCCTGTCATTGTCGTACGGCGAGAGGCGCGTGGCGTTGCTGGCGCGCGCGTTGGCGCAGGACCCGGACTGGCTGTTGCTCGACGAGTTTTACAATGGATTGGACGCAGACTACCGCCGGCGCATCGATGCAATTCTCGATGCCGCGCGGCGCCGCGGCCAATCGTGGATTGCGGCCGCGCATCGCGCCGCCGATGTCCCGCGCGGAACCAGCCGCGTGATCGAACTGAAGGACGGCCGGCTGCGCTCGATCAAGGGCGTGCGCCGCGGGGATATTCAGCGGCTCATCGGCGCGGCCGGCGAGCGGCCGCGGCTGCCGCGGGTACGCGCGCGGCGAGTTCCGGGCGCCAGGATCCTGGTGCGGCTAAGGCGGGCCGATTTGTACGTCGATTATCGGCCGGTATTGCGCGAGGTGAATTGGGAACTGCGGGCGGGCGAGCACTGGGCGATATTCGGCGCAAATGGCGCCGGCAAATCCAGTTTTTTGAAATTGCTCTACGGCGATCTGTCGCCTGCGTTGGGCGGCAGTATCGAGCGTAGCGGTTTCCCTCCGGGCACGCCGATCGGGGATTGGAAGCGGCAGGTCGGTTACGTCTCGCCGGAGCTGCAATCCGATTATTCCGCCGACGTCAGCGTTTTGGAACTGGTTGTCAGCGGGCGTTACGCGAGCATCGGCCTGGCCGATGCACCGGGCCTGCAGGATCGCCGAATTGCATTGCGCTGGCTCAAGTTTTTCGCCTTGCAGTCGGCCGCCAAGCGCCGGCCGCGAGAATTGTCGTACGGAGAACTGCGCCGGGCGCTCATTGCGCGCGCCCTCGCCGCCGACGCGCGCATCCTGTTGCTGGACGAACCTTTCACTGGTCTCGATCCTCGGCAACGCGCGGCGATGAAGCGCCTGCTCGAACGATTGATGAAGCAGCGGTTGACGGTAATCGTCGCCGCACATCACGTTGAGGATCTGCCGCGCGGCATGACGCATGGGTTGCGTTTACATAAGCGGCGCGCGTACCTCACAGATGCATATTCTGCGGACTGAGTCGACGGCAGGAACCGGCGCAGGCGGCATAAATACCCCGTGGCTTGGCACAGGACGGGGATCGGAATATGTCGCGTATGATTGTCACCGCATTATCGGTGGGCGCATTGACATTGGCCGGATGCGGCGGCTCCGGATATGCGGTGCGGCCGATACCGCGGATTGCGGCGGATAACGTCGGCAAGCCCATCAGCCGGCTGCAAGAGGCCTTCGGCGAGCCGCGGAAAATCGACACGACGCCGACGAAACTGCTCTATGTGTGGTTTCTCCCGCAAACGCCGGCCGGCGCGCCGGCCGGTTTCCACGGCTGCGAGATGGAAGTGACCGTCGACGCTCGCTCGCAGCGCATTCTCGGGTATTCGCTATCGAACATCGGTTGGTCGAAATGCGGCGAAGTGGAGCGGCGAATTCGCATAGCGCAGCGTTAGGAGCCTATAGGAGCTCCAACACCTAAGCGCAGAAGTTGATTTCGCTACAATAGGCACTCGGCGCGGAAAGCTCGAGGATGCGCGCCGCATGTTCCAGGATCTGTTGGACGGCGCCAAATTGGGCCCGTCGCATTATCGCAGAGCGCAGGCGGAGTGGCTGGAGCGCGCGCGGCGCGAATTGAGCTAGAATAGCCCCACGCGTTCTTAACCGACGTCCGTTATCCCCTCATAAGGAGTTCCTCTATGTCATTGATTCAGCGTGTCAGCAAGTACGCACTGATTTCCATCGCGGGAGTCATGTTGGCAGCTTGCGGCAGCCAGAAAGAACCTGCCCAGAAACTTATCGCGGGCATCGAATCGACCGTCACCGCAGCTTCCGGCGAAGCGCAGAAATACGTGCCGGATCAGCTTAGCGACGTGCAGAGCAAGCTGGCCGACTTAAAAGCGTCTTTTGACAAGCAGGACTACTCGGCGGTTGTTACGGGAGCCCCGGCCGTCATGAGCGCGGCCTCGGGATTGGCCGCCGCCGCCGCCGCGAAGAAAGACGAAGCCATGAAGGCACTCAACGACGAGTGGAGCAGCCTGTCGAGTTCATTGCCCGCGGCCGCGACGGCAATTCAGAGTCGCATTGATTTCTTGAGCAAGAAATCTAACAGGAGCGCTGCCAAGGGAATCGATCTGGCCGCGGCGAAGAGCAGCTTGGCTGACACGACTTCGCTCTGGTCCAAGGCGCAGGCGGCGTTTGCGTCAGGCAACCTGGACGAGGCAGTGACCGCCGCGAAGGATGTCAAAGGCAAGATCGACGCTCTGGATAGCACTTTGAAGATAGCGCCCGCGGCACCGGCCGCCGCCGCGCAATAAGATCTCTGATCGTAGAGCCAGAGGGGCGAGCGCGCCGGCGAGGCCGGCCTCTCGCCCCTTTTTATTGCCATAGAGGCAAGGTTATTGTTAAAGAGCCAAGGTTCCTTCGCTGACGATAACTGCGCAGCCGCCGATGTGCGCGGCAGCCAAGCTTCCTTCGTTGATCTCGAGTTTCACGCTGACCTGTCCGGGCCGCTGCATCTGCTGGCCTTGGTAACCGGTGAAGGCCGTCGAGTTTTTTCCGAAATGACCGAGTTCCCAGAGGTAGGCGGCGAGCATGGCGTGCGCATTGCCGCTGACTGGGTCCTCCGCAATGCCGAGGGCGGGACAGAACATGCGTGATTCCGTCGACAACTCCTCGGAGCCGCGATTCAAGGCGAAAATGAAGAATCCGTCCACGCCCAGCTCGCTGCCGATCGACACCAGTGTGTCAAAATTCGGTGCAAGCGCATCCAGGCTGCGGGCATCCGCGATCGGCACGAGCAGACGGGCGCTCCCCTTGCTCGCGATCCGCGCCGGCATGATTTCATGCAATTGCGTTGCCGGCAGCCGCAGGGCCTCGGCGACTCGAAGCGTGGTTTTGAACGGCAACGGACTATCGAGCTCCGGCAGCGTCTGCCGAAACTCTATTTGATCCTCTCGCGCCGAGACCTCGATCACCCCGGTGCCGGAATGCTGCCGGCATATGCCCGTACTGCGGCGCCCGAGGGCCAGCAGCGCCGCATGCGCCGCCACGGTGGCATGTCCTACAAAGGGGACTTCCTTGCGCGCATTGAAGAAACGCAGCCGTACGTCGTGGTCCGGTCCACTGGCGGCGAATACGAACGCAACCTCGGTGTGCGGGAACTCACGCGCGATGGACATCAATACGGAATCGCTTTGCCCGTCCGCGTCGAGGATTATGGTGGCTGGGTTGCCGGTAAAGCGAGTGCGCGTGAATGCGTCTACTTGGAATATTCGCAAGCGTGTCTCCGCAGCCTATCCGCACAGTTTTGCACGCATCCGTGCGCCAGGCTACACTTCTGTGAACCTTGGGGTGGTCCTTAGGGGACCTGAGACGCGGGACGTCGAATATCCGATCGCCCTGCGAACCCGTTGAACCTGACCCGGTTAGTACCGGCGTAGGGAGCAGGTAAATCTATGGCGATGCGCGCAGCGGTCGAAATTAGCATGTATCCCCTGAACAGCGACTACTTGTCGCGAATCCAGGCCTTTATCGACCGCTTGAACACGTATCCGGAACTGGTGGTACGCACCAATTCATTATCGACGCAGATATGGGGCGCACTCGATCGAGTGCTGGCGATTCTTGCCGAAGAGATCGCCCGCTCTGCCGCAGGGGCCCCGCAGCTGGTATTCGTCATGAAGGTGCTGCCCGGCCTAGGCCCGCCGTGATCCACGAGCTTTCGGTCCAGCTCATCGGTGCTTGGCGCACGACGAGTTGGATCGAAGTCGCCGCTGCCGTGCTTGCGGTGCTGTATGTATTGCTGGCCATACCGCAGAAGCTCAGTTGCTGGGCGGCCGCGTTCCTCAGCTCTTGCCTGTATGTGTGGGTGTTCTTCGGGGCGCGGTTGTACATGGAGTCCGTATTGAACGCTTTCTACGCCGTCATGGCGGTGTACGGCTTTTGGCAATGGCAACAGGGAAGAGGCGGCGCGGGCCTTGCGGTCTGCCGTTGGTCCGTGGGACGGCATGCTGCGGGCTTGCTGGGCGTCATCGGATTCTCGGCCGTGAGCTGGTACTTCCTGCGGCGCTACACGCCGGCCGCATGGCCGTTTCTGGATTCGATGGTCACTTGGGCGAGCGTGTTCGCCACCTTTCTGGTGGCGCGCAAGGTCTACGAAAACTGGCATTGGTGGCTGATCATCGATTCGATCAGCCTGTGTTTGTACTTCACCAAAGGTCTGTATTTGACGATGCTGCTATACGCGTCGTACTTGGTTTTGATCGTGATCGGCATGCGGGAATGGCGCCGTAGCCTGCCGGCGGCGCAACATGCGGTCCGGTGAACTCGCAAGTCTCGCGGCACGCGCCGTGCCGGGCAACGGAGCATTGGATATTCATCGCTTAGGGAGCGGGCTCGTCAATGATAGCTATCGGGTCCGGCGCGACGGGCGCCTGTATGTGCTGCGAGTTGCCGCGGCGAATTCGCGGGACCTAGGTCTCGACCGTGCATGGGAATCGCGGGTGCTGGAAATCGCCGCAGCCGCGGGTCTTGCGCCCATCATCGAGTACTGCGATCCGCTCGCCGGCATTCTGGTCGCGCGCTGGGCCGTGGGCCGCTCGTGGACGCCGCAGGAAGCGCAAGGCCACGATAACATCTTAAGAATCGGACTCCTGGCGCGCCGTATTCAGACGCTGCCGGCACCGTCGCCGGCACGCACGATGAGTCCTGGCGCGTGGATAGACCACTATCGCGATGCATTGGCGCGGCGCCGCGCGGTCTCAAAGCGGCTTCCTGGCTTGCAAACCCGCGCGGATGCGCTGCTGGCCGCGCTCACGCAGTTTCCGGCCGTTACGCCTGCGCTCTGCCATAGCGACCTGCATCCCATGAACCTGATCGACCGCAATGGGTCCTTGGTGGCGCTCGATTGGGAGTACTGCCATGTTTCCGATCCTCTCTGGGACCTGGCCGGATGGAGTTCGAACAACGATCTTGGGCCTGAACTGCGCCGCGAGCTGTTGGCGAGCTACGCGGGCCAGCCGCCGGCGCCGGATGACTGGTCGCGGCTGCAAGTGCTGGCGGCGCTGTACGACTACATCTGCCTGCTGTGGAGCGAGCTTTACTTGAAGCAGCGACCGGATGGCGCAAACGAAGGCATTTCGGCGCGCATGGATCTGCTTGCGGCCCGCTTCGTCAAGCACCCGGTAGTCGAGTAGGTCAAGTTCCGGCACACTATGCGACCCGGCGGAACCCGGGGGAATTCGTTGGCGGAGGACTGAATGGCGCGGATGATCGTAGTGGACCGGGATGGGAAAGAGCACGACGTCGAGGCAAAGCCCGGTCTGAAGGTCATGGAGATTCTGCGTGAGCTCGACTACGGTGTAGCCGCGATTTGCGGGGGTCTTTGCTCCTGCGCCACCTGCCATGTCTATGTCGATCAAAGCTGGGTCGACCGCCTACCGAAGGCGCAGAGCGATGAATTGGAGCTGCTGAGGGAGATCCCCGATTTCAAGGAATCCACATCTCGACTGTCTTGCCAAGTCGATTTCACCGAGAACCTCAGCGGCCTTAAGGTCACCGTTGCGCCGGACAGTTGACGCCGAAGGTTTGCTAGTTCTTCTCCGTTTGCCGGCGCACCGCATCCTGCGCGGCCGCGACCGCGCCGGGATCGGCGAGAAAACGGCGGCTCCTGGGCAGTAGTTGCTCGNNGCCTCGGACATGCCGTCGAGCATTTTGACCAAGGCGCGCAGTGAATTGCCGTGCGCGACGAGAAGTACGTTCTTGCCGGCACGCAGCTCGGGGACTATGCGCGATTCCCAATAGGGCAGAACGCGAGCCAACGTGTCCTTCAAGGACTCCGCGCCGGGCAGTAAGCTCGGACTAATCTCGGCATAGCGTGGATCGAAACGCGGATGCCGCGGATCGTCCAAACCCAAGGCGGGAGGGGGGACGTCGTAACTGCGGCGCCAGAGCATGAACTGCTCGTCGCCGAACTCCTCGCGGGTCTGGGCCTTGTTTTTGCCCTGCAGCGCGCCGTAGTGGCGCTCATTGAGACGCCAACTACGTTTCACCGGGATCCACATGCGATCGGTCGCGTCGAGCATCAGCCATACTGTGCGGATCGCGCGTTTCAGCACGGACGTGAACGCAATGTTCGGTTCGATCTTTTCGGCGAGCAATTCGCGCCCCGCAAGCACGGCTTCCTGCCGGCCCCGCTCGCTCAAGTCGACGTCGTGCCAGCCAGTGAACAAATTCTCGACGTTCCAGGTGCTTTGTCCGTGACGAACCAAAATCAATTTTCCGGGCACGTTGAATACTCCAATCCCCGCAGGGCTAGATCATCGGATGGCCGCCGCGAATACGCCTTCAAAGTGCGTCGCCAAGGCGTGCCCACAGTGAATGTCGACCCGTAGCCGAATGCGCCCGCGGCCCGCACGCTGCAGCATTTTACGAAATTTCTCTATCTGCGCGCATGATGGCGCCGCGAGACTTGCGCGAAACTCGCCCTTGACCGGCACCAGATAGCGGATGGTGGATTCCTGAATGACGGCATCCGCCGCGAGCTCGTGGGCCGCGAGATAGCGGGCAACCCAGGCCCAACCGGTCAGCACGGCGAGCGCGAACAAACTGCCGCCGAACGCGGTACCCTTGTCATTGGAATTGGGAGCGAGCGGCGCGCGAAGCACTACGCCGGTCTCGTCCGCCGAGTCGACGACGATGCCGATATGCCTCGCAAGGCTGAATTCCGTCGCGATGCGATTCTGCAGATACTCCCTGCCGAAATTGACGGGCGGTAGCATCTGCGCCATCACGGTCAGTCTTGCGCGAGGCGCCGCACGGCTTGCAGCGCCACCGACAGGGTCGCGAAATCCGGCGCCGCGCCGGTTCGCAGATCGACGACGATTCGCTTCAGGGACTCTACCGGTGCGGCACGGCGCACCATCCATTGGTCGACGCGCGCAGCCGGGTCCCGGCCCTTGCACGCCAATACGGCGCCGGTAATGTTGCGTTGTAGAGCGTACAGATTGTCGCGCAGGGTACCGCGCGCAACAGCCTGCCAGTGTCCGTCGGCGCCCAGGGTCTCGATTTGTTCCTTGATCCATGTAAGACCGATGCGTTCGCCAAGATCGAAATAAGCTTTCGCCGCGTAGCCGATGTCGATGCGGGAGGCCGTGGCGACTTCGACCAGGTCCAAGGCGCAATGCAGCGCCTCGAGCGAGGCGATGCGCGCGGCAAGCTGTTCAGGCACGCGCTGCTCGATGAGCCGCGAGCGCTGGGCGCCGATGCGCGCTTGCTCGGTAACGCTGAGAACTTCGCCGAACTTGCCGAACAGCTCCGCCACTTGGGCGGCATAGCGCCGTACCGCGCGCTCGATATCCAGATCGCCCCGCAGGTTCTCCAACAGCCAATAGCTCATATGCCGCAGCAGCCGCGTCGTTTGAAACATCGCCGTGTACTGAACCGCCGCCGGTATGCGGTTATCGAGCGCCTCGATCTGCGCCCACAGGTCGCGCATATCGAAGATTTCGCGCGCCGCGGTATAGGCGCATGCAATCCTTGCAGGCGCTGCGCCCGTATCATCCTGCGCGCGTGCCACAAACGTCGCCCCCATGCGATTGACGAGGCTGTTGGTGGTGGCCATCGCGATGATTTCGCGCCGCAGCCGATGACGGCTGATCGCGCGCGCAAAGCGCGTGCGCACCGGGTCCGGGAAATAGCGCTTGAGCTCGAGCGACAGGTACGGGTCGGCCGGCACATTGGACTCGAGCAGGTGCTTGCTGAGCCAGATCTTGCTGTAGGACAGCAGCACCGCAAGCTCCGGGCGCGTGAGGCCGAGGCTTTTCTTGCGCCGTTCCGCAAGCTCCTCGTCGTTGGGCAGGAACTCGAGCGCGCGGCTCAACTCATTCGCACGCTCTAGAGAGTGCATGAGCTGCGAGTATTCGGGGAGGCGCGTGCCGGAGTGCAGCTCGAGGGTGCTGATGGCTTGGGATTGCAGGTAGTTGTTGCGCAGCACCAGCGCGGCCACCTCGTTCTTCATGCCGGCGAGTATCTGGTTGCGCCGGGCGCGCGTCAGGCTGCCGGCCGCGACCAGCGGATTCAGCAGAATCTTGATGTTGACCTCGACGTCCGAGGTGTTGACGCCCCCCGAGTTGTCGANNAGTCGGTGTTCAGCCGACCGCCGGCGAGCGCATATTCGATCCGGCCGCGCTGCGAAAGGCCGAGATTGCCGCCTTCGCCGACCACCCGCGTCGCAAGCTCCGCACCGTTCACGCGTACACCATCATTGCTG
>PKXS01000128.1:0-268 GCA_003132425.1 Gammaproteobacteria bacterium | reverse complement strand
CTCGCCGTTGCTCTCCTGAGTTGCTTTGACGTACGTGCCAATGCCGCCGTTCCAGAAGAGGTCGACGCGCATGCGCAGGATGGCGCGGATGATCTCGTTGGGCGGCGCGGCGGCGTTTGCCATGCCGAGCATCACCTGCGCCTCGCTTGAGAGCGTGATCGATTTTGCAGCCCGCGGGAATACGCCGCCGCCGCGCGAAATCCGGCGCCGCTCGTAGTCATCCCAGCTCGAGCGCGGCAACCGAAACAGGCGCCGGCGCTCGGCAAAA
>PKXS01000030.1 GCA_003132425.1 Gammaproteobacteria bacterium | reverse complement strand
AAGCGCGCATCGAGAAGAAGCTTGCCACGCACGACGATGCCATCGCCGCCATGCTCTCGGCCATCCGACAACTCATGAACCCGCCGCCGCCCAAGCGCCGGCCCATCGGCTTCACCGCTGATCTCACCGAGAAGTCGTAGCGGCGCCGCAAAGCCCGATGGCCCAACTTGGATCAGATTGCTGGCGCTAGCCTATCCTGCCATCACAAAATCTAGACCCAAAAATGCCAGCAATCTGATTCATCACGTACGCACGTACCAAACCACATCGCACAAAAGTTCGGCTGCCGAACTCCTCGTGGTCGATTGGCCGCCATTGATGGACGCGTCGCGTGTGACCCTACTATTGCTCCCCGGGAACCCGAGAGCCGAAGGGGGGATGCACCGCCCAAGCCACCGCGCCCGACCGGGACTCCGACCTCACCGCTGCCGCCAGCCCGCAGCCATCGGGGTGCTGACCGTCATGTCGCCGCTTCACGCTTTCGCCGAGCGCCGATTCCGGGCCGAAGCGCCTCGGCTCAGCCATCGCGCCCCTTGCACGAGTCGCCGAGAGCGGTCTCTGAGAACTGCTTTTGGGCCAATTTGGCCCTCAACGTAAGCCGCAGGCTATCCTGCACCACGCCTCCAATGACTGCCGAATGCAGCAACACTTGGCGGCTCGCTCTATCGATCTATCGATCTATCGATCGCGGATGCGTGAGGTGTGACCCTACCAGGGCCTCCTCGCCAACCCCAAGAGAGCGGCTAAAGGGGAAGATGCCCGCCCCACCGGCTGCCGTCTCCACCGACGCCACCACCGCCGGGCCGCCCGGTGCCCGCGACCCCCTCTCCATCCAGCGGTACCATCGCCACCAAGCTTGCCACGACCGCCGAGGATGGGATTTCCGGTGAACGACTACAACCAGGAGTTTACGGACGCGTGGGACCGCACCTTGCGGTTCGGCCTCGCACTCACCCATCCGGCTCCAGGTGCGCGAGGACTGCATCAACCTCGCCAACGCCCTGCCGGTAATCATCGATTGCTTCAACCAACACTCTAGCGAGAAGCTCCGGGGCCGCGCTCCCGACACCTGTCAGCAGGCATCAATTCGTCGCTTAACCGGATTCGGAATTGTCGTCTTTCAAAGGCCGCTTAGCCCTCTTGGTGGCAGCGATTCCGCAAACCCCAGCGACAACTAGCGCCGGAATGAGCCACATGAGCAATGCATGTTGAAGCGAAGTGATAAAGACGATCGAACCGTGACAGTTGTAGGAGACGGTATTGCCTGTGGCGGCGACCGGGAAACGAGGCGACGAACATATCGTGCTAAGCAATAAAACCCAAAAACCCAAAAAGACGAATACGCAACCTTTGAGAGCTAAAGCCAAGAATCTCCAAACATTGATCGTCGACTTGTTCAAAAGCCACATATAGCCCACCCGCAGGCTACGGAAAAAAACGTATTCCAAAACGAATTCCAAACGTTGACCGACGGACTGACTGCCGTCGTGGTGTACGTGACAGACGACGCGCCTCCCGCACCAGCTCCAACCGAGAAACCTGTCCCTAGAACCGGTTGCCCTTGCTGACCAGTTCCATAGAATCCGTCACCAGTTGCATGGTATCCCCATCCTCCTCCAGAGCTCACGTTCACAAATGGGCCGCTCAAGTCATTGACAGTAGGCGCATCTGAGATGTGGCCAACAATATTCACTGAGCCATCGGGACTCGTTGCAACGCCGCCGCCCCATTCCCCGTAAAGCGCAGCATTGCCGGAACTATCTACTGCGATTCCAACGGCTGCAACACCGCTCGCTCCGAAAAAGTCGCCAGAAATACTTACACCAAGCTGAAATGTCAATCCACCTGAAACACTGAAATAATTGGGATTATTTAACGCGGGGTAAGGATCACTCGTCTGACTTTGCGCCTCTCGAAACAGATCTACGGCAAATGTGGCGGTTCACCAATTTCCAGTTTCGAATCATGCTCAGCGTTCACAATCGCCGCAAAAATGCTCCCCCAAAAATATCCCAAGTGCAGTGCGACGGGAACACCAAAGAAAACACCTGCAAGCGCGCCAAGAATCATCATTGGGCCGAACAGAGTGCCGGAATCGGCGGTCGAGCCGAGCCAGCTAACGATGACTATTATGCTAATTGCCGTTGAGAACCCAAATAGCCTGACGCCAAAATCATATACGAGTCTTTCCCACGCGCTGCGACCACATCGCCACAAGTGTCGCCAAGTGCGAGCGGTCCACCAGCCGCCAACAGCGAAGATCAAGGAGAAAATAACGATGAACTTCCATCGGGTGCTTATGACATGCCGAAAATCCGATCCATTCACGTGAATACCGCTAGAATTCAGGATCATCGCTGAACACAGACTGAATGCTATCGCCGCTAGAATAAAATCGGCGTGCGGTAGGCGCATGAAACGGTCAATGGGTCCCGCACTGAATCCTTGGCGGTTGGATCTATTCATCTCTACCCCGCTAGGAGCAAGAACTCTCGCCGAACCAATTGTTGTATGCAAATCTGTACCGCAGCACAGCACGAATTCCACTATGTTGCACCGAACAGGGAGCCTTAGTAACCATACCACGAGCTAATGATTGGCTGAACGTATGGGTTAAGAAGCGTACCGATACCCCATCCAATGCCGAACGCTGGCAACAGAGCAATTCCTCCACCAGCGCCAAGGGATGATCCGACAAATGCCATACCTCCGACATCAGAAACTGCGCCTAAGCCTAACAAAACGCTGCCACCGAAATCCACACCTACTCCGGTCGTGGTTACAGTCGCTAATTCTCCATATGCGTACAGGGCACCCGTCCCCGCGCCTATCGCGGTCGCTGACGCGACAAACCCTTCTGCCGCATTGACGAAGTTAGAACCAGAATTCATGAAGCCACCGATATTACCGATGTTCCCACTCACACTACTTTGTGCTGAGGAGTCTGATCCCGCAGCCGCCGCTGGACTGAAATAATCGGGATCGTTCAATGCGGGATAAAGGTCACTCGACTGACTTTGCGCCAACACCGGCATCCGACGCATCGTCATAGAGGAGAGGCGGATTTCCCCTGATGCCATCATCACTTAGCCGCGGCTTTTCTCTGAGGCGGTGGCTGCGGGTCGCGGTGAACCCCGATGTGCGTTTTTCAGCATAGGGGCAGTGTCCCGCGTCGTGCGGATTCCAGCAAGTGAAGAAGGCGGCTAAGGGAAGCAGGCGCGAAGCTGCGGTCTGCAGTGAGTCCGCGGCTAAAGTTTCGCAGTATTGTCAGGAGCGATCGACGCGATCAGAGAAGACGCGAAGCGGCCACCGCGCGGGGCGCAGCCCCGTGCGGCGGGCATTTCAACATAGTGCAGATTATGCGGCCACGACAGCGGCGGACAGTTGGCCGCCGGCGCCAGACGGATCGAGCCTCGATGAGCGGTGCCGATGCGGCGGCCAACTGCGCATAAACTCTCAGCATNNCATCGAGTTCTTCGTCGGCTTCCGCGGCTAAGGCAGCGAGGATGTCATCGGCGGTAGCGGCCGGCGCCGCAACGACGGCAGCGGATTCATCAGCGCTCACGCGGGCGCTGCGCACTTTCGCTGGATGCGTGGCACTGTGGATTTCCTTGAGTTTGCGGATCGACACCTGCGTGTAGATTTGCGTGGTGGAGAGTTCGGCGTGACCGAGCATTGCCTGGATGTAGCGGATGTCGGCGCCGTTCTCCAGCATCAACGTCGCCATCGTATGGCGCAAGAGATGACACGAACCGCTTTTGCCTAAGTCCGCCGCGTTCACGTAGCCGCGCACCAGTTGCGTCAGCCGATCCGGCGTGAACGCTTCACCGGCTTGGGTCAAGAACAGCGTAGCGTTGCCCCTCTCGATCACCAGCTCTGGCCTTACTTGAGTTTGATACCGATCGATCCATCGAAGAGCGCGCTCGCCGATGGGGATCATGCGATCTTTCTTGCCCTTGCCCTGGCGGATCATCACCGTGCCGCGCTCGCGATCGAGGTCAAAGAGCCCCAGGCCCATCAGTTCCGAGCGGCGCATGCCGGTCGAGTAGAAGGTCTCCAAGATCGCTCGATCACGCAGACCCATCGGTTCGGTGGTGTCCGGCTGGGCCAACACCTGCTCGACCTCGGATGTCGTGAGTACATGCTTCGGCAACCGATGCTCCAACCGCGGCAGCTCGATCTCGCTCGCCGGGTTGTAGAGCAGATAATTCTGCTTGGCGCACCACTTGAAGAACGCCCGCACCGGGATCAGCCGCGCGTGCTGGGCACGGAACGTCAAGGGCTCGCCGTTGGTCTTGCGGTGGGTGTACAGACTCCGCTGGTAGCGTTCCAGGATCGGTTTTGTTATTTCTCTGGGAGTCGCGAGGCCTCGCTCCGAACACCACGCCACGAACACCCCGAGATAGGACTGCCGGTTCTGCACCGTGGGCGCGGCGTAGTTGTGGACCTGCAACCATTCGAGATATCGCAGCACGTAGGCGGCAAGCCCTTGTGGATCGCTGGACACCCTGAGCGCCGCTCGACCGGCCGATGAGGGACGCCCCACGCCTTACCCCGCGCTCGCCGCCGCGGTGACGGAGTCTCGATCAGCGGCTAAAAGGGAAGATAATACAGGCGCGCGCGAGACACTACGACTATGACCGTTCATCGAAGCCGACCCACGGCGTGCGATTTCAGACTCGATATCGTCGATTTCGCTTCGGGCCGTTATTTCTCCAGGGTTTTCGAGAGATTCCTGACTCTGCGAGGTACCTACGAGGGCGGTGCGAGCCCTCTGCAAGCCGGGTGCAAGGTGGGGTGTCTGACCGTGCGAGGTCGGCGTCGTAGAGGAGGATTCAGGGTGCGCGGCTCGCAGCGCCTCCACCTCGATCAGTCCCATGCGCTGCGGTGCCGAGGTATTCAGATCGCCATCGAACAAGAGCTCATACTCGAACCGCTGGCCGTTCTTGCCCGCGACCAAGCGCACATACTCCATCGCCACCAGGCGCTCCAAGTGCACGCGGATCGCCGCATCGCTCATCCCGCAGCGGTTTCTCAGTTCACGGCGGGTGAACCGCACATCAGCGCGTAGGATCGCGCTTTGCTGCATGCATTCAGCAACAAAGGTCTCGATCATTCCAAGCACCCGGCGGGTCTGCGGCGGCAGCTCATCGAGGCTGCGGCCCAAGACCTCATGCGCGAGCCGGTTGGCGAGCGCGATGTCCTCCAGCGTCACTTCGATATACTCGATCACGGCGCCGGCCTGGCGCAGCGTTTTAATTTCGCGCTGGTGCTGGCGGAGCAACGTAATCGCCTCGATCAGCGTCAGATATTTCGCATGATCGCGCCGCATGCGCGTGCGATCGTCCAGGAACGTCAAGTCCTCGGCGTACGGGTTCACAACTGCGAGCGGCCTTAATAGGCGTTGCGCATTTTGGTGTAGCTTTCGGATCGATTCGGCGTCGCTGGTGGCGACAAGCCCCGCGAGCGTGCGCCCCGATCGCTGGCGCGCCAGGATTCTGCGCGTCTGCTCGCGGCTCTCGTTGATCGTGAGCACCAGACACCGATTGACCAGCTCCTCGTCCACATCGATCGCGGTGGTGGTCAGGAACAACATGACCGGACCCTCGACTCGGTACTGCTGCGTCACCAGCATCCCGGTAGCTGGGTCTTTCCCCGTGCTCGCGATGGTCAGCTCTCCTTGCGATTGCAGGACTTTGAGCGCATACGCGGCTTGCCGCACGCCTTCTTCCTCGGCGATCGCGAGGATGCGGTGCTTTAAGTCCGTCTCGCCCAGGTAAAAGAGCGACTGCCCGGTCATCGCCGAGTAATGCACGCGGTCCTCCGCCGGCACCAGCGCGAGCACGGTGTCCATCAAAAGGGATTTTCCCGCTGCGCTGGTCGATTGGATCAACACCGCCAAGGGCGCGCTGAGTTTGCGGCTGATGCAGGCGAGATACGCGACCAGCGCGTTATGGGGTTCGCCGACCAGACCCACACGTTCGACATCGGCCATGATTCGCTCGATAAGATGCTCATCGCGCAAGAACGCAAGCGCCTCTTGGGTCTGCGCCGCCGTCATCGCCGCCGGTGCCACCACCGGCGATTCGGCCGCCTTCGCGCGTTCCTCGATCACTTGTTCGAGCTTCAGCAGCAGCCGGCCGAGGTCGCGTTGGACGATGTGTTCCTCCACGCGCAGCTCGCCGGCCGCGCTCTTCGCAAACACCTGGCGCTGCTTCGCTTGATATAAATCCAGCGTATCGACATGCAGCGCGGCACCGTCCAGCGATGCGGATTTATCATCAGCGCACGCAGCAACCAACGTCACCAACACATTGACCTTGAGCGCTTCGGTCAACTGCGTCGGCAACCCTCGCACCCGATAGCGCCGCTCGCCGAANNACCTCAACTCCCACATCAACGGCTGCGCACGAAGAGGCGGCTAAGGGAAGAACAGGGTCAACGACGACTCCCTGCTCGACGGTTTCAGCAACCGCCTCGTCGTGGAGCGCACTCACCGGGGGCGTGAGCGCCGGCATCCCCTGGCCCAACCACTGCGCACTGCGGATCACCACGCCCAAGGATTTGTCAGCCGGCCTCACCGCGGAGGCATAGGCATTCGCATCCATGCCCTTCGGGAACAGCAACCGGAAGCAGTCAATGCCTTCGGCGGTAAGCCGTTTCGCCACGGCCTCGGCGCCGCGATCACCGGCCTCATCGCGATCGAAGGCGATCAAGATACGCCGAGCGCCGCAGGATTTCAGCGCACCCATCAACTCATCCGTCATGCCGTTGACGCCGTAGCAGCTCGTGACGTTGCGATATCCCGCCGCCCAGAAGGTGAGCGCATCGATCAGCGCCTCGCACAGGATGACTTCGGGTTGACCCGCGAGGCCTTCGCGATTAAAAACGCCGCGATACGGACCAGGCAAGTACAGATGTTTCGGCGTGCCGGCGCGTAGGTTGTCGAGTAATTTTCTCGCATAGGCGCCCACCACGACGCGCGGCGCACCGTCGGCACTCACACCGAACAACGGCACCACGATCGAACCGTTAAAGTGCTCGTGGCCCGAGTCGCGCAAGATGCCGACCCGCTGCAACGCGGTTCGCATTTCTGCACCGGCTTTGTATTGCTTCGGGGCGAGCCGGTAGGCCAGTGTGCGATTGGCATAGCCCAGGCGGAAGTGCTCGATGAGTTCCATGCTCCCAAGACCCCGTTTCTCCAGATACGCCAGCGCCTCGGGGCTTGTTTTCAGTGTCGTGTGATAAAAGTCGATCACCTGGTCGAGTAATTCCTGGTCGCCGGCGGCGAGCGAGAAGGACTGTGCGGTGCGCAGTTTGCCGGCGGAGAGTTTACCGGTCACCGTCGGCGTGTTCGTCGAAGCGGCTAAGGTGGGATGCTGTTTGGCCAACAGCTCGCACGCGTGCCGGAAGCTCACCCGGTGCATCCGCATCACCCAGTCGATCACGCTGCCGCCCGCATCGCAGCCAAAGCAGTGCCACAGATTCGTCTTCGGCGAGACGATGCAGCTCGGGGTGTCGTCCCCGTCATGCCAGGGGCAGCGGCAGGCCAGGTCCTTGCCCTGGGAGATGAGTTTCACGCCGTGCGCCTCGATCAGCCGCGCCAGGCTCACCTCGCGCTTCAACCGCTCCAGCGCCTCGTCCGGGATACGTGCCATGCCGTGCCTCCAATAACCGGGATAGCCCAAAAACCTGTCAAGTATCCCGGCAACAAAATAACTCTGGCGCAGACTACGCCATTTTGGCGTATAGTCAACGGCGTTCCGCATAGGAGGCTTAAAGTCATGGTTACTTCATTCCCGATCGCACTCAGTGCCGCCAGCCCCATGACCCATGACGAGAAGGTGTTTTTCCAGCAGCTCGGCGCGCGCATCGCCGCCCTGCGCAAGGAACAGAGCATGACCCAGGTGCAGCTCGCCGAGATTCTCGGGCTTACCCAGCAGATGATTGCCTCCTACGAAGTCGGCCGTCGGCGCGTGCCGGTCTCGCTCCTGCCGCAGATCGCCGAGACGCTCACCGTCTCGCTCGAGGAACTCATCGGCAAAAAGGACGTGCAGCCCGCCAAGCGCGGCCCCGCCCCGAAGTTGCAGCAGCAGATCGAGCGTATCCAGCGTCTGCCGCGCGCCAAGCAGCGTTTCGTCATCGAGATGCTCGACACCGTCCTCGCCCAAGCCAGCCGCTAAGCGATTACCGTGGCTCAGGCGAAGCGTTCAGCTCTCGTGCCGGCTCATGACATCACCCGCGCCATCCTCGTCCTGCGCGGCCAGCGCGTGCTCCTGGATGTCGAACTCGCCAGCCTCTACGGCGTCACCACCAAGCGCCTCAACGAGCAGGTCCGGCGCAACCTCGACCGCTTCCCCGCGGATTTCATGTTCCAGCTCACCGCCGCGGAAGCCACCGCTTTGAGGTCGCAAATTGCGACCTCAAAGCGGTGGCCTCCGCGGCGGTGAGCTGAAACATGAAATCCGCGGGGAAGCGGTCGAGGTTGCGCCGGACCTGCTCGTTGAGGCGCTTGGTGGTGACGCCGTAAAGGCTGGCGAGCTCGGCATCCAGGAGCACGCGCTGGCCGCGCAGGACGAGGATGGCGCGGGTGATGTCATGAACCGGCACGAGAGCTGAACGCTTCGCCTGAGCCACGGTAATCGCTTTTAGCGGCTGGCTTGGGCGAGGACGGTGTCGAGCATCTCGATGACGAAACGCTGCTTGGCGCGCGGCAGACGCTGGATACGCTCGATCTGCTGCTGCAACTTCGGGGCGGGACCCCGCTTGGCGGGCTGCACGTCCTTTTTGCCAATGAGTTCCTCGAGCGAGACGGCGAGCGTCTCGGCGATTTGCGGTAAGAGCGAAACCGGCACACGTCGGCGGCCGACCTCGTAGGAGGCGATCATCTGCTGGGTGAGCCGGAGAATCTCCGCGAGCTGCACCTGAGTCATGCCCTGATCCTTGCGCAGGGCGGCGATGCGCGCGCCGAGCTGCTGGAAAAACACCTTCTCGTCCTGGGTCATGGGGCTGGCGGCACCGAGTGCGATCGCGAATGAAGTAGTCATGACTTTAAGCCTCCTATGCGGAACGCCGTTGACTATACGCCAATATGGCGTAGTCTGCGTCTGAGTTATTTTGTTGCCGGGGTACTTGACAGGTTTTGGGCTACCCCGGTTATTGGAGGCACGGCATGGCACGCATACCGGACGAGGCGTTGGAGCGGTTGAAGCGCGAGGTGAGCCTGGCGCGGCTGATCGAGGCGCNNCAAGGCGTGAAACTCATCTCGCAGGGCAAGGACCTGGCCTGCCGCTGTCCGTGGCACGAGGGGGACGATACCCCGAGCTGCATCATCTCCCCGAAAACCAATCTCTGGCACTGCTTTGGCTGCGACGCCGGTGGCAGCGTGATCGACTGGGTGATGCGGATGCACAAAGTGAGCTTCCGGCACGCGTGCGAACTCTTGGGCAAACAGCATCCCGCCTTAGCCGTTGCACCCTCGGCGAATGCGGCGCCGACGGCGACCGGCAAACTCTCAGCCGGCAAACTGCGAACCACGCAGTCCTTCTCGCTCGCCACCGGCGATCAAGAATTACTCGATCAGGTGATCGATTTTTACCACACGACGCTGAAATCGAGTCCCGAGGCGCTGGAATACCTGGAGAAACGGGGTCTTGGGAGCATGGAGCTGATCGAGCACTTCCGGCTGGGCTACGCGAATCGCACGCTCGCGTATCGGCTGGCGCCGAAGCAGTACAAGGCGGGCGCGGAGATGAGAACGGCATTGCAGCGCGTCGGTATCCTGCGCGACTCGGGACACGAGCATTTTAATGGTTCGATCGTGGTGCCGCTGTTCGGAAGCAACGGCAATGATCCGACTGCGCGCCCCGTGGTCGGCGCCTATGCGAGAAAGCTCCTGGATAACCTGCGCGTCGGGACACCGAAACATCTGTACTTGCCTGGGCCGCACCGCGGCGTTTTTAATCGCGATGGCCTTGAGGGTCAACCCGAAATCATCCTGTGCGAGGCGCTGATCGATGCGATGACGTTCTGGGCGGCGGGGTATCGCAACGTCACGAGCTGCTACGGCGTCAACGGCATGACGGATGAGCTGTTGGGTGCGCTGAAATCCGGCGGTGCTCAGCGTATCTTGATCGCCTTCGATCGCGATGAAGCCGGCGATCGCGGCGCTGAGGCGTTGGCGAAGCAGCTCACCGCCGAAGGCCTCGACTGCTTCCGCCTCCTGTTCCCGAAGGGCATGGATGCGAATGAATATGCCTGCGCGGTGAAACCAGCGGAGAAATCGTTGGGCGTCGTGATCCGCAGCGCGCAGTGGTTGGGTCAGGGTGCGAAGTCGGCGCTTACGCACGCGGTGAGTGACGTCAGCACGGAGAGTGTGATCCACGACGAGTCGCCAAGCGATCCCGTCGAGCGCGCAGCCTCCGTTGAGAACGTTCTTCCCTTAGCCGCCTCTTCGTGCGCAGCCGTTGATGTGGGAGTTGAGGTGGAATCTTCCCCAGCCCTACCGGAACCGCCCGCCGCGGCGATGCCTGAGCCTCCAGCACCAGAGCCGGTAGCGCAGGCCGACGAGCGCCAGGTCAATCTCACCTTCGGCGAGCGCCGCTATCGCGTCCGGGGCTTACCGAAGCAGTTGACTGAAGCGCTGAAGGTCAATGTGCTTGTGACGTTGATCGGGGCGTCCACTGAGCCGGCATCCGCAGCGCCGGACGGCGGCGCGCTGCACGTCGATACGCTGGATTTATATCAGGCGAAGCAACGCCAGGTGTTCGCCAAGTGCGCGGCCAGCGAGCTGCGCGTCGAGGAACATATCCTCCAGCGCGATCTCGGCCGGTTGCTGCTGAAACTGGAACAGGTCATCGAGGAACGCGCGAAAGCGGCCGAGTCGCCGGTGGCGGCGCCTGCGGCGATGACAGCGGCGCAGGCCCAAGAGGCGCTTGCGTTCCTGCGCGATGAAACCCTCATCGAGCGGATCATGGCCGATGTGGAGCGCGTGGGACTGGTGGGTGAACCGAGTAATGCGCTGGTGGGCTATCTCGCCTGCATCAGCCGCAAACTTGGCAGCCCCTTGGCGGTGCTGATCCAATCGACGAGCGCGGCGGGGAAATCCCTCTTGATGGATACCGTGCTCGCGCTGGTGCCGCAGGAAGACCGCGTGCACTACTCAGCGATGACCGGCCAGTCGCTCTTTTACCTGGGTGAGACGGACTTAAAGCATCGCATCCTTGCGATCGCCGAGGAAGAAGGCGTGCGGCAGGCGGCGTATGCGCTCAAAGTCCTGCAATCGCAGGGGGAACTGACCATCGCGAGCACGGGGAAAGACCCGGCGACGGGCATGCTGGTGACGCAGCAGTATCGCGTCGAAGGTCCGGTCATGTTGTTCCTGACCACGACCGCGATCGATGTGGACGAGGAGCTGGTGAATCGCTGTCTCGTGCTCACGATCAACGAGAGCCGCGAGCAGACCCGGCGCATCCTGGCGCGGCAGCGCTCCGGGCGCACGCTCGCCGGGCTCATCGCCACCAGCGACGCCGAATCCATCCGCCAGCGTCACCAAAATGCGCAACGCCTATTACGGCCGCTCGCGGTTGTGAACCCGTACGCCGAGGACTTGACGTTCCTGGATGATCGCACCCGCATGCGGCGTGATCACGCAAAATACCTGACGCTGATCGAGGCGATTACCTTGCTGCGCCAGCATCAGCGCGAGATCAAAACGCTTCGACAACCCGGCACTGTGATCGAGTACATCGAAGTGACGCTGGATGACATCGCACTTGCCAACCGGCTCGCGCATGAGGTCTTGGGGCGAAGCCTTGATGAGTTGCCGCCGCAGACGCGCCGAGTGCTGGGGCTCATCGAGAGCTTTGTGGCTGAATGCATGCAGCAGCACTCGGTCCTGCGCAGCGACGTACGCTTTACCCGCCGTGAGTTAAGAAACCGCTGCGGAATGAGCGATGCGGCGATCCGGGTGCACTTAGAAAGGCTGGTGGCGATGGAGTATGTGCGACTGGTCGCCGGCAAGAACGGCCAGCGGTTCGAGTACGAACTGCTGTTCGATGGAGACTTGAACATCGCCACGCCGCAGAAAATGGGGCTGATCGATGTGGAGGCATTGCGAGCCGCGCATCCGGAATCCCCCTCTACGATGCCGACCTCGCAGGGTCCGACACCCCACCTTGCACCCGGCTTGCAGGCCGCTCGCACCGTCCTCGTGGGTACCTCGCAGAGTGAGGAATCTCCCGAAAACCTCGGAGAAACACCTGCCGACAGCGAGATCGACGGCATCGAGTCTGAAATCGCACGCCGCGGGTCGGTCTCAATGAATGGTCATAGTCGTAGCGTTGTCTCGCGCGCGCCTGTTTTATCTTCCCTTTTAGCCGCTGATCGAGACTCCGTCACCGCGGCGGCGAGCACGGGTTAAGGCGTGCCGCGCGCCTCATCGGTCGGTCGAGCGGCGCTCACCGCACCGAGCGACCCGCAAGGTCTCGCCGCCTATGTGCTGCGGTATCTGGAATGGTTGCAGGTCCACAACTACGCGGCGCCCACGGTGCAGAACCGTCAGTCCTATCTCGGGGTGTTCGTCGCCTGGTGCGCCGAGCGTGGCCTTATCACTCCGAGAGAAATAACAAAACCGATCCTGGAGCGATATCAGCGAAGTCTGTACACCCTGCGCAAGGCGAATGGCGAGCCCTTGACGTTCCGCGCCCAGCACGCACGGCTGATCCCGGTCCGTGCGTTCTTTAAGTGGCTCGCGCGGCAGAATTTTTTACTCTACAACCCGGCCAGTGAACTGGAGTTGCCGCGGTTGGAGCATCGGTTGCCGAAACACGTGTTGACTAAATCGGAAGTCGAGCAGGTGCTCGCCCAACCGGACACGAGCGAACCGATGGGCCTTCGCGATCGGGCGATCTTGGAAGTCTTTTACTCGACCGGCATGCGTCGCTCGGAACTTATGGGTCTGGGGTTGTTCGATCTGGATCGCGAGCGCGGCACGGTGATGATCCGTCAGGGAAAGGGCAAAAAGGATCGGATGATCCCGATCGGCGATCGGGCCATCGCCTGGATCGATCGGTATCAAACCCAGGTGCGTCCGGAGCTGGTCGTCGAGAGGGGCAACGCCACGCTGTTCTTGACCCAAGCGGGCGAAGCGTTTACGCCCGATCGGTTGACGCAGTTGGTGCGCGGCTACGTGAACGCGGCGGATACGGGTAAGAGCGGCTCTTGCCACCTGCTGCGTCACACGATGGCGACCTTGATGCTGGAGAACGGCGCGGACATCCGCTACATCCAGGCGATGCTCGGCCA
>PKXS01000068.1 GCA_003132425.1 Gammaproteobacteria bacterium | reverse complement strand
TTGCGGACACTTTCCTATCCGGTGCAGCCGAACGGGTGTTCGACCGCGGCAAAATGCCCGGATTGCTCGATGCATGGACGGGAAAGGCCACGACGTAGATTCGTGCGCCAGTCAGGCGGTGCGCGCTGCGGTGTGGTCCGATGCGATGCGATGCGATATTGATTTTGCCGATGCGCGGCACTATTCTTAGGTTGAATCCGTCGGGCATTTAGAAAAGAACGAAAACGGACGCGAAGGGATTGCGTGGCCACTCAAACTGATACTTTGACACTCTCATACGCCGGCGCGCCGGCCGCGAGACTTGCCGCTGCCTTCTCCTTTAGCACCCATCAATTGTGACAATCGCCTCCGATACGAAAATGATGGTATCGGTTTACATAATCTGAATTGTCTGCTGCAGGAGAACTAAGGTGCACAACAGGAAAATGAAGCTCTCGCGAATCATGACGATTGCAGTGATCGCCGCGCTGGCGTGGCCGCTGCTTTCCGAGGCGCAGCGCCTGACGCCGATTCCGCACGCGATAGGAGCGGTGCCGGCGCTTGCAGCCCATTCAAACATTAGCCCTGCGGACTCAGCCTCCAGCAGTACAGCCGCACCGGCTTCGCCTTGGACGCCGCTGACCAACCAACCGAGTTTTCTATTCGACGGCGCGGCGAATCCAATCCTACTGACCGACGGCACCGTGCTTGTGCAAGACGCGGGCTTTCCGGATTGGTGGCGATTGACTCCCGATCAGAACGGCAGCTACGTCAACGGAACCTGGACTCAGGTAGCCTCACTGCCCGCGACTTACAGCCCCCTGTATCATTCTTCTGCCGTGTTGCCGGACGGGCGCCTCATCATCGAGGGCGGCGAGTACCTGCTGAATGCCGCGCAAACCGAACTGGTGCCGACGTGGAGTGCTCAGGGGTCGATCTATGATCCAATCGCCAATACTTGGACGCCGGTGGCGCCGCCTCCGTTCTTCTCCGACATTCAAGTAACCGCAACGTTCTTCGGGCAGTCGATTGGCGATGCCCAGAGCGTCGTGCTGGCGGACGGCACCTACATGCAGGCCGATTGCTGCACCGATCAGCAAGCGTTGCTGAATGCGAAGACCTTGACCTGGACCCAGACGGGAAAGGGGCAAGTTCGACCCGAATGATGAAGAGGGGTGGAATCTGCTGCCGAATGGCGAGGTACTGACGGTGGATGCCTATGTTCCCATTCCTCCCTTTCCGTACGAATCCACGGGTACGAATTCGGAACTCTATAACCCCTACACGGGCGCGTGGAGGTCCGCCGGGAGCACGAAGGTGCAGCTCTGGGATTCGGGGATCGGGTGCGGCGGAGAGAGTGTCGCCACCTTCGAGCTGGGCCCTGCGGTACTGCGCACTGATGGGACCGTCTTTTACGCGGGTTCGAATACCTGCCCCAATGGCGTCGCCAACACGGCGATCTACAATTCGCGTAATGGACATTGGACCCCGGGACCGGTCTTCCCTGTCGTCAATGGCGTGGCTGACCTGAACATTGCCGACGGGCCCGCGTCGTGGGAGCCCAACGACAAGGTGTTGATGATGGCCAGCCCCGGCTTTGGGGCGCCACCATCGGTCTTCTTCGAATGGGACGGCAGGAATCTGACGCCGATCCAGGGACCGCCGAACGCACCGATCGACGGATCATTCTTCGGCAACATGCTGGTGCTTCCGACCGGGCAGATCCTGCTGACGGATTTCTCGAATGACATCGAAATCTACAACCCAACGATCACGCGGGGCGATCAGGAGCAGGAGGAGCAGATTGCGCCGGTCGTTTTCTTCGCGCCCCTGCGGCTTCAAAGAGGAGGTTCCTATCAAATCTGGGGTATCCGGTTTAACGGCGTGACGCAGGGGGCCGCCTATGGCGATGATGTGCAGGCTGCGACCAATTATCCTTTGGTGCGCATCACCAATCTAAGGACTTCGCATGTCTTCTACGGCCGTACCCACGATCACAGCAGTATGGCGGTCGCCTCGGATGCAATCGTGTCGACCCACGTTGACATATCGAGCGCGCAAGAGACCGGCCTCAGCAAGCTGCAGGTCGTCGCGAACGGAATTGCGTCGAATCCCGTATTTGTCTTCATCCATTAGCCTGAGCGATACTGAATAAACGCGGGTCACAGCGAGACTACATCACTGTGACCCGCTCGCGCGTCACGTGTGGCTAGCGGCACTTTTGCGTAGATTCCCCACACTGGCTAACGATCGCGAATGCTGTCACTATCGCGCGCACTGGGAGAAATAAAAAAACAGAGATGAGCCTGGTCCGTAACAGGGTCGGCTCATCGCCGGTGGGAGCACCTTTCGCTTGGTCTTCAACACGCTTACGTTTGTCGTGTTCTTTGCCATTGTGGTTGCGGTGCACGCGCTGCCGCTCGGCTGGACCACGCGCAAGGTAAATCTGCTCATCGCGAGCTACGTCTTCTATGCGGCATGGAACCCGCCCTTCATTTTTCTGCTGTGGATTTCAACGATTGTCGACTGGTATGCGGCGCAAGGACTCGTGCGCGCGGAACGTCCGTCGACCCGACGCGCCTGGATGCTGCTGTCCGTCGTGGCGAATCTCGGCATGCTGCTGTATTTCAAATATGGCGCGTTCCTGCTGCACAATTTCATCGCGCTGATGGCCACCATCGGTGTCGACTACCACGCGCCGGCAATCGATATCGTGCTGCCGGTGGGCATCTCGTTCTACAC
>PKXS01000039.1 GCA_003132425.1 Gammaproteobacteria bacterium | reverse complement strand
TCCACCCCGACTCCTATGGCTACCGGCCGGCAAAGTCAGCCCTGGACGCAGTGGGCGCTTGCAGGCAGCGGTGCTGGAAGTACGACTGGGTGCTAGAGTTTGACATCAAAGGCCTGTTCGACAACATTGACCACAAACTTCTGCTACGGGTCGTCCGCAAACATGTAACGTGCCAATGGGCGCTGCTGTACATCGAGAGGTGGCTGAAAGCGCCGATGATGCAGGAAGACGGAGTAATAGTGGTGCGAAGCCGCGGTACGCCTCAAGGCGGTGTGGTCAGCCCAATTTTATCAAACGCTTTTCTGCACTACGCGTTCGATTTGTGGATGACGCGGACATACCCGCACCTCCCGTGGTGTCGGTATGCTGATGACGGGTTGGTCCATTGCCGCACCGAATCTGAGGCCACGGCCCTTAAGGCTGCCCTTCAGGGTCGACTCGCGGAGTGCCGCCTGGAACCGCATCCGACGAAAACGAAGATCGTTTATTGCAAAGACGGGAAGCGAAAAGGTACCTATCCGAACGTCAAATTTGACTTTCTTGGGTACGGTTTTCGGCCTCGTCTGGTGAAACGCTTCCGGGATAACACATTGTTCTGCGGATTCAATCCCGCGGTCAGTGTCTCGGCACTCAACGCCATGCGAGCGACGATCCGGGAGCTGAACATCCGTCGGCAAACGCAGCGATCGTTGAAGGACATCGCCGAGTTGCTCAATCCGCTCCTTCGGGGGTGGATCGCGTACTACGGGCGATTCGCACCATCGGCGCTGTATCCTGTGCTTCGATACGTCAATCAGACGTTCGTGGCCTGGGCCATGCGGAAGTTCAAGCGCTTTAAAGCCCATAAGATCCGAGCGGGCCGGTTTTTTGAACGGCTCGCCAAGGAGTGTCCGGATCTTTTTGCTCGTTGGAAGGTCGGTATGAGCGGTGTGTTTTGCTGATGGGAGCTGAGTGAGGCGAGAGTCTCACGCTCAGTTCTACGAGAGGCCGGTGGCGTCCGCCGGCCTACTCACCCAGCGCCCCGTAGATATCGGTGAACAAGGATAATTGTCTAAGCGGGCGCGAATGCGCTTCGTTGTTGAGAGTGAAGATTTGGGGACGAGGATAGTTTAGTAGGCCGCATCCTCGAATGCTTCGAGTTCACCCATTTGCGCAACGATTGTTCGCTTCCGTGCACTGAGCTGCTGCCAAAGCGATTTGGCTCGTTCGATGACGATGGGCCTAGCGCTCGGTTCGCCGGCAAGCGCGAGGTAATTGGCTTTGGCAGCGACCGTGGCGCTCAGCGCAGCGCGATAGTGGGATTCGAGTCTGCGTACTCTGGCTTCGATGTCCATCGTTAATCTGCGTGGCAAGCATGCATTCGATGGTGCCTTGTCGATTCGGCAATCCTAAATAGAGAGCAGTCGCTCAAAAAAAGACCGGTAGCGTCGTAAGCCTAAGCGCAAATTCTCGGTAGATGCCTGGTCTGTCTGGTGCAGCTCACCTTCAAGCGCAGAGCGTTGATTGGCAAATGTTTCCGCCAAACTCTTGATGACCTGGGCGACGAGCTCATCTCCAGCGCGTACGGCTTCTTGGGGGTCATCAACGAAGCCTCTTTGTACAATATCCCATCGCGAGCGAAAATCCGTCGACGCGTCCTGTGTAAAGAGTGGGTCGAGCGTTTTCTCCGACGTCGTTTTCACCACGCCGTCGGTGTTTACCGCAAACACCGACCGCTCGGGCTCCATCGGTGCTACTGATGTGTGTGAGGATCTCGCCAGATCGTCCGTGGTCGACGTTGTATTGCGCGGTTCACCGTTGATTTCAGTGTTCATGAGCGCACCGGAACGCCGCGGACCACGGGTACGGAAGCCAGTTTCGCCGGTACGACCCCGAGAAGCTCATCGAACAAGGTGTGGTAGTGGACCACGGCCTTTCGCAGTTCCTCGGTGTCTGCTTCTCCGCGCTCACCACGTACGGCAATCGCTTGTGCCGCGCGATAGTTTTTGACGACGCCCGGGTGATCGACTGAGATGTCGGCAGCGCGAAGCTCAAAGTCGCCCATCGGGTAGCCCCGCTTGACCATAAGCTCTCGCACCAGGAGATCGGCCTCTGCGAGAACCCCTTTGGGGTTGTCGACGAAGCGGCCTTGCAGTGCGCTCCAAGCGTTGGAAAATCTAGCCGCGTCGGCGGCTGTGATTGGGATAATGTTGAGTCGAGCGACGCGTTGCTCACGTTTGGTTAGTTCTGCCTCTGCCTTCGTTTTGTCGCCGAACTCGTTGACCGCGTGGTTGTATTCAGGGCCGAAGCGATGTTGGAGTTTCAGGGACCGTCGTCTTTGCGTGACAGCCCATCCGACGATGGCAAGCGCCACGACGATCAAGACGGCCACGATAATGACAGTGTTTATGGGAATTGTATTCATGAGAATTCCTGTGCAAATGCGATTCGTGCTTCGCTTCCGGCAGGTTCCACAGTACGCGAAGGCATTTCAAGAGGCTAAGAGCATGCCCGCAAAGGGGACAGCGCGGCAGAGGGCTATCTACGACACCTGCCGTAGGACTCCATTAAGGGTAACCCCAGGCCTCGCTGACAAGCTGCGGCAAAACGATGCCGGACGGACCTCGAATGGCAACCGTCACAGACGTATCGAGATCGGTTGGATTAGGGTTAACCTGCACTGTCGTTGCCCCTGCGGCGATCGCGATGTCCGCCAGAGACGCTGCCGGTTGTACTAGCGCTGAAGTCCCGCAGCACAGGAACACTTCGCAGTGCTTGGCGGCCTCGCGGGCCGCCACCCATGGAAGCTCAGGCACACGCTCTCCGAACCAAACGACCCCGGGCCGAATCCTGGCGCCACAAGCTGTGCAGCGCGGCGGTTGGAGTCGCGTTCCACCTGGCAGTACGTCCGGAATTCCTTCAGGGTAGACGTAGTGTCGCCGGCACGCCTCGCAGTAGGGCCGAGACAGCTCGCCGTGCAAGTGGAGCACGTCACTACTCCCGGCGCGCTCATGCAGGTCGTCGACGTTTTGCGTGATCAGGGTGAAGTACGGCACATGATCTGCCATCGCGGCGATCGCTCGATGTCCAGCGTTGGGTTGCGCGCCAAGCACAAGTCCTCGACGCCATTCGTACCATCCCCATACCAAGGGCGGATCGCGTTCGAATGCATCCGGCGTCGCGAGTTCGGAAGCGTCGAATTGTTCCCAGAGGCCGGTCTGCTTGTCGCGAAACGTGGGTATTCCGCTTTCGGCCGAGACGCCCGCGCCGGTGAAGACGACCACGCGCGTCGCCGCGCGAAGGGCATTGATAATCCTTTCGTCCATGGTGATCAGACGCCTTATATCCCACCTTGGTTAAGAAATCGACATAGACGGAGTGTATCGATGGGGGCGGCGGTCACTGGTCTTCTGCGATTTCGCAATCGTCGGCGTTTGCCTCATCAGAATGTCCGGTGAGCAGTTTCGGCGGTAGTTGGCCGTCGAAGCCGAACAGCCGCTGCAAGATCTTCTTGAACTCGTTTTCGTCGGAGCGGAAATATGGGGCGGAGTTATTCGGCATTTCATGCCTCACTCTTCGCTTAAGCGAAGGGCCGCCCCTTGCGGGCGTTCCGAAGCGGTTGCGTGGGTGTCGTTTCCGTCCGCGACTCAAGTCGCGGTAGTGGCAGGCCAGTTTCCTTCAACATGGCGGCCAATCGACCGCTCAGGGATGTAACGATGGCGAAACACGATGTTGGATTGTCCGACCTGATGAATCTGGGACTCAGGCTGCCGTGGCACGCCGGTATTGCGCGTGCAGTGGTTTGTTTCCTCGGCTTTCATTGGGCGGCGGCGGTATCTGAGCCCATTACGGCGGTGAAAAGCATTGATGCCATGGGGCCGTTCGTCGTCCGCCAATTTATCCATGTTTTCGCAGGTTTTCTGCAATACATCGTGCCGGTCGGTCTATTGATCGGCGCGTGTGGATCATTTCTGAAAAAATCTCGCGGCAAGTAATAGTATGGAATCGCGGCGCTACGGCGCTGCGGGGACTGCGGCGTCGCATCTCGTTATACAATGTCGCCAGCTGTCCAATACTGGATGGACGCGCCGACGTGGTGTCGCAACAATTCGTGCCATGCCGCGCGAATTCCCGCGCAAAAGCGAGGGCTGGACCGCCGTTGCATATAAGGAGAGTCGCTTGCGGCGCGCTTCTGACTCGCCGTCGCCGGGCGAGTGCAGGAGCACGAACGGCCCGGCCGGACGGAGAATGCTGGGATGCTCGGCTCGAGGATGTAGCGAAACGGATGCGTTGTTCGAAGTGTGGCAATAAGAAATGCACATTACGGGAATTTCCGCCGAGAAAGCCGCGGGGGTATACCTCGTAGAGGAAATAGATTCCGTTAGCAGGATGAAAGCGATCCAGCAAGCCCGTTGCCCGCGCTTGCGTGCGGCTTTAATGTCCGTGTGTTGATATAGCCGATGCTGCCCCCACCATTTGCCATATGATCCCGTTTTCCGTCCTTGATCTGTCGCCCATCACGCTAGGTAGCGATGCGGCCCACTCCTTCCGGCACACGCTCGATTTGGCGCGCCATGCCGAGCGTTGGGGCTACCGGCGCTTTTGGCTTGCCGAGCACCACGGCATGCCGGGGATCGCAAGCGCGGCGACCGCCGTGCTAATCGGCTATGTGGCGGGTGGCACCTCCACGATTCGCGTCGGTGCCGGCGGCATCATGCTTCCGAACCATTCCCCGCTGGTGATCGCCGAGCAGTTCGGCACGCTCGAATCGCTGTACCCGGGCCGCATCGATCTGGGCCTCGGTCGGGCCCCCGGCGCCGACGCGCTCACCGCGCGCGCGCTGCGGCGCAACCTCGCCTCGGACGCGGAGGAGTTTCCGCGCGATGTGCAGGAGCTCGCCGATTATTTGTCAGCCTCGCCGCGCCAAACCGTACGCGCCGTGCCCGGCACGGGACTTAACGTGCCGCTGTGGATCCTCGGCTCGAGCCTCTTTGGAGCCCAGGTCGCGGCGGCGCTCGGTTTACCGTATGCGTTCGCCTCGCATTTTGCGCCGGCGCAGATGATGGCGGCGATCGCCCTCTACCGCGCCGAGTTTCGACCCTCGCGACAGCTTGCCAAACCGCACGTGATGCTGGGGTTCAACGTGTTCGGCGCCGATTCGCTCGAGGAAGCCCAATTTCGGGCGACCTCGATGCAGCAGGCGTTTGTGAATCTTCGCAGCGGCCGGCCGTCGCAGCTGCCACCGCCTGTCGAGGGCTACATCGAGCGTATCGGGCCGCAGGAACGCGCGATCCTCGAGCAGGTGCTGTCGTGTGCATCCATAGGGACACCCGAGAAGGTGCGCTCGGATGTGCGGAATTTCATTCAGCGGACCGGGGCGGACGAGCTTATGATCACCTCCCAGATCTTCGATCATGCGGCGCGCCTGCGCTCCTTTGAGATCGCGGCGCAAGCGCTCGCAGAGGTGCCGCTCGAGCGGACTGCGTGAGATGATCCAACATCAACACGGGTCCGCCTGCACAAAAAAAAGGGACCTCTCAATTAGGCTGAACACCTCGTGCTGAAGTAGTCCAAGTCGCGCTATCAGGTAATCGGGCGTAATTCGCGGTGAACTGAATACGGTGCCTTTGCGGACTCTCATGCTCAATGCTAGCCGGGCGCCGATCATGATTTCGTTTAAGGTTGCTTCGCGGTATCCGGTCGAAGTGTCCCCGTCGGTGGTGTAAAGGATTGTTGTGCTCATGATCGATCTCCGCCATATGCCGAGTGGCATTCCCGGTGAGGGAGGGATTGCCGAAGCGCTGCTGGCGCTTTCGGTCACCGCGCAGCGGAGCCACCCGGCGGCGTGGCCGCCAAGATTGCTTGTCGTGGGGAGTCGATCGAGTGGCAGCTTGCCACAGGGACGTGGCAACGGACGGAGTCCGGGAGGCGAGTCGGAGTCGCGCCTCTGACTCGCCGTTGCCGGGCGAGTGCATGGGTGAGCCGTATGTCGGCGAACGCCGCGCCAAGGAGGGCGGGGCCGGCCCGCAGCGAAGCAGGACTGCGAAGCGTCGCGGCCGAACGGCACGGCCTGAAAACAAGGAGAATCCAATGATTTATGAGCTTTACTATTGGCC
>PKXS01000110.1 GCA_003132425.1 Gammaproteobacteria bacterium | reverse complement strand
GCATGCTCGCCACGGTGATCAATGCGCTGGCGATGCAGGACGCGCTGGAAAGTCTCGGCACCTACGCGCGCGTCATGTCGGCGCTACGCATCAATGAGGTTTGCGAGGATTACATCAGGCGCCGGGCCGTGCGACACCTGGAGAAGGGGCGCGTCGTGATTTTCGGCGCCGGCACCGGCAATCCGTTTTTTACCACCGACACCGCGGCCAGCCTGCGTGCGATCGAGATCAACGCGGAAATCCTGCTGAAGGCGACCAAGGTCAACGGGATTTACGATTCGGACCCGGCGGTGAATCCCGCCGCCAAGCGCTACACGCATCTGACCTTCGACCGGGTGCTCAACGATCGCCTCAACGTGATGGATGCGACGGCGATAGTCATGTGCCGGGAAAACAACTTGCCGCTGCAGGTATTCAATCTATTCAATGCCGGCGATCTGTTGCGTATTGTTCAAGGCGAGGACGTCGGAACGGTCGTCTCCGCGGGGTCTTAAGGGGGGCTTATGCTCGATGACATCAAGAAGGACGCCGCGCAGCGCATGCAGAAATGCGTAACGACGTTCAAAGATCAATTGAAGAAGCTGCGAACGGGCCGCGCGCACACCAGCCTGATCGAACATATAAAGGTCGATTACTACGGATCGGAAATGCCTTTAAATCAAGTGGCGAACGTGGCGACCGAGGACGCGCGCACGCTGACCGTGACTCCATGGGAAAAGGCCATGGTGCCGATCATCGAAAAGGCGATATTCAAGTCCGATCTGGGGCTGACGCCGAACAGCGCCGGCCAAATTATCCGTATCTCGATGCCTGCGCTCACCGAGGAACGGCGCCGGGACATTACCAAGGTGGTGAGGTCCGAGGCGGAAAGCGCCCGAGTCGCGGTGCGCAACGTGCGGCGCGAGGTGATGAACGAGCTCAAGGAAATGCTCAAAGAAAAGCTGATCGCGCAAGACGACGACCGGCGCGCTCAAGACGATGTCCAAAAGCTGACCGACAAGCACGTCGCGGATATAGACCAGGCAATGGCGGAAAAGGAAAAGGAGCTGATGCAGGTCTGATCGTGCAGGACCCGCACCTCCCTATTGCCATGGCCGATTCGCCGCAGCATGTCGCGATTATCATGGACGGCAACGGCCGATGGGCTCGATCGCGCGGCCTGCCGCGGCCTGCCGGGCATCGCGCCAGCATCAAGGTGGTGCGCCAAATCGTGAAAGAATGTGCGAATCGCAATGTCCGATACCTTACCTTGTTCGCGTTCAGCAGCGAGAATTGGCGCAGACCTCCCGATGAGGTCGGCATGCTCATGAAGCTGTTCCTCGATTCCTTGGATCGTGAAGTTGCGGATTTGCATCGCAACCACGTGCGCCTGCGGTTCATCGGCGATCGCGAGCTGCTGGGCGCGGAACTTGGCTCGCGCATGCGCAGCACCGAGAACTTGACCGAAGCGAACTCGGGCCTGGGGCTGACGGTGGCCGTCGCCTACGGCGGACGCTGGGATATTTCACAGGCGTGCCGCTCATTGGCGGCGGATGTGGGCGCAGGACGGCTCGCCGCCGCGCAAATCACCGAAGCGCACGTGGCCGAGCGGCTCGCGCTTGCCGGCCTACCCGATCCTGACCTGTTGATTCGCACAGGGGGCGAGCAGCGCATCAGTAATTTTCTGCTGTGGAATCTCGCCTATACGGAGCTGTACTTCTGCGACGTATTCTGGCCGCAGTTCAGCGCGGCGCATCTGGATGCCGCATTCGAGCAGTTTTCCCAGCGTGAACGCCGGTTCGGCAAGACCTCGGCGCAACTCGTCGCCAAAGCCGATGCTTAAGGTCGACCGTGCTTAAGCTTAGAATATTCACGGCGTCGATACTCGCCTGCCTGTTGCTGGCCGGATTGTTCCTGTTGCCGCCAAAAGGGACGGTGCTGGCGTTCGGCGCCGTATTTACCTTCGGCGCCTGGGAGTGGGCGGGTTTCGGAGCCTTGCGCGCCGCAGCGTCTCGAATCTGCTACGCGCTGTGCGTGGCGCTGCTCCTGCTGCTCAGCTGGGCTTGGTCGCGCGACCCTGTCAACCTGATGATCCTGCTGGCCGTTGCCTGTGCTTGGTGGGCGATCGCGGTCCTTTGGCTGTCTTTTGCGCCGGGCCGGCATCGGCCGGCGCTGACGCTGCTGTGCGGGGTGCCGGTGCTGGTTCCCGCATTCATCGGCGTCGCCAGGCTGCAGCTTGCCACGCGAGGATTTGCGCGGGGACCAGAGGCCGTTTTATTGCTCCTGCTGCTGGTGTTCGGCGCCGATATCGGTGCGTTCTTCGCCGGGCGCAGTTTCGGCCGGCACAAATTGGCGCCGCGCGTGAGCCCCGGCAAGACCTGGGAAGGCGCGGCGGGAGGGCTTGCCACGGTGGCGCTGGTCGCCTGGGGCGGGGCCGCGCACTTCGGTTTGCCGATCGCTGCCGGAGTCGCCTTCGGTTGCGCCGTCGGCATCTTTTCAATTATCGGGGATCTGACCGAGAGCATGTTCAAGCGCGCCGCGGGAATCAAGGACAGCGGGACGCTGCTGCCGGGGCACGGCGGCATCTTGGATCGCATCGATAGCGTGACGGCGGCGGCTCCGCTGTATGCACTTGGGCTTTTCGGCTCAGGAGTGATCGCATGAACACTCAGGGCGGCATCGCGATTTTGGGCTCTACGGGCAGCATCGGCCGCAGCACGCTGGCGGTGATCGCACTGCATCCCGAACGGTTTCGAGTAGCGGTGCTGGGCGCCTTCAGTAGCTGGCAAATCGTCGTCGAGCAGGCGCGGCGCTTTCACCCCGACACCGTCGTGCTGGCGGAGCCGGAGGCCGCGGCGCGGGCCCGTGCCGCCCTGCGGGAATGCGGTTCGACGGCTAGAGTCGAGTGCGGCGCCGAAGCCCTCGCCGCTGCGGTGACAGGAGCCAATGTGCAGATGGTGATGGCCGCGATAGTCGGCGCCGCAGGATTGCTGCCGACGCTCGCCGCCGTACGCGCGGCCAAGCGAGTGTTGCTCGCCAACAAGGAGGCTCTGGTGATGGCCGGCAGGCTCCTGATGGACGAAGTGTGCAGCGCGGGCGCCGAAGTCATCCCGATCGACAGCGAGCACAACGCGATTTTTCAGTGCATGCCGGCAGGCTACCTTCCCGGCGATGCGGCGCCCGGCGTCACACGCGTGATACTCACCGCATCCGGCGGTCCATTTCGCTGCACGGACGTAACCCAGCTTGGATCTGTGACGCCGGCTCAGGCGTGCGCTCACCCTAAGTGGAAAATGGGCCGCAAGATTTCCGTCGATTCGGCGACGCTGATGAACAAAGGCCTCGAAGTCATCGAAGCGACTTTGCTGTTTGATTTGCCGGAGACGCGGGTTGATGTGGTCGTACATCCGCAGAGTGTCGTGCATTCGATGGTGGAGTATGCGGACGGTTCGCTGTTGGCGCAGCTCGGTGCGCCCGACATGCGTACTCCGATTGCCCAGGCGCTGGCGTGGCCTGAGCGCATTGTATCCGGTGTACAATCCTTGAACTTGACGCAGATCGGGAAGCTGGAATTCGAGCCGCCGGACCACGCGCGCTTTCCGAGCCTCGGACTCGCCAGAGCTGCGGCGCGCGCCGGCGGCACTTCGCCCGCCATGCTGAACGCTGCCAACGAAGTCGCGGTGCAGGCCTTTCTTGACCGGCGCTTGAACTTTACGGGTATTGTCGCGGTCATTGACAAAGTGTTGCAGCGCCTTGAGTCATCTCCCGCCAGGTCTCTGGGTGATGTTTTGGACGCCGACGCCGCAGCGCGACGCTTGGCTGTGGCCTTGATAGAGCTTGGTGCTGGAGCCTTTGCATGAAGATTCCTATATTCTTCGCCGCCTTCATGGTCGCGATCGGGATACTGGTGGCGGTACATGAATTCGGCCATTACTGGGTCGCCAAGAAACTCGGCTTCAAGGTGCTGCGCTTCAGCATCGGTTTCGGCAAACCCCTGTTGATGCGGATAGGCCGCGACGCCGACCGCACCGAGTACTGCCTCGCCGCCATTCCTCTGGGCGGCTATGTAAGGCTGCTCGATGAGCGCGAGGGCGATGTGCCGCCGTCGGAGTTGCACCGATCGTTTACCCGCAAACCGGTGGCGCAGCGCATCGCCGTGCTCTTGGCGGGGCCTGCCATGAATCTCATTTTTGCGGCGCTCCTCTATGCGGTTTTGGCGATGGTCGGTACCGAGACCGTCAAGCCGGTGGTGGGGCAAGTGCGGCTCGATAGTCCGGCCGCCGTTGCCGGATTGCAGCGCGGCGACACCATCGTGCGTGTCGGGCAGCGCAATGTGGAGGATACCGAGGAGCTGCAAATCGACCTGATGCGCCAGTTCAGCGGCGACGGCGTGATTCCGCTCACGGTGCGTCGCGGCGGCAGCGAGCGTTCGATCACCCTGCGCGTCAAGGACGATCGGCGCGCCTTGACCGAACCCGGCAAATTGCTGCCGGGTCTTGGCTTTGATCTGGCGACTTGGAACGCCAGCACGCTGATTCAAGCCGCGCCGCCGGATAGCGCAGGCGCGCGGGCCGGGCTGCGCGTGGGAGACCGTATCCTGGCGGCGGATGGGCAATCGATCGTCAACAGCACCGAGTTCGTCGATATGGTGAGCGGCGCGCCGGGCCGCGATATCTCGATTGAAGTCGAGCGCGCGGGCCAGCGATTGCGTATCGTAGCGCCGGTGCCGCGGGTCTTGGACCAAGGGAAGTCGATCGGCCGGCTTGGCATCACGCTGCAGGAAGGACCGCGATCGTGGCCGCCCGGAATGGTTCAGACCCATCGAGCGGGCCCGATCGAAGCTCTGATCGGCGGGGTAGCGAAGACCTGGGAGATGTCTACCCTGACGGTGCAAATGTTGTGGCGAATCGTGACCGGTCAGGTATCCGCCAAGAACATCAGCGGTCCGATCAGCATCGCTGAATTTGCGGGCATCAGCGCCTTTTTGGGCGCCAGCGCGTTTCTGGCATTCCTGGCGATCATCAGCGTAAGCCTCGGGGTGCTCAATTTGATGCCGGTGCCGCTGCTGGACGGCGGGCAGGTGGCGTATCAGCTCGTCGAAGCGGTCAAGGGCAGCCCATTGTCCGAGCGTACCCAGCTGTTCGGCCAAAAAGTCGGGATTGCACTGCTGGTGTTGTTGATGAGCCTCGCCTTCTATAACGATATATCAAGACATTTGAACTAACGGGAAATCATGATCAACTTCAAGCTTCAGTCGCAGGAGCGGCGCTTCGTGTGCGGCGCCGACCACCGAGATTGCATCCGGTCTTTGTCGCGTGCGGCTTGAATTTCGCGCGGGTTTGCTGGCGGCGCTCGCCTTCCAGTTTCTAGTCTCGACGGTGCATGCGCAAGCGGTGCAAGCGCCGTTCATCGTCGGCGACATCCGAATCGAAGGATTGCAGCGAATTTCCGAAGGCACGGTATTCAATTACCTGCCGGTGAATATCGGCGATCATCTGGACGGCCAGCGCATCGGCGAGGCAATGCGCGCCCTGTACGCCACGGGCTTCTTCCGCGACGTGGAGTTGCGCCGCGACGGCAATACGTTGCTGGTGGTAGTGATCGAGCGTCCATCGATCGCGAAATTCGAACTCAAGGGCAACAAGGATATCAAGACCGAGGATCTGCAAAAGAGCTTGCGCAACGTTGGGCTTGCGCAAGGCAAGACCTTCGACCGATCGGTGCTCGATGAGGTGAAACAGTACCTCACGGACCAATATTTCAGCCGCGGCAAATATGCGGTGCGGGTAGACACCAAAGTAACCGATTTGCCCGGAAACAAAGTCGACGTGATCGTCGACATCAAAGAGGGCAAGCGCGCCAAGATCGAGCAGATCAATTTGGTCGGCAATACAAAATTCAAAGAAAAGGATGTCCTCGAGAGCTTCGAACTCAAAACCCCGAATTGGTTGTCCTGGTACAAGCAGGATGACCGCTATTCGCGCGAATCCCTGCAGGGAGATTTGGAGAAACTGCGCTCGTATTACATGGATCGCGGGTATGCCAACTTCGAGATCGAGTCGACGCAAGTGACCATTGCGCCCGAAAAAGACAACATGTACATCACCGTGAACATCAAGCAAGGCGATGTGTTCAGGGTATCGGAGATAAAGCTCGCCGGCACGATGGTGGTGCCGGAGGAGGAGCTGCGCAAATTGCTGCTGATCAAGCCGGGCGATATCTTTTCGCGCAAGGCGGTCACCAACTCGCAACAGCTGATGAGCTATCGGCTCGGCGCCGACGGTTACGCCTTCTCGAAGATAGATCCGGTTCCGACGGCCGACAATGACAAGAAAACCGTGTCCCTCACGTTTTTCATCGAGCCCGGCAATCGTGTCTACGTGCGGCATATCAATTTCAACAACGTGACGGCCATCAACGATGAGACGCTGCGCCGCGAAATGCGCCAACTCGAGGGCGGCTGGCTTTCCAATTCCGCGGTCGAAAGGTCCAAGGAGCGCATCCAGCGCTTGCCGTACGTCGAGAAAGTGGAATTCGAGAACAAGCCGGTGCCGGGCAGCGCGGATTTGGTCGACGTGGACTACAACATCAAGGAAGGATTGCCGGGACAGTTCGGCGGCGGCATCGGCTATTCGGAAGCCCAGAAATTCAGTCTCAACGGCAATTTCGTTCACAGTAATTTCATGGGAACCGGCGATCGCATCGCGCTGGAAGTCAACGCCGGGGCGTACAGCAAGACGTACACCTTCGCGCATACGAATCCCTACACGACGATCGACGGCGTGTCGCGCACAACCTCCTTTACCTATCGCGACGTTACGCAGTTCGTGGCCTCGGCGTCGAAGTTTTCGACCAAGCAGCTTAGCGGCGCCGTGAACTGGGGCTACCCAATCACCGAGTATCAGTTCGTGCAGTTGGGCGCATCGGCGAACAAAAACACGCTGGTGGTATCGCAAGGATACAGCGCGCAACAGGCTATTGATTGGGTCAAGGCCAACGGCAACACGTTCACACGCTACCTGAACGATACCAACGGCGACGGAGTGGTCGATTCGCTGGACAGTCCTTATACGGTGTACGGCAGCGAATTTTATACGTATGAAATCACGGGCGGCTGGAATCTCGATTCGCGAAACAGGGCTCTGTTCGCCGACCGGGGGCTGCATGTGACGCTGTCGGGCCGCTATGCATTGCCGTTGAGCGACGTGCGCTACTACGCCGGCAATTTTCAAGTGCTGAAGTATGTCCCGCTGTGGGGTAAATGGCTGCTGTCGTTCAATGCGACCGTGGACTATGCGTCGGCGATCGGCAAGACCGCCTCCCTGCCGCCCTACCTTAACTATTTCGCCGGCGGCCCGGACAGCGTTCGCGGCTACCGCGAGAGCACATTGGGACCCCGGGATAACATCGGTATCGGCAATCCGTACGGCGGCAATCTGCGCGTCGTAAACCGCATGGAACTGATCTTTCCCGTGCCCGAGAAATGGAAGAGCGCCGCCCGCATCAGTTGGTTCTTCGACATGGGCAATGTCTTCCAGACCGGCAATACGGTTAAATTCTTAGGAGAAGACGATATTACGCCGGTCAACTACCACTTCAATTATGATAATCTAAAGAAATCGACCGGGATCGCGGTGCAGTGGCTCGCGCCTTTGGGTTTGTTCCGTTTCTCGTACGGGATACCGTTGAACTCCTATCCCGGCGACACGGTGAGATTCAACGACGAAACAGAGCGTTTCCAATTTTCCATCGGTCAGGCGTTTTGACCAAAACTTGAGGTCTTAAAGATCAATATGTCGACTTTCAATCGCAGTATTCCGTTCCTGATTCTGAGCTTCTGCGGCCTGTTCATGTCGCAGCAAGCGAGCGCGGAAATCAAGGTCGGCGTCGTCAATTTCCAGAAGCTGCTGGAAGAGGCACCCCAGACGAAGACTGCGATGCAGTCGCTCGAGAATGAATTTGCGCCGCGACGCCGAGAGCTGTTGACCATGCAGAATGATCTGAAGGCCCGCGATGAGAAATATCAGCGTGACGGCGCCGTGATGGCAGAGGCCGATCGCGCCAAGGCCGAAAAAGCACTGCGCGATGAGCAGCGCGAGTTCTCGCGCAAGGCGGGGGAATTCCAAGACGATGTCTCGAGTCGAAAGAACGATGAGCTCGGTAAAGTTCAGCGATTCTTGGGTCAGGAAATCCAAGGATATGCCAACGCGCAGGGCTTCGATTTGGTGTTGGGCGAGGGGGTCTTCTTCGCCAAGCCGACCTTCGACATCACGGCGAACATATTGGCGATTCTTGCGAGCAAACCGGCCACCTTGCCGGCGTCCGCGCCTGCGGCGGCCCCGGCCAAGCCCACGGGCAGCAATAAATAGCCGCCAACAGCCGTTCGCACTGGATGGTGCGCAAGTGCAGGGGGAATTCAGCCTAGGCGAGTTGGCCGTGCGGTTCGGCCTCGAACTGCGCGGCGAGCCCGAGCTGCGTGTGTCGCGGGTGGCGACTCTGGTGCATGCGAGCGAGGGCTCCTTAAGTTTTCTGGCGAATTCGCGCTATCGCAGGCAATTGGATACCACCCGAGCGACCGCAGTGCTGGTGGCGCCCGCGGATGCCGAGAGCTGTTCCGTTGCGGTACTGGTCGACCCCAATCCCTACCTGGCTTACGCACGAATTGCCTCTCTCATTCATCCCGAGGTTCGGGCGGCGCCGGGTATACACCCAAGCGCTGTGATATCGCGCGGCGCCCGAATCGCGGCGACGGTCACGGTCGACCCGCTTGCGGTGATCGAGGACGGCGCCGAATTAGGCGACCGCGTGCATGTGGGTCCTGGCTGCGTCGTGCAAAGAGGGGCGCGTGTCGGCGCCGATACGCGATTGGCGGCGCGGGTGACCTTAAGCGCTGGGGTGCGGATCGGTGAGCGCTGCATTATTCATTCCGGCGCCGTGGTCGGTGCCGACGGCTTTGGATTTGCGGCGAATGCGGGCATCTGGGTGAAGGTGCCGCAAGTCGGCAGCGTTCGCATCGGCGACGATGTGGAAATCGGCGCCAACACCACGATTGATCGCGGTGCCATCGACGATACGGTGGTCGAGCACGGCGTCAAACTGGACAATCAGATTCAGGTCGGCCACAACGTGACGATAGGCGCGCACACGGCCATCGCCGGATGTACCGGGATTTCCGGCAGCGCCACGATCGGCAGGCGCTGCATGATCGGCGGTATGGTCGGGATTGCAGGTCATTTGACGATAGCCGACGATGTCGTCATCACGGGCTGCAGCTTGGTCAGCGCCTCGATCAATCAGGCCGGCAGTTACTCGAGCGGCATGCCGACCGTGCAGACCCGCGCTTGGCGGCGCATGGTTGCGCACTTACGACGATTCGGCGAAAAGGAGCACAGATGACGGAACCCTTCAAGATGGATATCGAAGCGATCATGCGGCAGCTGCCGCATCGGTATCCCTTCTTGCTGGTGGATCGCGTGCTCGCCTGCGTGCCGGGTGAATACATCCACGCCCTGAAGAACGTGACGTTCAATGAGCCGTTTTTCCAGGGTCATTTTCCGCACCGGCCGGTCATGCCCGGCGTCATTATTATCGAGGCGCTGGCTCAGGCGGCGGGGATCCTCGCATTTAAGACCGTCCGGGTGGTTCCGGATACCGAGACCCGCTTTTATTTCGTCGCGATCGACAAGGCGCGATTCCGCAAGCCGGTCGAACCGGGCGATCAACTCATTCTGAAGGTGTCGCTGAAGCGGGCATTCAAGGGAATATGGAAGTTTCACGGGCTTGCCGAAGTCGACGGCCAGGAGGTGGCGGCGGCGGAGATCATGGTGGCTCCCGAAACGAAGGGACGGGATCCTAAGGGCGAGGCGGGATGATCGATTCGCGCGCCGTGATTGCTCCGCAGGCGCAAATTGCGGCGGGCGTGCAAATCGGCCCGTTCACCATCATCGGCCCGGACGTGGCCGTGGGAGCCGGCACCTGGATTGGACCTCATGTGGTCATCAACGGCCCGACCCGAATCGGCGCCGACAACAAGATTTTTCAGTTTGCCTCCATCGGCGATGCGCCGCAGGACAAGAAGTACCGAGGCGAGCCGACGCGGCTCGAGATCGGCGACCGAAATGTGTTTCGCGAATCCGTCACGGTGAATCGCGGCACCACTCACGACAAGGGCGTCACGCGCATCGGCAACGACAACCTTCTGATGGCGTACTCGCATGTTGCTCATGACTGTCATCTCGGAGACCAGATCGTGATGGCGAACTGCGCAACTCTCGGCGGCCACGTGGAGATCGGCGATTGGGTGACCATGGGCGGTCTGTCGGCCGTGCATCAGCACACGAAGATAGGCTCGTACAGTTTCATTGCCCACAACGCCGCCGTGACTCGCGACGTTCCGCCCTATGTCATGGCGGTCGGGCGGCCGGCCGCGCCGCACAGCGTGAATTCGGTAGGCTTACAGCGGCGCGGCTTCACCGCGGAACAAATCCTGAACATCCGCCGCGCCTACCGCGTGCTGTACAGATCGGGGCTGAAGCTAAAGGCGGCACTCGATGAGCTGGAGACGGCGGCGGCGTCCCAGCCGGAGATCAAGCCTTTCGTCGATTTCATCAGGCGAAGCTCGCGCAGCATCGTGCGTTAGTCCCTATGCCGGTTCCATTGCGGGTGGGTCTGGTGGCGGGAGAAGCGTCAGGCGACACGCTAGGAGCGGATTTGATCGCAGCGTTGCGGCAACGGGCGCCGGGGACGCAATTCTTCGGCGTGGCCGGCCCGAAGATGGCGGCAGCCGGCTGCGAGGTCTGGGAACCGTCGGAATCGCTCGCGGTCATGGGTTTGTTCGAGGTGCTGCGGGATTTGCCGAGGTTGGCGCGCCTGCTGGCGCGAATACGCCGGCGGTTCTTGGCGGCGCGACCCGACGTGTTCGTCGGAATCGACGCGCCGGACAGCAACTTGAGGTTGGCGGGACCGCTGCGCGCGGCGGGGATACCGACGGTGCAGTACGTGAGCCCGCAGGTTTGGGCGTGGCGGCAGGGCCGCGCGCGCAGCATGCGCGAATCTGTGGACCTGGTGCTGTGCCTATTACCGTTCGAGAAGCGCTTTTTCGACGATCAGGGCATACGCGCGGAGTTCGTCGGACATCCACTGGCCGATGCGATCCCGTTGGTTGTCGATCGCGCCGCGGCGCGCGCGGCGCTCGGTATCGCCGCGGACGCCCAAGTCGTGGCGCTGCTCCCGGGAAGCCGCCGCGGCGAGGTGGCGCGCTTGGGCGCGGACTTCGCCGCCACAGCGCGCTGGCTCGCTCTGCAGCGTCCGGAATTGCGGTTCATCGCACCGATGGCGAGTCTTGCGACCGAGAAGATTTTTGAGCCGGCGATGCGCCGTCATGCTCCCGGCGTGCGTGTCAAACTGATTCGCGGCCAAGCGCAAACCGCACTGATCGCCGCCGATGTCGTCTTGGTTGCCTCGGGCACGGCAAGTCTCGAGGCCGCGCTGTGCAATCGCCCAATGGTGGTCATCTACCGGCTGGGAGCCATGAGCGCCTGGGTCATCAGGCGCCTCAACCTGGTCAAATCCAAGTTCTTCGCCCAGCCAAATCTACTTGCGGATCGGCTCATCGTCGGCGAGTATTTTCAGGAGCAGATTGTCCCGGAGTCGATCGCAGCGGAGCTCTTGATGTGGCTAGACGATGCAGAGCGGCGCAGCAATTTGGAGCAGGAATTCTCGAGAATTCACGCCGAACTGAAGCGCGACGCCAGTGCCCGCGCGGCGCAGGCGATCCTCGCGCTGGTGGAATCGCGGTGAGCTTGCTAGTGGCAGGAATTGACGAGGCGGGTCGCGGGCCCTTGGCGGGTCCCGTGGTCGCCGCGGCGGTTATCCTGCATCCGGGAAGACCGATCGCCGGCGTCGCCGACTCCAAAGCCTTGAGCCCAGCAAATCGCGAGCTCTTGAGCAGAGCCATTCGCCGCGACGCTCTGGGTTTTGGTCTTGGTTGGGCGGACCCTGCGGAGATCGACGTGCTCAATATCCTGCAGGCGACGTTTCTGGCGATGCGCCGCGCCGTGCTGGCGCTTAGCGTCGCTCCCGATCTTATGTTGGTGGACGGCAATCGATTGCCCAGCCTAAGCGGGCTTGGCAACGCAATTGCCGCGCGGGCAATTGTGCGAGGAGATGTCACTGAGGCCGCTATCAGCGCGGCCTCAATTCTCGCGAAGACTGCGAGAGATGGGTATATGAATCATATGGATACGATATATCCTGAATATGATTTCGCGCGACATAAGGGCTACCCGACCCCGGCGCATCGGCGCCTGCTTGCCGTCCACGGCCCCTGCCCGATTCATCGGCGCTCCTTTGCGCTGGTGCAATTTGCCTTAAGGTCGGCCTCGTGACCGAATTCGTCCATTTGCGCTTGCACACCGAGTATTCCCTGGTGGACGGGATCGTGCGGGTTCCGGAATTGATGGCCGCCGTCGCCGCGGCGGGGATGCCGGCGGTGGCCCTGACCGACCAAAGCAATCTGTTCGCGATGGTTAAATTCTATAAGGAAGCGCTGGCTGCCGGCGTCAAACCGTTGATCGGCGTGGATGCCTGGATTCGCGACGCGGGCGAGCGGGCCGCGCCCTCGCGCATCGTTTTTCTGTGCCAGAATCTCGCCGGCTACCGGAATCTCACCCAGCTCGTGACGCGATCGTTTCTCGAGGGACAGCAACGCAGTGCGCCGATGATGGACCGCGGCTGGCTGGAGCCGGACACGCTGCGGGGGTTGATCGTCTTGTCGGGTGGCCCGGAAGGGGATATCGGGCGGGCAGTCGCGCGCGGCCGTGACGATGAGGCGGCACGATGTCTCGCTCGCTGGCAAGAGTTGTGCGGCGATCGATTTTATCTCGAGGTGCAGCGCACTGGTCGGCCCGGTGAACAGGTTTATGCCGAGGCCGTGATCGACATGGCTCAAAAGCGCGGCGTGCCTGCGCTGGCGACCAACGATGTGCGCTTCCTCGCGCGCTCGGAGTTCGAGGCGCACGAAGCTCGAGTGTGCATCCATGACGGGGCGCAGCTTGCGGATCCGAGCCGTGCGCGGCGCTATTGCGAAGAACAGTACCTAAAGACGCCCGCGGAAATGGCGGAACTTTTTTCGGATGCGCCTGAATTGCTCGCCAACACGGTCGAGGTGGCGAAGCGCTGTTCGCTCGAAATCAAGTTAGGATCGTCCATGCTGCCTGCTTATCCGGTCCCGCCCGGCAGCACCACCGATCAGTTTCTGCGCGAGGAGTCGGCGCGAGGCTTGCGATTGCGGCTCGAACACACTGAACTGCAGCGAGGAATCGCGCCCGACACGGCGCTCTACGAAGGCCGCTTGGGACTCGAACTCGGCGTCATCTGCAGCATGGGTTTCGCGGGATACTTCCTGATCGTGGCCGATTTCATCCGCTGGGCCCGCGATAACGGCGTGCCGGTGGGTCCCGGCCGAGGCTCCGGAGCGGGCTCGTTGGTCGCCTACGCGTTGGGAATTACCGATTTGGATCCGATCGAGCATGACCTCCTGTTCGAGCGATTCCTCAATCCGGAACGCGTGTCCATGCCGGATTTCGACGTCGACTTTTGCATGGAAGGCCGCGACAGGGTCATCGATTACGTCGCCAATAAGTATGGGCGTGAGCGCGTCTCGCAAATCATCACGTACCGCACCTTGGCGGCCAAAGCAGTGGTGCGCGATGTCGGCAGAGTCCTCGGGCACAATTATGGCTACGTAGACAAAATTGCGAAGCTCATACCGTTCGAGATCGGCATGACTCTCGATAAGGCGCTGGAACAAGAGGAGGAGCTCAGGCGCCTGTACGCCGGCGATACGGAAGTCCGCGAGCTGATCGACCTTGCGCGAATTCTCGAGAGCCTCGCCCGCAACGCCGGCACGCACGCGGGCGGCGTCGTGATCGCGCCCTCCGTGCTGACCGACTTCACGCCCCTGTACTGCGAGGAGGGCAGCGCTACTCCGGTTACGCAGTTCGACAAAGACGACGTCGAGGCCGCCGGCCTGGTCAAGTTCGATTTTCTGGGGCTACGCACGCTCACGATCATCGATTGGGCAGTGCGCGACATCAATGCCGAACTCGCCAGGGGCGGCGAGCCGCCGCTCGCCGTCAACGCGTTGCCCATGGAAGATGCGGCGACGTACCGGCTGCTCAAGAGCTGCAAGACCACCGCGGTATTCCAGCTCGAGTCGCGCGGCATGAAGGATCTCATCCGCCGCCTGCAGCCCGATCGTTTCGGCGATATCGTGGCATTGGTTGCCTTATTCCGTCCGGGGCCGCTGCAGTCCGGCATGGTTGAAGACTTCATCGCGCGCAAGCACGACACCAGCGGCGCCACCATCGATTATTTGCACCCCGACCTGAAGCCCGTGCTGCAGGCGACCTATGGCGTGATTCTTTATCAAGAGCAAGTGATGCAGATCGCCCAAATCCTGGCCGGCTACACGCTGGGAGGCGCAGATCTATTGCGCCGCGCGATGGGCAAGAAGAAGCCCGAGGAGATGGCCAAACAGCGCTCGGTGTTCGTCAGCGGCGCGATTGCACGCGGCGTGCGCGAGGCGCAGGCGACCCATATTTTTGACTTGATGGAGAAGTTTGCGGGCTACGGCTTCAACAAGTCCCATTCGGCCGCATATGCGCTGCTGTCCTATCAAACGGCGTGGCTCAAAGCGCACTATCCGGCGGCGTTCATGGCGGCGGTCCTGTCCTCGGACATGGACAAGACGGACAAAGTGGTCACCCTGATCGATGAATGCGCGAGCATGGGCCTGCTCGTGCAGCCGCCCGATGTGAATGAGTCGGTTTACGCCTTCAGGGTTGCGGGTCCCGCCAGCATTCGATACGGCTTGGGCGCCATCAAGGGCGTCGGCGCCTCGGCGGTGGAGGCGATGATCGAAGAACGCGCAGCCAATGGACCATTCAAGAGCCTGCCCGACCTGTGCCGTCGCATCGATCTGCAGCGCGTCAATCGACGCGTGTTCGAAGCCTTGATTCGCTCCGGAAGTCTGGACCGGATCGGTCCCAATCGCGCAACGCTCACCGCGGAGCTCGATCGCGCGATGCATCTGGGTGAACAGAATTCGCGCGCGATGAGCACGGGCCAAGTGGATCTGTTCGGATTGAGCGCCGCGACGGACAAGGTCGTGGCCGATTGGGGCGAAGCCCAGCGCCTGGCCGGAGAACGTGAAACTTTGGGCTTGTTCCTGAGCGGGCACCCGATCACGCCCTATGAGCCCGATCTTCAATTCTTGGTCAGTGCGCGCCTGGTGGATGTCGGCGGACCGAAGCCTGTGCCGGTCGGAGAACGCGCATGGTCGGCCGGCAAGACGGCCACCGTCGCCGGTCTGGTGCTCGAAATCCGCCGGCGTCCCAATCGCGTCACATTGATCCTGGACGATCGCAGCGCCCGCCTCGAGGTCACATTATTCGAGGACATCTATCAGCAGCATCGCGACATCATCGTCAAAGACGCAATTCTCATCGTCGACGGGACGCTGCGCTTCGATGACTTTATCGAGGCCTGGCGGCTGCAGGCGAAATCTCTGATGGATATCGACCGCGCACGCGAGCGTTTCGCGCGCCGGTTGTGGCTGCGTTGGCCGGGCGAATTCGACGGTCCGCAAGGGATGAACCGATTGGAAGAATTGCTGAAGCCCCACCTCAGGGGCCCCTGCGGCGTGAGCGTGGCGATCAACCGGCCCGGGTATTCGGGCAAGGTCAATCTGGCGGATGCCTGGTCCGTTCGCGCGTCCCGCGGGCTGCTCGATAAGCTGACGGAATTGCTGGGTCGCGACGGATGGTATTTAGTGTATGGTCCACGCAATGATGTTCGTGGCGAGGAATCCTCTTCATGGCAATGAATTTTCTGGAATTTGAACAGCCAATCGCGGAGCTGGAGGCGAAAATCGAGGAACTCCGATTCTTGGGGTCCGACTCGGACGTCAATCTCGCCGAAGAAATCAAACGGCTGCAATCGAGGAGCCGGGCCTTGACGACCAGCATTTTTTCCAACCTGTCGCCCTGGCAAATCACGCAATTGGCGCGGCATCCGCAACGCCCCTACACGCTGGACTATGTGTCGATGATTTTCACCGATTGGCATGAACTGCATGGCGATCGGATGTACGGCGACGATCTTGCCGTCGTGGGTGGGCTGGCACGTCTGGAGGGAATGCCCGTCATGCTGATCGGCGAGCAAAAGGGCCGCGACACCAAGGAGCGAGTGCGGCGCAATTACGGCATGCCGAAGCCGGAGGGCTATCGCAAGGCGTTGCGCCTGATGTTCATGGCGGAGCGTTTTCGCATTCCCGTGATTACGCTGATCGACACGCCGGGCGCCTATCCCGGCATAGGATCGGAAGAGCGCGGCCAGAGCGAGGCGATCGCGCGAAACCTGTTCGAGATGTCCAATCTATCGGCGCCGGTGCTGAGCGTAGTCATCGGCGAGGGCGGTTCCGGAGGCGCGCTGGCGATCGGGGTCTGCGACCGATTGGTCATGCTGCAATTCAGCGTGTACTCGGTCATATCTCCGGAAAGCTGTGCGTCCATTCTGTGGAAGAGCACCGACAAGAAGGAAATCGCGGCCGACGCCATGGGCGGCACCGCTGAGCGGCTCAAAAACCTGGGTCTGGTCGATGAGGTGCTGAAAGAGCCGCACGGCGGAGCGCATCGCGATCCCCAGGCAATGGCCGAAGTCGTCAAGGAAAGCATGGTTAAGCACGTGACCGAGCTGCGCAACCTCCCCGTCACACAATTGCTGGATGCACGGCAGGCCCGCTTGCGAAATTTCGGCGTGTTCCGCGAAGACAAAGACTAGGAACGCTCAATGAGTTTCTCCACGGCCGCCTTGCGCGCTGTCCTGGAGGCGCACGCGCCGGCCGGCGCGACGGGGCTGGCGATCGCGTTGAGCGGCGGCGCGGATTCCGCGTATTTGCTGGCCGCTGCCGCGCAATTGGGCGCCACGTTCCGCGGCTTGTGCGTGCGCGCCGTGCACGTGGATCACGGATTGCAGCCCGCGGCCGCCGAATTTCGGCAGGCCTGCACGAGCATCTGCCGGCAGCTGCAGATTCCCCTGACTGTTGTGTCGGTGCAAGTCGATGCTCCCGTCGGCGCGTCGATCGAGGCGGCGGCACGCGATGCGCGCTACGCGGCGCTCGCTGAAGTCTTGACCAGCGGCGAGTGTCTATTGACTGCGCATCACTGCGCCGATCAGGCGGAGACACTGCTGCTGCAGGCGCTGCGCGGCGCCGGCCTCAAAGGGCTGTCCGGCATGCCGATCTGCCGGGCATTCGGGCAGGGCTGGCATATGCGGCCGCTGCTGAATGTGCTCAAGCGCGACCTGTCGGACTTCGGCGCACGCTTAAGTCTCGCGACCGTGGCCGACCCGATGAACGTGGACCTGCGCTTCGATCGCGCCTATCTGCGTCACAGCGTCTGGCCGCTGATCGAGAAGCGCTGGCCCGGGGCGGATATTTCTCTGGCGCGCACGGCCTCGCACCTGGCCGAGGCACAGGAACTATTGGATGCGACGGCGGCAGCCGATGTAACGCGCCTGCGCGACGGCGATGCCCTGTCGCTGCCGGGTTTGCGAGCGCTCGCCGCGCCTCGACGAATCAACGCTATGCGCTACTGGATTTCCAGCTCCGCCGCGCTGCCGCCCTCCACGGCACGCTTGACCGAAGCGGCGCGACAAATATTCGAGGCGCAGCCCGACCAAATGCCGGCGATTGCCTGGGGTGAGTCGGCGCTGCGCCGCTATCGAGAGCGGCTATTCCTAACCAAGGCCGACCCGCCGCGCTTGGGGGCAGCGGCGCCGTGGCGTGCGACCCTCGGGTCCGAAGTCGCTCTGGGCCCAGGTCTCGGAAGATTGCGCTGGGTCAAGCAGAGCGGGGGCATCGCCGCGGAGCGACTNNGACTGCCGGAGCTGTTGACCGTGCGTCAGCGGCGCGGCGGCGAGACGATCAAACCCGGCAAGCAAGCCAGGACCCAGAGCGTGCAGCACCTTTGCCAGTCCCTCGGCGTGCTTCCGTGGATGCGTGATGCGCTGCCCCTGATCTTTGCCGGCGATGCGCTGATTGCGGTCGGCGATCTTTGGCTGGATGCACGCTGGTGCGCCCTCCCGGACAAGCCGGGGCTCGGCTGTGTTTGGGACGATGCGCCGATTATTGTCTAGCAGCTTGGTCCGGGTGGATTGTCGCGGCCGGTCCGATCTGCTAACCTGAACTCCCGTCGAATTCCGATTGTTCCCTTTTGGCTGTGGTTGCTTGCGTGAATTTTTATGTTCGCGTGATCGGACCTTTTTTAATCGGCGGTGACCCATCATGACACGATTTGTTTTCGTCACCGGCGGCGTCGTTTCCTCGCTGGGCAAAGGCATCGCGTCCGCATCGTTGGGCGCCATCCTCGAGGCACGCGGCCTGAAGATCAGCATGGTAAAGCTGGATCCCTACATCAACGTGGATCCCGGAACCATGAGTCCGTTTCAGCACGNNCGTACCTGAATGTCGATCCGGGAACGATGTCCCCGTTTCAGCACGGCGAGGTGTTCGTCACTGCCGACGGTACCGAGACCGACCTCGATCTCGGCCACTACGAGCGCTTCGTGCGCACGACCACCGGCCGAAACAGTAATTTTACGACGGGGAGAATCTACGAGCGAGTCATCGCAAAGGAGCGGCGCGGCGATTATTTGGGCGCGACGGTCCAGGTCATTCCGCACATCACCGATGAGATCAAGTATCGAATTCGCATGGGCGCCGGCAACTCCGACGTGTGCATGGTCGAGATCGGCGGTACCGTCGGCGATATCGAGTCGCTGCCTTTCCTCGAGGCGATACGCCAAATGGGCGTGGAGCTCGGGCACGATCAGGTTCTGTACATGCACCTGACGCTGGTGCCGGTGGTCGGGGGCTCGGGGGAGATCAAGACCAAACCCACTCAGCATTCGGTCAAGGAATTGCGCGGCATCGGCATTCAGCCGGATATTTTGCTATGCCGTTGCCTGCAGTCGTTGCCGGACGAGCAGCGCCGCAAGATCGCGCTATTCACCAACGTAGAAGAGCGCGCCGTCATCTCCGCGGTCGATTCCGACGATATCTACAAGATTCCGATGCTGCTGCACGAACAGAACTTGGACGATATCGTAGTCGACAAGCTGCGCCTGAACGCGCCTCCCACGGATCTCTCCGATTGGCGCGCGGTCGTCGCGGCCAAGCAGAATCCGGAGGCCGTGGTCGACATCGGCATGGTCGGCAAGTACGTGCAAATACGCGACTCATATATTTCGCTGAATGAAGCGTTGATGCACGGCGGCATCAAGACGCGGACCCGGGTCAACATTCATTACTTCGAGTCGCAGGACATCGAGCGATCAGGCCCGGCCGCCCTGCAGAATATGGATGCCATTTTGGTGCCGGGAGGATTCGGCGACCGCGGCATCGAGGGCAAGATTCAAGCGATTCGCTTTGCGCGCGAGAACGGCATCCCGTATCTCGGGATTTGCTTAGGCATGCAGCTTGCCATCATCGAATACGCGCGCAATGTGCTGGGGCTGAAAGGCGCCAACAGCACCGAATTCGATCGCGCTACCAATCATCCCGTGATCGCCTTGATCACCGAGTGGCAGGACCTGGCGCGCGGCCAGCAAGTGCGCGACGAGAAATCCGATTTGGGCGGCAGCATGCGTTTGGGCGCGCAGGAGGCCAAGCTCGTGCCGGGATCGCTGGTGCATTCGCTGTACGGCAACGAGTCGATTTTTGAACGGCATCGTCACCGCTATGAATTCAATAATCATTACCTCGACGAAATGGCCGCTGCCGGCTTGATATTTTCCGGATTCTCCGCCGACGGCTTGGTCGAGTTCATCGAACTTGGAAAGCATCCGTGGTTCGTCGCCAGTCAATTTCATCCGGAATTCACCTCCACCCCCCGCGACGGACACCCCTTGTTCACCGGATTCATTCGGGCCGCCCGTGAATACCGCGCAGCGCTGCAGCCGGGGCGCGCGACCGCATGAAATTGCTTTCTTTCGAGGTTGGAGCGGAACACCCGTTTTTCTTGATTGCCGGTCCCTGCGTCATCGAGAGCGAGGCGCTGGTGATCGAGGTCGCGGGACGCTTGAAGGAAATGACCGCGGCGCTCGGCGTCCCCTTCATCTTCAAGGCCTCGTTCGACAAGGCCAATCGCTCGTCGGGCGCGAGCTTTCGCGGCCCCGGTATCGATGCCGGTATGAAGGCGCTGGCCCACGTTCGCGAACAGATCGGCGTCCCGGTGCTGACCGACGTGCACGAGGACACGCCGCTTGCGGAGGTTGCGAGCGTCGTCGACGTGCTGCAGACACCGGCGTTTCTGTGCCGCCAGACCAACTTCATCGTCGGGGTTTCCTCGCAAGGAAAGCCCGTCAACATCAAGAAGGGGCAATTCCTGTCGCCGTGGGAAATGCAGAATGTGGTCGACAAAGCGCGCTCCACCGGCAATGCGCAAATCATGGTGTGCGAGCGCGGATTCTCCTTCGGATATAACAATTTGGTCTCCGACATGCGCTCCTTGGCCGTCATGCGCTCGACCGGCTGTCCGGTGGTGTTCGATGCCACGCATTCGGTGCAGCTGCCCGGCGGCAAGGGCGATGCATCGGGCGGTCAACGCGAATTCATACCGGTGTTGGCGCGCGCGGCGGTGGCTGCCGGCGTCGCCGGAATATTCATGGAGACCCATCCGGACCCAGCCAAGGCCTTGTCGGATGGACCGAACGCGTGGCCCCTGGATAGGATGGCCTCGTTGCTGGCCACACTCGTGGAATTGGATCGGGCAGTGAAGAAGAAACCATTCGAGGAATCCTTGCTATGAGCCGAATCGTGGATATTCGCGGCCGCCAAATCATCGATTCGCGCGGCAATCCGACGGTCGAGGCAGATGTGGTGCTTAAGTCCGGCTCCGTGGGCCGCGCCGCGGTGCCCTCGGGAGCATCGACCGGCTCGCGCGAGGCGGTCGAATTGCGCGACGGCGATCCGAAGCGATTCGGGGGCAAGGGCGTGCTCACTGCGGTCTCGCACATCAACGGTCCGATTCGCGAGGCACTCGCCGGCTACGACGCCGAGGATCAGCGCGGCTTGGACGCGAAGCTTAAAGCGCTGGACGGCACCGACAGCAAGTCAAGGCTGGGGGCGAACGCCATACTGGCCGTTTCCTTGGCCGCCGCGCATGCCGCAGCGCGCGACCGCAAATTGCCCCTGTATCGATACCTCGGGGGCGCGGGCGATCTGACCATGCCGGTGCCGATGATGAACATCATCAACGGCGGCGCCCATGCGGACAACAGCATCGATATTCAAGAGTTCATGATTCTGCCCATCGGGGCGCCATCGCTGTCGGAGGCTTTGCGATACGGCTCCGAGGTGTTCCACACACTGAAGAAAGTACTGCATGCCAAGGGATTGAATACCGCGGTGGGCGACGAGGGCGGCTTCGCGCCGGATCTGCCCTCGAACGAAGCGGCAATCACCACCATACTGGAAGCCATCGACAGGGCCGGGTATCGCGCCGGCAAAGACATCTACTTGGGTCTCGATGCGGCGAGCAGCGAATTCTATAGGAACGGGTTCTACGAGCTCGAGTCCGAGGGGCGTAAGTTCAACTCGAGCGAATTCGCCGATTACCTGGCGGACTTGGCGGCGAAGTATCCGATCGTGACGATCGAGGACGGAATGAGCGAGGCAGATTGGGACGGCTGGGCGATTCTCACGCAGAAACTGGGGCGCAAACTGCAGCTGGTGGGCGATGATGTGTTCGTCACCGATACCAAGATTTTTGCCGAGGGCATCGCCAAGAAAATTGCCAATGCAATTCTTATCAAGCCGAATCAGATCGGCACGCTGACGGAAACACTCGCGGCCATCGAGATGGCTGATAGCGCGCATTATGCCTGCGTCATTTCCCATCGCTCCGGGGAGACCGAGGATACGACCATCGCCGACATCGCCGTAGCGACGGCCGCGACGCAGATCAAGACGGGCTCCCTGTCACGCTCCGACCGCATGGCGAAGTACAACCAGCTGCTGCGGATCGAGGAAGAGTTGGGTCGTAAGGCGCACTATGCCGGTCGCCAGGCACTATCGGTACCAGTTCCTTAAGAGTTCATGCTAAGCTCCTGTCCCCATGAGGATTTTCGCTGTCGCATTGGGTCTTGCGCTGGTATTGCTTCAATACCGATTGTGGGTCTCGGACCAAGGAACGCGCGAGGTGACGAGATTGCAGGCGGCCGTTGACGCGCAAACCGCCGCTAACCGCGAGCAGAGCGAGCGCAATCGCCAGTTGGTGGCCGAAGTCACGGATCTCAAAGTCGGCTTGACCGCTCTCGAGGAGCGGGCCCGCAGCGAGCTGGGAATGGTCGGCAACAGCGAAACCTTCTATCAAGTCGTGACATCGGGAACGCCGGCCCCGGCGGCGCCCGCGACCCCCATCACCGCTCGCGCGCAGTGAACCGTCCGGCTGCAGCGCGCCGCGTGTGGGCGGTGGTGCCGGCCGCGGGCCATGGCCGGCGTTTCGAATCCCTCGCTGCCGAATCTACGCCGAAGCAATATGCTGCTTTGTTGGGCGCCAGCGTGNNTCGAATGGGCGCTGCGGCCGCTGCTCAAGGAGCCGCGTATTCACGGCATCGTGGTGGTGCTCGCGGCCGGCGACGTGCATTGGCCGGGCATTGCCGCCCGCCTGAATGCCCCGCGCCTGCAGTGCGCGATCGGCGGGGCAACCCGTCAAGATTCCGTGATGAACGGCCTTCTGCACCTGGAAAAGCAGGCGGCGCCGGACGATTGGATTCTGGTGCACGATGCGGCCCGTCCATGCTTGGCGCAGGGGGACCTAGGTGCGCTGCTGGACGCCGCCGCCGGCGGCGCGATCGGCGCGATCGGCGCGGNNCCCACAGGTATTCGGCTACGCGCAGCTGCGGCGCGCATTGGAGGACGCGGCGCGCGCCGGCATCGCAGTAACCGACGAAGCGCAAGCCATAGAACGAATGGGCCTGCACCCGGCGCTCGTCGCCGGATCGGCGTTCAACATCAAGGTGACTCGTGCGGAAGATCTGAAGATCGCCGCAGACATATTGAAAGCGACGGAGCAACGCAAGATGCGAATCGGCCAAGGTTTCGACGTGCATGCCTTCGGCGCGGGCGAGCACGTGATGCTGGGTGGCGTGCGCATCGCGTACTCCAAAGGAGTTCTCGCGCACTCCGACGGCGACGTCGTGATCCATGCCTTATGCGACGCGGTATTGGGCGCGCTGGGCGACGGGGACATCGGCCGGCATTTTCCGGATAGTGACCCGCGGTTCCGCGGGATGGACAGCCGAGTATTCCTGCGAGAGGTAGCGGCGCGAATGCGTGCCGCCGGTTTTGCTCTGGTGAATGCCGACATCACCGTGCTTGCCGAAGCGCCGCGAATCGCGGCGCACCGCGAGTCCATGGCTGCGAATCTCGCCGCCGATCTCGGCGTTCAGCCGACGCTCATCAATATCAAGGCAACCACGACCGAACGGCTGGGATTTATCGGCCGCGGAGAAGGTTTGGCCGCGCTCGCCAGCGTGTTGCTCGACTCTTGATCAAACGCGCTGCTAAGCGCGCAGCAACACGTAGACTGCCCCGGTGCCGCCGTCGATGGCCCGCGCCGAGGCGAACGCCATCACATCGAGATGGCGGCGCAGCCAGAGGTTCACCGCATTCTTGAGCACGGGCCCGCGGGCGCCCGAACGATAGCCCTTGCCATGGATAATCCTCACGCAGCGGCGGCCGGCGTCGCGGCTGCTCGAAATGAATTCTGCGAGTTGGGCCCGAGCTTCCGTTTGATTCAGGCCATGCAAGTCCAGCTCGTCTTCAACCGGATATAGCCCGCGACGCAGTCGGCGCGCGACTCGGATGCCCACTCCGGGACGCTGGAACGAGAGCGCATCGCCGGCCGCCACCGGTTCGCCCGGGACCGGGTCCCCCGCAGGCAGTGTGTCTGCCGCCGCGTCGAGCAAAGGCGACGATGCGGATCTGCGCAGATTTGCGCGAGGCTTGCGTCGAGCGAGACCAGCGGCCTGCGGCGTTTGCGCAAGCGGCTTCACATCTCGTACCGCCGCGCGAAATGCCTGAAGATCGGCGTCGGTTTGCGGGTTGCTAACGGGGTCGGTGGAGCGATGCTTTGCCATGGTGTCAAATCGATCGGCTATCGGGTCATCCGACGTTACAGTATAGTCCGCATGGCGCAACCCGCCATCTCGGCGCAGGCTGTTATATCTTGTGAAAATCCTTTTATCGAACGACGACGGCTATCAGGCCGAGGGTCTGCAAGCGCTGGGGACCGCCATCAAACCACTTGGCACAATTAAAATCGTGGCTCCGGACCGCAATCGCAGCGGCGCCAGCAACTCGCTCACGCTCGATGTGCCGGTCCGCGCCGTCCAGTACGATGCCGGCGCATACTACGTCAACGGCACGCCGACTGATTGCGTGCATCTGGGGATCTCCGGCCTCTTCGACTACGAACATGACATCGTCATTTCCGGCGTCAATGATGGTGCGAATCTTGGCGACGATACCTTGTATTCCGGGACGGTTGCGGCTGCCATCGAGGGGCGATTTCTGGGATTGCCGGCAATCGCGATATCGCTGTGCGTCGAACAGGGCAGCCCGCGCAATTTCGCCGGCGCCGCGCAGGTGGCAGCACGCTTGGTCAAGCGCATGTCGCAGGAGCCGCTGCAAGAGCCGGTGATCCTCAATGTCAATGTGCCGGATGTCCCCGACGGCGAATTACGCGGCATCAAGGTGACGCGCCTCGGCAACCGGCATCGCAGCAAGCCGATAGTGCCCGCTCGGGACCCGCGCGGCAGCAATGTGTATTGGGTCGGATCCGCCGGCGCCGGTCAAGATGCCGGACCCGGCACGGATTTTCACGCGATCGCGGAGGGCTACGCGTCTATCACGCCATTGCAAATCGATTTGACGCGTCACTCCGCTCTGCGTGAGCTGGAGCGCTGGCTTGAGCTTGAGTAGTTTCATGGAAGGCCCGCGGCTCAGCGGAATTGGCATGACCTCGGCGCGCACTCGCGAGCGATTGGTGCAGAGGCTTCTAGAACAGGGCATCACGGACGAACGAGTACTCGACCGGATCCGCAATGTTCCGCGGCACCTATTTATGGACGAGGCGCTCGCCAGCCGTGCCTATGAGGACACGGCGCTGCCCATCGGCTTCGGTCAAACCATCTCACAGCCGTTTGTCGTTGCGCAAATGACTGCCGCGGTGCTGAAGGCGGGCGAGGCGAGCAGAGTGCTTGAAATCGGCACGGGCTGCGGCTATCAAACCGCGGTGCTTTCGCCCTTGGTGGCCGAGATTTACACCATTGAGCGCATAGCGAGCCTGTTGACCAGGGCGCGGCGCACCTTGCGCGAGTTGCGGATCCGAAACGTCCACTATCGGCACGACGACGGCAGCGTCGGTTGGCCGGCGCGTGCGCCCTTCGACGGAATATTATTGACCGCCGCGCCGCATGCGGTACCGCCGGCCCTATTCGATCAGCTGAAGATCGGCGGCCGCTTGATTGCACCCGTAGGTCCCGATGGACGTCAAGAACTCATTCGCTACATCAAGACTGAAGCGCGGATCGAACGGCAGTCTCTTGGGCTGGTGAGTTTCGTGCCCTTGCTATCGGGATTGCAGCGCTAACGTTGCGCTTGCCACGTTCGATCCGCATCCTCGGGCTGTGTTGCGTGTTGTTGGGCGGTTGCGCGGACATGGGCGGCGGACCCGCGACCTATGTCGTAGGCCCGCAGGACACCCTCTACAGCATCGCCTGGCGCAACGGCTTGGACTTTCGCGATCTGGCGCGATGGAACCATATCGGTCCCGATTACCACATCTTTGTCGGCGAGACCTTGGTGTTGCGGCCGACCGGGGCTGTACCGCCCGCGCCCAAACGCGCTAAACCCACGCCGCTGACGGAGGCCTCGGCGATGCACCCGCCGAAGCCGGCAAGCGTGGCCGCATCCGGCAAGTGGGTATGGCCGACCGACCGAACGTCCGCGCCGCGCCCGGTGCCCGGCGGCGGCATCCTGCTGTTCGGAAGAGTAGGCCAGGACGTACGTGCGGCATGCGCTGGGCGCGTGGTGTACACGGGCAGCGGCCTACGTGGATACGGGAATTTGATCATCATCAAGCACGGTGAGAGTTTGCTGTCTGCGTACGCGCACAATCGCCAACTACTCGTGCATGAGGGACAAGAGTTAATTGCCGGAGAAGTCATCGCGCACATGGGGGAGGGTCCGCACCAAATCGCAGCCTTGTATTTTGAAATACGTCAAAACGGCAAGCCGATCGATCCGCTGCCATTTCTGAACGGATCAAACTGATTTCGAGATTTACTCTGTAAGATACAGATTTACAAATAATTTTTTACTATATTGTGCAGTAATTTTTGAGGCTTGCGGGCACGCACCTCGTATGTTTTACTGTGCGCGGCTCGGGAAGGTCCATTTGCGGGGCGCTGAAGGCTTACACGGGGTCATGGGGATAAAAAAAAGTAAGAAAATCAATAAGAAGTACAATAATTCTCGATACCGCATTAATTGTGTATTCTGGTAAGCGCCCTGCTATTTTCTAATTTTCATCGATTCAATAACACAGCGACCACTCGTCGCTGCTCCGCCACGAGCACGTTGAATGTTCGGCACGCCGCTCCGGTGTCCATGACGTCGAAGCCGATTCCGGCAAGCAAGAACTGAGCGCCGAACAACGCTGCGGGAAAGATTTGTCGCTGCCCCGTTCCCAACAGCACGAGTTCGGGGTCGAGCGTGAGGATGCGCGAGGCGTGTGCGGCGCCAAGGTCGGTCACTTCGCGCAGGGCGGGCTCGGTCAGGATGACTGAAGCGCTGAGGATCACGGAGTCGTGGAACACCGCATCGTTGATGCGTAGTTCACCCGTTTGGTACGCGCGGATGAGATTGACGCCCGAACTAGAGTCCTGAGTAAAGCGCATACCGCTAAGATACTGAAATTTTCACCGGGACGTCGCTTGTCTACCGTCTACTTTCGCCTCGCTGCGCGGGGTACAGCCGACCTGCAGCGCGCTCCTTTCTTGGAGCGGCTGCTGGCACGCGCGGATTCCTCGACGCTGGAACCGGAGTGGCGCGCCGCAGCGTTTCGCATCCTCGCACCGGAGGCCGCGATGCCGGCGGCCGCGTCCGCGGCTCAATTTGCCGCGCTAGGCCCTGTGGACGGCGCATGGGTGTTCATCGCATCGCCGGTTCACTATGTCGCTGCAACCAGCAGCGTGCAATTACCGGCCGACGGGATTCTGCGTCTGGAGCCGCCGGAGGCGGAACTTCTGGCGGGCGAATTTAATCGGCTTTGGCGCGGTGCCGGCGCGCGCCTCGTGGCTGGACGCGGCGGCTCGCTGTACTGCGTATTCGATGAACCGATGCGTGCGGCAACGCAGGACCCCGAGGCTGCCCTTGGCCGCGATATTGGGGTTTTCTTGCCGACCGGCGCTGATGCGCCGCCGTTGCGCCGGATGATGAGCGAAATGGAGATGTGGCTTTTCGAGCACGCCGTGAATAAAGTTCGCATGGCGCGGGGGGCCGCGCCGGTGAGCGGATTATGGTTATGGGGTGGAGGTGCCACGCTGCGGGCTTTGCCGCCATTGCAGGGCTGGACCGCGGGTCATGATGCATTCTTTGGCGCCTTCCCCATGCAAACGCAATTTCCTCGAGGAGCCGGCGCCGGTGTGGTGGTGCTGAATGAACGGCCGGGCTCCCCTGAGTGGCCCGAGGCGGAGCGGCGCTGGATCCGGCCTGCACTCGCGGAGTTGCGCGCCGGGCGCATCGCGCAAGTGAAGGTATCCGCCGCCGATCGATGCCACGCTTTGAGCGCGCGCTGGAGTTGGCGGTTCTGGCGGCAAGCACGGCCATGGTGGGAGTCATTCGGTGACAACGACTGAAATCCGGCGCCGCTCGGCGCTCCCGCCGCTTGAATTCGGCGCCGCTCTGCACCCGGTTTTGCGCCGCGTATACGCCGCACGCGGCATATCGAGCGATGAGGAACTGGATCTATCACTGGATCGTCTGCTGCCCGTAGGATCGCTTGCGGGTGTGAACGAGGCGGCGCGCTTGTTGGCCTTGCATCGAAGCCAGGGGCGCATTCTCGTGATCGGTGATTTCGACGCCGACGGAGCGACCAGCAGCGCCTTGTTGGTGCGCGCGCTGCGCGCGCTGCGATTTGCGCATGTCGATTTTCTGGTGCCCAATCGATTCCGCTTCGGTTATGGCCTGACCCGCGGAATCGTCGCGTTGGCGGCCGAGCGCCGGCCGACGTTGCTGGTGACCGTGGACAACGGCGTGTCGAGCATCGATGGAGTCGAAGCGGCGCGGGCGCTGGGCATCCCCGTGTTGGTGACCGATCACCACCTGCCCGGCGCGGAACTCCCGGGCGCGGCCGCTATCGTGAATCCGAACCTGGCCGACTCGCGTTTTGCCAGCCCGGCGTTGGCCGGCGTCGGGGTGACGTTTTACGTTGTCGCAGCCGTTGCCCAGCTACTCGGACAGGATGATTTTCGAGCGGCCGATCTGCTCGATTTGGTGGCCCTCGGAACCGTTGCAGACGTGGTGCCGCTGGACCGCAATAACCGAGTATTGGTTGCGCAAGGCTTACGCCGGATACGCGCCGGCCGCTGCACCGCGGGTATTCGCGCCTTGCTCGAATCGGCCGGCCGACGGATCGAGCAAGTGACCGCGGCCGATCTGGGTTTTGCGGTGGCGCCGCGACTGAACGCTGCCGGCCGCCTCACCGACATGAGCTTAGGCATTGCTTGCTTGTTGACCGATGATCCGGCCGAGGCAACGCAGCTTGCCGGACAGCTTGCAAGACTCAATGAGGAACGGCGCGAGATCGAGCAACGCATGCAGACCGAGGCAGTCGATATTGCCGCCGACGTGCGGTTCACCGATGACGGCAACGAGTCGCCCGGCCTATGCCTGTTCGAGGAGAGTTGGCACCAAGGCGTCGTCGGCCTGGTCGCCGGGAGGATTAAAGATCGCCTGCATCGTCCTGTCGTCGCTTTTGCCCGTGCCGAAGACGGCTCGCTGCGCGGCTCGGCGCGGTCGGTGTCCGGCGTGCATATACGCGATGCCCTCGATAGCATCGCCGCGCGCAACCCGGGTCTCATCGAGAAATTCGGCGGTCACGCCATGGCCGCCGGCATGACCCTGCTGGAAGAAAACCTGCCGTTGTTCCGCAGCGCTTTTGCTGCCGAGATTGCCGCGCGCGCGGACAGCGAATCACTGCAGGGCGTCATTCACTCCGACGGCGAGCTGCGGGGCGCGGAACTCTCCGTGGACACAGCGCGATTACTGCGCAGCGCCGGCCCCTGGGGGCAGGGATTTCCCGAACCGGTATTCGACGGCGACTTCCACATCGTCGAGGCACGGATCGTCGGCGGCAAGCATCTGAAAATGCGGCTCAAAGCTACCGACGGCGCCGATTCGATCGAGGCCATTGCCTTCGGTTACGTCGGCGGTGCTTGCGAGGATCCGCAAGTTCGCCGCGGAGCACGCATACAGCTCGCCTATCGCCTCGAGGTCAACGATTACCGCGGCATCGAGCGCGTGCAATTGAATTGCCAGCATTTCAAGCTCACCTAGTGGGGAAGGTGAGCTAAGTGTCCTAGCGCACAGATAAAAGAGAGACAAAGCGGTGTAATACCCGCATTCAATAGGAACTTGGGCCCAGTCCCACGGAGAAACGTAATGACGACGAAAGCTTTCAGCCTGGCGATATTGCTGCTCGGCGCATCAGGAGTCGCATTCGCAGGAGCTCCCGACTCCCGCGCAGGATATATCACGCACTTAGGGTTCACCAAGATTGAGCAGGTCAAGCCGGCGGCAGCCGCAATTCAGGCGCCAGAGATCGATCCAGCTTCGTTGGTCACCGGGCTGACGCTACTGGGCGCCGGACTGGTTGTGATGCGCGGCCGCCGCGCGCAAAAGCCCACAGCGTAAGGCGCGACGGCGGCAGCATAAGTTCGCGGGCAGCCGTCACGGGCTGATTTATATGCCTCGACGCCGACGTGCTGCTGAGGCACGCGGGATAGCGCGTTCGCAGCCAAGCCGCCCTTACCGTTTTGGGGAATGCCCTGATGTGGGTTCGTCGCTCTTGGCGCGCGCTTGGCCGAGATGTTCTGCTTCCGCCAGATCAGGTTCTTCGTCCGGGCGCACGTTCGTGCCGTCGCGGATTTTCTTCTTGCCGCGTGCCGAACCCACGAACTTTCGTTCGGCGGTATTGAACCGCTCTGCCGCTTCCGGGTCTCCTTCGCCGTGATTCGACGGTGATTGTTTGGTCATATATGCCGTTCCTTAAAGTGAGGGTTGTATTGGTGCCGATGAGACAGAGGTAAGCTTGGGTCACTTGACCGAGAATCGCGAGTCGCCCGCGCGGACATATCGCTGTAGGGTAAGTCCGACATGGCCGCTGCGTTGAGGATGCGGTGGTGCCGACCACATTCTGATGCCAAACCCTCTTTGCCACTAACTAAGTATGCGGGCTCTTACCAGGATCGTTGGTAGGGAGATATCAATATCCATCTTATAAGGAGCAGTCGCAATTGCTAAGCTACCCCTTTACGATTCTCATCCGAGCATCTTGTGGCGCGACCGAAGAAGACATTTACAGCGCTATTCCTGCCCCTGAACTCAAAGGTCTCGAGGTCGCGGAAGCGGCCGGCGGCTGACGATAATCCCGCACTCGAGGCGATGTGGCATGTGGTCTGTGCGATTCCACGAGGGCGAGTTTCGACTTATGGGGATGTTGCCCGAACTGCCGGGTTTCCCGGTCGCGCGCGCCAGGCCGGATTTGCGTTAAGGGTAGCGCCTGATGCGCTGAATCTGCCTTGGCATCGCGTCGTGGGCGCGGGCGGCCGCATCGTGTTTCCTGCCTCATCGCCCGAGCACAAGGAGCAAGCCCGGCGCCTTCGCGCCGAAGGGGTTTTGGTTAAGGACCGCCGTGTGATTCGTTTTGAGGCGACACAGCTCGAGGAGGCGTAATTGGCTGCACGTCCCATGCTCTATTCAAGTATCGCGCCGTAAGGATTCTCAAGTGTTCCTGCTGCGCCACGGGCAAAGTTACTTTAACCTGCATTTCACCGAGAACCGCGTGGATCCGGGAATCGAAGATCCGGAATTGACGCCGCTTGGGGTCGAGCAGGCGGCGGCGGCGGCGGCGCAGCTGGCCGGCGCCGCGCTGACCCGCATCATAATTTCGCCCTATATTCGCGCCCTGCAGACTGCGGAGCCGATTCTCGCGATGCACAAGGTTCCGGTCGAGATCATGCAGGAAGTTCGCGAGCGCGCGGCTTTCGCCTGCGATATCGGGAGCCCACCCGATTTGCTTGCGACCCGCTTTCCGCAGCACGATTTTGGCCATCTGCCGCTGCAATGGTGGCACGGGGGCATCGAAACGCCGGAGGCGACGATCGCGCGTGCGGATGCCTTCCGCGCTCTTCTGGCGGCGCGGGCGGACAGCGCTACGACGCTCTTGGTCAGTCACTGGGCGTTCATTCTGGCGCTGACCGGAAGCTCGGTCAGCAATGGCGAGATTTTGGAATATGACCCAACAGCGAAAGCGCCGGAACGATTGGTCTGGGAATTGTGATAACGAGATGCGTGTGAGCCCACGCATCGTCGTCTACTGGACCATCGGGTAAGGTTGGGTATCAATTCGGAATCAGCAGAAACCCGCTATCTTCTTCACCCTTGGGTTCGCCCTTCCCGACGATTTCGCCGCGGTCATTGATGCCGGTCGCTGATTTCAGTTTCCAACCGGAGTCGGATGGAATGAGGGTGTTTAGGTCTTGAAAGCCGAGAGATTTGTCCCAGACGAAGGCCCGGTCGGCATCGGCAAACGGCCCGAACGATCCCACGATAACATCGCAGTCATTGATCGCCTGCGGATGACTCGGAAATTTCGAAGTCAGCGCCAAGTGAATCGAGCTTTCCACGGAGTACAAGTAGACACCGGAAAATGCCTGAATCACCACATGATCTAGATCGTTGATCGCGATTGCGGAGCTATACCGATCCGGCGGCCCGATGCGCCGTAGCCCTGAGGTTTCAGTCCATAGGAATGCGTAGTAGCGGCCGTGCTCGTCATAGGCATCGCCGATCGCCTCGTCATTCTTGTTGATGCTCCTCGTTGACCCGCCGCAACAGCCGCCAAGCGCGCGAATCGAGCCGTGGGCCCATAAGACCGGTGCCGTTGTTGTTTTTCCCGGTAATAGCGATTCTCCCGCGACCTCGTCCGACTCGCCGATGTGGTAGGCGCGAGCCTTGTTCCCCGTGAGCAAGATGAGAACGTTATCCGCGAAGATGAACGATTGCCGGTTGCCGAAGGCGCGGTCATAGGCGATTCCCACGACGTGGCCGCGATTGTTGATCGCGACTGCTTCAGAATGATAGAAACCCGCAGGCAGGGGCAGTTCGCGCAGCCCACTACTCGGAGCCCACAGGGCGGCGCGATGGTTTGACGTTGTGCCCACGACTTGCCCGAGGTCATTGATGGCGGCCGGCTGCATCGGCACGGCCACGACTTTGTATCGAGTGATCGTGCAGGCGGCGGTGAGCGGCTGTCCCAAAACGAACGGCATCGGAAAAACCAAGTTCGCAGCGGCGCCAAGAAGTGCATGCTTGGCGACGATAGACAGCGTCAACCTTGGATGCGTCTGCTTCCCGAGTCCTATCGCGTTCTCCCTAATTCACCACGAAGGTCCAGTTCAATATTTCCTCGGTTGAAGTCAGGCCCCCGGTACCCGCGGTGAAGCCGACATACGCAGTGTCGGCGCCGACGATCGTGGGAATATTGATGGTGGTCGAGGCGGTGAAGCTGGCGTTGGTGACGGTGTCCGTGAGAATGAGCGTCAGTGTGGTTCCGTTGTAGGTGATGGATGCATTTAGGATGTGCCCGCTGTGCAGGTTCACGCCGGAGGCGGTCATATCGAGCGCCGGGACGGTCGGTGCGGCTCCGTCAGTGTAGAAGCCGGTGGAGTCGGTGCCTTCGCCGGCGTTGTTGTACAGATCAAATTTGACCGCGACGCTGGAGCCGATTCCTTGATAGCCGAGACCCTCGCCATTGGCACCGATGGCCTGCGCCCCCGCATTCTGAATGGTGAAGGTGAGGCCGTCGGCGGTGCTGGCACTGGCCGGGGTCACTTGGAAATTAAAATTAGTGGTGAAGTTTTGTATGTTGACGGGGGTTGCGTACCAGACCGCGCGAGCCTCATCGTCCGTGCCATTGGTCAACTCGAGTGCCTCGCCAGCCAGCGAGACCCCGCCAATCAAGTTCAAGCCGGCCGTGGTGGTGAAGCCGGTGGAGTCGTTCACCACGGTTGTTGAACCGCCGATCGTATAAGCGGCCGAGCCGACGGCGCTGGTGGTGTAGCCGCTGGCCACGGCGATCGCTTGCAGAGTCTCGCTGGCGCTGACCGCGATGGCCCCGCCGTAGACGGTGGAGCTGGTCGTCGGCGTGGTGCCGTTCGTGGTGTAGTAGATCGTTGCACTCGGGGTCGCATCGGCGATCGTCACCGACTGGGCGCTGGCGTAGGTGCCCGCGGCCGGTGAGAACGTCGGTGTGGCCGTTTGCGGGGGCACGTTCGCGAGCAAACCGTAGAAGGACACGGAGCTTTGAGTGCCCACATAGACCATGCCGTTGGCGATGATCGGCTTTTCGAATTTCACCGCGACTCCTGGCGAGTCGCGATTGTTGGCGGCTTGGGTACTGATGTACAGCACGTTCGCGAGATTGGTCGCATCGTAGGCGTACAGCCCCAAACAATCGGAACCACCGCCGTCGCAAGTCGAGTCGTCGGCACTGCCGTCCAATGCCCACAGAATGCCGTTCGTGTTGACGTTGGCGGAAATGGCGGGTGTGGGCGCGGAAAAAGCGAATATCTGCGCGCTTTTCGAGGTGGGAGTCGTCGAGATCAAGCCGCTGTTGTTGGCGTTGAACGAATATGCCTTGATGGAGTCGTTGGCTCCGGTCCAGTATAGATTGCCGTTCCAGTACGCGGGTGATCCCCAAATTCCCGGGCTGGCACCCATGATCTCCTGCACGATTTGCGGATCGGTGTTGGTGCAGGCGGGAGTTTGATTGATGCAGTACTTCCCCATGTTATTGATATTGAGGAGATAGATCGTTCCTTGCTTGCCCTGTTGCGCCAGCAACTGTTGACCGGAGGTCAATGTCGGCAGCAACACCAGTCCACCGGCGGCAACGTCCGTATCGTCATTGTCCAAGGTGCCTTGATTGTACGGAGTGAAGTAATCGACCACCGGAAAATTGTTGCTCGCGGGTGGTCCCAATTTCACGATGCTGTCGCCGTAATCGCTGGTCCCGTTCCACGTGCCGTTACCGGTGGCAAAGTAGATGTTGCCGCTCGCATCGGCGGCGGCTCCGCCGCCGCTCATCCAAACGCCGTCGCGGTTGCCGTTCGGGGATGTGTTGAATACAGCCTCCAGCGCCAAAGTCGTCGCGTTATAGGACATGACCCAACCGTGCCAGGGGTCAATGTCGCAATGCGAACTCCAACCCATTACCACCTGCCCGTTTGCCAGCAACAGCGCCGCGCGCTGATTCTCCTGCAAGGGGTTGAAAATCACCTCACCGCCGCTGGCGTCATAGCCGGTTCCCGGTACCGTGGCCTGGATCTGAACCGGGCCGTTGAATTTCTCCGCCAAGGTCTTGACATCGAGCGCATGCAAGTACTGGAAGAAGCTGCCGTTGACCTTCGACGATGCCACCACATAGAGAGTCCCTCCGATTGGGTCGATTACCGGAGTTCCAGTAATCCCCACTTCAGGCACGAGATCGCCGCATTCGAGATCGCTGGAACTGTTCACGGTGCTGCCGCCAGCCGGTATCAAGCTTACTCGCGCATACACGGTTCCAGTATTCGCGTCCAAGGCATACACGCTGTCGTGCTCGGTCACAACGTAGAGAACGTTGTGCGTGCCGCCGGCAATCGTCACTGCCGACAGATACAGGGGCTGGGCGTATACGACGCCGTCGACAGCGACCGAAAACCACTTGCCGAATTGAGTGCTGTTGACGTTGGATGGGGTGAGGATGGTCTCTTGAGCGTTCTGCCCGGTCCGGGACGTGTCGTTGTGGTAGGTCGTCACGTTGACTTGCGCTCTGAGCAATCCGCAAATGCCGCAGAACAGAATCGCGACAATGACGCGAGTCTTGTGAATCCCACCTATCATTCTTATCTCCCTTCGCTGTCGACGATTCAAACCGGCCCGTACCCCTTACACGCAGAAAATATAGCTCAACGCGCCCGGGGGGGTTGGGAATGAGACATACTTGCTATAAAAGCATAGGTCATTGTGATCTCTTCTCCAAGACGTGCAGCTTATGGTAAGTGTTGGAGGGGTACACCGCCAGGTCGTCGAGCGCGACCCGCGCCTTGGTGATCGTTAACGAGGATTGATTTGGAGCGACTTCGACCAACTCCGTTTGCAGAAGACCTCGAGGCTGATTTTGCGTGCCTGTTAAAGCATCATTCGTAAGCGTGAGATGATGGCTCTCCTTCGCAAGGACCCTCGCGCCAACGCACCGTTGATCATGAATTCCAGCTACGCTTGTGTGCTAGGATTCCAGCCCATGGAAATCAATCAACTCAAACGTAGCATCAAAGAACTTGAGGAGCGAACCGGCTCTTTGAGGAGGTATCTTTGATTACGATACTAAGAACGAGCGATTGCAGGAAGTCGTCCGCGAACTAGAACAGCCCGGCATTTGGAATGACCCGGATCGCGCTCAAGAGCTCGGAAAAGAGCGCGCAAGACTGGAGCAGATTGTCGACGGCCTCGATCGGCTATCGCGCGGCTTNNCGGCTTGACGGATGCGGCGCAGCTCCTGGAGCTGGCGGCCGAAGAGGCCGATACGCGGGCGGCCGATGAAATCGAAACCGATGTCGGGCGCTTGTCCGCCGAGGTGGAAGCTCTCGAATTCCAGCGCATGTTTCCCGGCAAGATGGATTCGCACAATGCCTTTCTCGACATTCAGGCGGGGGCGGGCGGAACCGAGGCTCAGGACTGGGCCGCCATGCTGCTGCGTATGTATCTGAAGTGGGCGGACGGGCATGGCTTCAAGACCGAAATCATCGATCAGAGCGACGGCGAAGTGGCGGGAATCAAGGGTGCTACGATCAGCATGATGGGCGACCATGCGTACGGTTGGCTGCGCACCGAAACCGGCGTGCATCGGCTGGTGCGAAAATCGCCGTTCGATTCCGGCAATCGCCGGCACACCTCATTCGCATCGGTGTTCGTTTCTCCCGAGGTGGACGAGGACATCGATATTGAAATCAATCCGGCGGACCTGCGCACCGATGTGTACCGATCGAGCGGCGCCGGCGGCCAGCATGTCAACAAGACCGAGTCGGCGGTGCGCATCACTCACATTCCCAGCGGCATCGTAGTGGCCTGTCAGAGCGAGCGCAGCCAACACAAGAACCGGTCGACCGCGATGAAGATGCTGAAGGCCAAACTTTACGAACTAGAGTTCAATAAACGCAATGCGGCCGCTAAAGTGCTCGAGGATTCCAAATCGGACGTAAGCTGGGGCAACCAGATTCGTAGTTATGTGCTGGATCAGTCGCGTATCAAGGATTTGCGCACCGGGGTCGAAATCGGCAATACCACGGCGGTCCTCGACGGCGCGCTCGATGAATTCATGCAAGCCAGCCTAAAGCAGGGTCTATGAGCGACAGCGACGAAAATCACTTAATCGCGGAACGGCGCGCGAAACTCGCGAGATTGCGCGAGCGCGGCAATGCCTTCCCGAATGACTTTCGCCGCAGCACCTTGGCCGGCGAGCTTCTGAGCGGTTACGGGGATAAGAGCGCCGAGGCGCTGGACGCGGATGCGATTCGCGTCCGCGTGGCGGGGCGAATGCGCGCCAAGCGGGTCATGGGTAAGGCGAGTTTTGCGAAACTCGAGGACTCAAGCGGTGCGATTCAATTGTTCCTGCAACAAACGGCCCTCGGTGAGATCTACGAGGAGTTCAAAAGCTGGGACGTCGGAGATTTGGTCGGAGCGGAAGGGACACTGTTCCGCACCAAGACCGGCGAGCTTTCAGTGCGCGTCGCGCGCTTGGTGCTGCTGACCAAGTCGCTGCGCCCATTGCCGGACAAATGGCATGGGATCGCCGATACGGAGCTACGGTATCGCCGGCGCTATGTCGATCTAATCATGAACGAGAGCAGCCGGCGCGTGTTCGAAACGCGTTCGGCGATCGTGCGCTATTTGCGAAATTTTCTCGATGCTCGGGGATTTCTCGAAGTCGAAACGCCGATGCTGCACCCCATTCCGGGCGGCGCGGTCGCCCAGCCGTTCAAGACGCATCACAATGCTCTCGATGCGGATATGTATTTGCGCATTGCGCCGGAGCTGTATCTGAAGCGGCTCACGGTCGGCGGTTTCGAGCGGGTTTATGAAATCAACAGAAATTTTCGCAACGAAGGCGTGTCGACGCAGCACAACCCTGAGTTCACGATGCTCGAATTGTATCAAGCATATGCTGATTTCAATGATCTGATGCAAATGATAGAGACCTTGTTTCAAGGCCTCGCGGATACCCTGTTCGGGTCGCGCAAGCTGATTTACCAGGGCAGCGAGTTCGATTTTTCCAAGAGTTTTGCGCGGCTGAGCATCGAAGAGATCATCGTGGCGAATAATCCCGATATTGATCCCATGTCGCTGCGCGATGCCGCGTATTTGCGGCGGGTCTGCCAGCAGATGAAAATTCCGTTCAAGAGCGGCGACGGGCCGGGGAAACTTCAGATCGAGATCTTCGAGAAGACCGGCGAGCACACGTTGGTGCAACCGACATTTGCGTATGGTTATCCCGCCGAAGTTTCGCCATTGTCGCGGCGCAATGATCAGGATCCTTTCATCACGGATCGCTGGGAATTGTTCGTCGGGGGCCGCGAACTGGCAAACGGATTCTCGGAACTGAACGACGCCGAGGACCAGGCACAGCGCTTCAGGGAACAAGTCGAGCGCAAGGCGGCGGGCGACGAGGAGGCGATGTATTTCGACGCGGACTACGTGCGTGCCTTGGAGTACGGCATGCCGCCCGCCGCGGGGCTGGGCTTGGGCGTCGACCGGCTGGCCATGTTATTCACCGATTCGCCGTCCATTCGCGATGTGCTGCTGTTTCCGCACATGCGGCCCGAGTCTTGAAAATCGACCGGCAGCCGCCGATCGGCGTGTTCGATTCCGGAGTCGGGGGTTTGACGGTGTTGCGGGCATTGCGTCTGGCGCTGCCCGCGGAAGATTTCATCTATCTGGGCGATACCGCGCGGTTGCCGTACGGCACCAAGAGCCCGGAGACCGTTGTGCGCTATTCTTTGCAATGCGCGGCGGCCCTGCTGGCGCGCCGCATCCGCTGTCTGGTGGTTGCCTGCAATACCGCATCGGCGGCCGCGTTGAGCGCTCTGCGTGTGCGGCATCCTGCGCTGCCGGTCATCGGCGTCATCGAACCGGGCGCCGCCGCTGCGGTCGCGGCATCCCAATCGCAGCACATCGCCGTGATCGGCACCGAAGGCACGATCGGCGGCGGTGCTTATCAATCGGCCATCCATGGCTTAAATCAGCGCGCCCGGGTTACCGCGGCCGCCTGTTCCTTGTTCGTCGCGATGGCTGAGGAGGGCTGGACCGACGGGCCGATTGCGCAAGCGGTGGCGCGGCGCTATCTGGAGCCAATGTTCAAGAACGACGACGCGCCCGACACTCTGGTTCTGGGCTGCACGCATTTCCCGGTGCTGACCGCGTCAATTCGCACGGTGCTGCCGGGGCATATACGCATCGTCGATTCGGCCGCGACCACGGCGGCTGCCGTGGTGCGGCAGTTGCACAATGTCACGAAGACGGCCGGGCGCGGCCATGTCACCTGGCTCGCCACCGACGGCGCCGCCCGCTTCGCCCGCGTCGGAAGCACGTTTCTCGGCGAACCGCTGCATGCAGAGAGGATTGAAATAATCGATCTCTAACCGTGGACCGAGAGGGCCTCGAAGGCATCGATTCTGCCGCTGCGTTGTGGCGTAATAGTCGGACCATCATCAATGAGCTACTGCACGCTATAGCCGCGGCCCTCCAAACACGCCGCTTGAGCTCGTCGATAATCCTGCCACCTTGAAGGTGACGGAGACGCGGCGGGCGCCATGCCAGGAGCGGAGGCGTTCGCTCCGGGAGCAGGTGCGGTTACGCTGCCTCCCAGAGTGGGGTCGAATCCGGTTTGCGCCGCGGCCCATTTATGGCACTCGAAGGTGTCCTTCGATTGCTGCTCCGGTGTCTGCCCATTCTTGGGATATGCATAGAGGGTGTCGCTTCCCGGTGCGGCCATCCCAGCCTGATCCGCGACCTGGGGCGGCGGACGCACCGTCTCGTACTGACCCACGGTGCCGTTCCACAGGTAGTAGTTGTCATTTGCGTAGTAGTAGGGCAGGCCGCCCCACCAATAGGTCGAGTAGTACAAGGGTAGGGTAGCGAAAAATAGCCCGTATCCGAGGCCGCCCCAACCCCAGCCCCAGCCGCCGTACCAGCCCCCGCGCCAACCGCCGTAGCCGCCACGCCAGCCGCCGTAACCGCCGCGGTAGCCGCCGTAACCGCCGCGGTAGCCATAGCCCGCCGCATGTCCTGCGCCGACACTTCCAACATGGCCGCCGCCGCCGGCGTGTCCACCGTCGTGACCTTGCGCCATGGTCGTCGCGTTGACTAGGAGTCCGGCGATCATCGCCATCGCGACCGTTCGAAATCTGCGAATCGTTGCTGCGTTTTGCATGACGTCACCTGCGATTTCGTGCACCGTTAAGACCTCGCATCCGGCCGATCAGTTCCACCTACTTGGAGTCTCAGCTGTAGTCTACCTCTAATTAAAATCAAGGTAACCAGAGGCGTTACGCAGGCAGCGCCTGCTCGTAGGGGAGCGGCAATTCACAGGCCGCGACGGTGGCACTCGCGGCAGATTCCGGGTCCGCTGCACCCGCCCCGGCCGCAGTGCCGGCCGCAGTGTTGAGTACCGCAAGCGATTCGAATCCTTCGCCGGTACCGGCAAGCTCCGTCAAGCGTCCGGCACGGCCGTCCGTCAAATGCAGGGCTTGGCCGATGCGCCAGTCTCCCGGCGGCAGGTGCAGCCGAAACAAGCGGCGCTTGATGCGCCCAAGATGCTGCGTGCGGGCGATGATCTCTTGACCGGTAAAGCAGCCTTTGCTGAAACTGATGCCGTCGATCAAATCGAGATTCAACATCTGCGCCACGAATAGCTCGCTCGTGGGCGCGTACACCTGCGGTAGTCCGGCGCGAATGTCCGCGAGCCGCCAGTCGTGCTCGACCCGCTGCGCATCCAACATCTCGCCGGCGAGGCCGCGCTCTGCCAGCTGCGCCGTGGCGCCGATTACCCAGTAGCGGTTCGATCGGGGGCCTACACGCCCGACCCCGACGCCGTCCTGCTCGGAGTAACCGGCATCAGAATCCGGGACGACAATCCCGGCTGACCCCAGGGCCTGCGCCCCATGCTGGCCCGCCACGCTCAATATCTCGCCGGCGTCTTCGATTTGCACCTTGGCGCGCAGCACGAACTTGCGCAGCCGTTGCAGCATCGGCAACAGCAATTCACGCGGCAGAATCGCAATGATTCCAGTGGAATGCGGCAATAGGTGCATGACGGCGAGGACGCGGCCTTGAGGGCTGGAATATGCGGCCAGCAAGGGCGAGCCCGCGGCCAGTTGACGCGTATCGTTGGACAACTGTCCTTGCAGGAAGCTTAAGGCGTCGGGTCCCGAGAATCGCAATAGACCGAAGTGCGGCAGACGCCCGGAAGCTGCATTCATCGTAATCATCGCGCTATGAGATGGGTACTTATCGCTCAGTGTCAACCCCAGCCGGCACTTAAAGTCGCGCGCCTAGATTCAGCCACTTAGGCGTGGTTATGTCCCCCGTTTTCCGGCAAACTTTCACTTGTGATGCCGAAATCCGCAGATCAGTCCGAGTCCCCCCCTCCGCTTGAGTACGCCGCGCAATCGCCGCCTGCGGCGCCGAGCGCCCCGCGCGAGGTCGGCGGTCGCGGGGGACCGGAGCCGACCCGCTATGGCGACTGGGAGCTGCGCGGCCGCTGCATCGATTTTTAAAGGACACAAATGCCCATACGCGCCAGGCCGCTGTCACCCCATCTGCAAATTTATCGTTGGCAAATCGGCAATACCCTGTCGATTCTGCATCGCGTCACCGGGGTGGCGCTCGCGCTGGGTCTATTGGCATTGAGTTACTGGCTCGTGTCAGTGGCCGGCGGCGCTGCGCAGTACGCGGCCGCAGCGAGTGCTTTTGCGAGCCCGGTGGGCCTCATCGTCCTGATCGGCTGGACCTTTGCATTTTTGTACCACCTATTGAATGGCATCCGGCATTTGTTTTGGGATGCGGGCCTCGGCTTCGAGCGCACACAGCGGCACGCCAGCGGCTGGTTCGCGGTGCTCGGCGCACTCGGTCTGACCGTGTGCGTATGGGTGCTGCTATGGCACGGCGCGCGCGCATGAGTTTGCGCAGTCCCCTTGGGCGCGTGTTGGGATTGGGATCCGCCAAAGACGGCACCGCGCATTGGTGGGCGCAGAGAGTCAGCGCGGTTGCCCTGATTCCGCTGACACTGTGGTTCTTGTTCTCGCTGCTTACATTACCCAATTTGGATTTCGGCACGGTCAGAGCATGGCTTGCGCTGCCCGCCAGCGGGCTCCTGGCGGCACTGCTGGTGGTAGTGCTGTCCTATCATTCCTATCTTGGAACCATCGAGATCGTCGAGGACTACGTCCACCGCGCGGCGGCCAAACTGGTCGGGTTGTTGCTATTGCGGTTCCTGTATGTGCTCGCGGGCGGGGTGAGCCTATTGTCGATATTGCGCGTCGCCTTCGGACCTTGATGCCATGAACGAATACAAATTCATTGACCATACCTACGATGTGGTCGTCGTCGGCGCCGGCGGCGCCGGTCTTCGCGCGACTTTCGGCTTGGCGGAAGCCGGCCTCTCGACCGCCTGCTTGACCAAGGTGTTCCCGACTCGAAGTCATACGGTAGCGGCGCAGGGCGGCATCTCCGCGGCATTGGGCAATATGGGGGCCGACGATTGGCGCTGGCATATGTACGACACGGTGAAGGGCTCGGACTGGCTGGGAGACCAGGATGCGATCGAATTCATGTGCAAGGAGGCGCCCGCGGCGGTCATCGAGCTGGAACACTACGGCGTGCCGTTCTCGCGCACCGAGGACGGCCGGATTTATCAACGGCCCTTTGGCGGCATGACCACTCATTTCGGCAAGGGCATCGCTCAGCGTACCTGCGCGGCCGCCGATCGCACCGGACACGCCATGCTGCACACGCTCTATCAGCAATCGCTGAAGCACGAGGCGAGTTTCTTCATCGAATACTTCGCGTTGGATCTCATAATGGACAACGGCGAGTGCCGTGGCGTGATCGCCCTCGACATGTCCGACGGCACGCTGCACCGCTTTCGCGCGCACAGGGTCATATTGGCCACCGGCGGCTACGGCAGGGCGTGGTTCTCCTGCACCTCGGCGCACACCTGCACGGGCGACGGAGGGGGCATGGTGCTGCGCGCCGGATTGCCGCTGCAAGATATGGAATTCGTGCAGTTTCATCCGACCGGTATCTATGGTGCAGGATGTTTGATTACCGAGGGATCGCGAGGCGAAGGGGGGTACCTGACGAATGCGGCCGGAGAGCGCTTCATGGAGCGCTACGCGCCCAACGCCAAGGATTTGGCGTCACGCGATGTGGTCAGCCGCTCGATGACCATTGAGATTCGCGAAGGCCGCGGCGTCGGCAAGCTGAAGGACCATATACATTTGCATCTGGAGCATCTGGGGCCCGCCGTCATCAAGGAACGGCTGCCGGGCATCGCCGAAACGGCAAGAATTTTCGCCAACGTTGACGTCAATAAAGAGCCGATTCCGGTGCTGCCCACCGTTCACTACAATATGGGCGGCATTCCGTGCAATGTGCAAGGCGAAGTGGTGGCGCGCGGGGACGCGAAGGCCGGCGGCTCCGACACCGTTGTGCCGGGTCTCATGGCGGTGGGTGAAGCCGCGTGCGTGTCGGTCCACGGTGCAAACCGCCTGGGTTCCAACTCGCTGCTCGATCTGGTGGTTTTCGGCCGCGAAGCTGCCCGGTATTGCGCTCGCACGGTCAAGCCGGAAACGCCGCATCGAGCGTTCAAGGCAGATGCCGCCGACGGGGCGCTTGCCCGATTGGACCGGATACGGCACGCGAAGGGTTCGCGCCGCACGGCTGATATTCGCTTGGACATGCAACGCATCATGCAAAGCGATGCCGCGGTATTTCGCACCGGCGAATCCCTCGACGGCGGCAAACGCAAGCTGGGCGAGGTATTCGCCTCGTTCAAGGATGTGCAGGTGACCGATCGCTCGCTCATCTGGAATACCGATCTCATAGAGACCCTGGAGCTCGATAATTTATTGGGGCAGGCAGTTGCCACCATGCATTCGGCGGAAAATCGCCGCGAGAGCCGCGGTGCCCAGGCGCGGGAGGATTTTCCGAACCGGGATGATCAGAATTGGCTGAAGCACACGTTGTGCTGGGTGGATGCGAAAGGCGCGGCGCGATTCGACTATCGCGCGGTGCATTTGAATACCTTGACCGACGACGTCGAGTCCATCGCGCCCAAGGCGCGAACTTATTGAGGAGCGATCGATGGCAGAGTTTTCCCTTCCCGCCAATTCCAAAGTGCGAAAGGACGGGCGGGTCTTCAAGGCTCCGGCAAGCGCCAAAAACGTCCGGGTCTTCAAGATTTACCGATTCGATCCGGACTCGCCTGAGAATCCGCGGCTCGATAGCTATGAGGTCGACATGGACGGCTGCGGCCCCATGGTCTTGGATGCGTTGATCAAGATCAAGAACGAGATTGATTCCACGTTGAGCTTCCGCCGCTCGTGCCGCGAAGGAATTTGCGGCTCCTGCGCCATGAATATCGACGGCAAAAATGCCTTGGCCTGCGTCAGCGCCTGCGCGGAGGTCAGAAACGACATCAGGATTTACCCGCTGCCGCACATGCCGGTCGTCAAGGACTTGGTGCCGGATCTCACCCACTTTTATGCTCAGTACGCCTCGATCAAGCCTTGGCTGCAAACCCGCACGGCGCCGCCGCCGGACGGCGAGCGGCTGCAGTCCAAGGAGGATCAGGAAAAGGTCGATCGGCCCTCGGCCTGCATTCTGTGCGCCTGCTGCTCCACGAGCTGTCCGAGCTATTGGTGGAACAGCGATCGCTATCTGGGTCCTGCCGCGTTGCTGGCCGCGTATCGTTGGATCGTCGATAGCCGGGATGAGGCGACCGGCGAACGACTCGATCAGCTCGAGGACCCGTTTCGCCTGTATCGTTGTCACACCATCATGAATTGCACGGAGGCATGCCCAAAAGATCTCAATCCGGCGAAGGCAATCAGCGAAATCAAGCAAATGATGGCCCATCGCCGCCATTGACGGTCGGCAGCCGCAACGCCAATGAACCCGATGGATTCGCTTGAACTGGGCAAACTGCGCTGGCGCTGCCGCCGCGGCATGAAGGAGCTCGACATTTTGCTGTCGCGATATGTCGAGGAGCAGTTTTGCAGAGCATCCAAAGCGGATCAAGAGGCGTTTCGCCTGCTGCTCGAGGCCCAGGATACGGTCATTTACGGCTACTGCCTCGGCAAGGAAAGTCCGCCGGCGCCGCTCGCCGCCCTCATAGGCCGAATTACGGCAAACTCTCCCGGCGACCGATAATTCAGCGACTTGCCGCTGTTAGAATCAAGCATGTGCCTAAAGTCACATTTACCGAAGCTCGTGCGGGAATTGTCGAACTTTTTCCGGGATCGCCGGTCTATCGCGACAGGCTGGGTTGTGAGCTCGCCGGTTTGGGATCACGGATGAGTGTCGAAGACAGTGACCTCAAACTGGTCGAGAGAGTCCAGCGAGGCGAGCGCGCGGCGTTCGATTTGTTGGTCCTGCGATACCAGCACAAGGTGCTGAAGCTGATCATGCGTTACGTGCACGATGCAACCGAAGCGGAGGACATTGCACAGGAGGCTTTTGTCAAAGCTTTCCGCGCCCTGCAGTCATTCCGGGGAGACAGCGCCTTTTACACGTGGCTGTATAGAATTGCGATCAACACCGCCAAGAACGCCCTGGTCGCGACCAAACGCCGTCCGATGGATTACGATCTTGATCTGCAGGATCCCGAACAATATGACCTGCATGCGCGCCTGGCGGAGTCGGAAACGCCTGAGGGCTTGCTGTTGACCGACGAGATTCGCGACACCGTGAACCGCGCCATCGAGAATTTACCCGAGGACCTGCGTACTGCGATTGTGCTTCGTGAACTGGAAGGCTTGAGCTACGAAGACATTGCGCAAACCATGGATTGCCCGGTGGGCACCGTGCGTTCCCGAATCTTTCGGGCGCGCGAAGCGATAGACAAGAAACTGCGACCCATTTTTGACGGCGGCCTTGGCCGGCCTGAGGACACATGAGCGAACAAATTCGTGAGCAAGTCTCGGCATTTCTCGACGGAGAATTGCCCAACTCGGAAACCGAACTGTTGCTGAAGCGCCTGACCCGCGATGCGGAGCTGCGCGAAAGCTTCGGACGGTACGCTTTGATCGGCGAGGCTTGTCGCGGGGCAATGCATGAGCATTTGACCATGGGACTCGCCGCGCGCGTCAATCGCGCCATCGACGGCGAACCCAAGCCTGCGAGCGGCCCGACGGGCCGAGTTCGATCGCAGCGCTGGTGGCGGCCGGTTTCCGGTGCGGCGGTCGCTGCCGGTGTTGCCGCCGTTGCGATCGTCGCTCTGCAGCAGCGGGCAGTCGCGCCCACCTTGCACGCGGCGATACCGGTCGTGGCGCGCAACGTCGCCGTAGCGCGGAACAAAGAGGCGCTTTCGTACACGGTGCCGGCGACGGTGAGCGATGCGCCGGCGGCGCTGCCGGCGGCCCGACTGACCAATTACGTGTTCGCCCACAGCAAGTATTCCTCCTCACTGGGTCAGAGCAATGTATTGACGGGCCTGCTCACCGAGGCCGACGACCAGGAGCAGGCGGCCGGCGGCGCCGCGCAATCCGAATCGACCCCGGACACTCGCAACGCTCCATGAGCAAGCCGCCGGGTAATCGGGCCAGCTGGCTGATACCGTGCGCTGTCGTCGGCGCGCTGCTGGCGGGTTTACCGCAGCGATCGCGCGGCGCCGACGACCCGCGCGATTGGCTGGAAAAAATGAATCACGCCTTGGCGACCCGCAACTACGACGGCACCTTCTTCCATTTGAGCGAGGGCCGCGTTGAGACCATGCGTATCGTGCACCGGGTGCGGGCAGGACGAGTGGCGGAACGGCTTCAGTCAATGGATGGTTCGGGACGCGAGTTCGTGCGCAATAACGACGAGCTGACATGCTACTTGCCCGATCAACACACGGTGCTGGTCGAACCGCGCGAGGATCGCGGCCCATTCTTGGGCTCGTTACCGCGGTTCGGCGCGGGCGCGGACGAGTTCTACCGCATCGAGTCGTTGCCCTCGACACGGGTGCTCGGCCGAGCGGCGCATGTCATCGCGGTGACTCCAAAGGACCAATTCAGGTTCGGCTATCGACTATGGCTCGATGAGAAGACCGCCATGCCGCTCAAGACGCAGTTGTGCGATTCGCGGGGCCAGGTGATCGGACAGATTTTATTTGCGCGCCTCGAGATGCCGGAGAACATTCCGGATAGCGATCTGGCGCCGTCGGTTCATACCGACGGCATGCGCTGGGTACGGCAGGGACCCGCACACGACAATGTCTTGGCGGCGCTCGCGGCCTATCGGGCGAGTCAATTGCCCCCCGGCTTTCATTTGACGGTGACGGGCGCGCAAACGTTGGGCGAGGCGACCGTGCCTGCGACCCACTTGGTTTACTCGGACGGCCTGGCCACTGTCTCGGTATTCGTCGAGGCGCAGCGGGACGCGAAGTCCGTCGCGGAGGTCGGGGCGAGCGCATCGCCCCAGGCGCCGATGCAGGGGCTCGCCAGAGTCGGTTCGGGATACGCATTCTCCACCGTCATACAGGGTCACCAAGTCACGGCGGTGGGCGAGGTGCCGGCTCAAACAGTCGAGTTCATCGCTCATTCGGTCAGGTCCTATAGCGTCGGCGAGCTACCTCGCCATTGAAGATGCGCTTTGTGCTGTACTCGCGCCCTGGGTGCGGCCTGTGCGAGGAAATGCTGGGTGACTTGCAGGCGCTGCCGGCGGCGCGAGACTGTGCCGTGGATGTGATCAATGTGGATTCCGATCCTGCCACCCGCGCGCGTTATGGGCACAAGATCCCCGTGCTGCTGCTCGCCGGAGAATTGGTTTGTCACGGCCGCTTGGATGTCGAGGAGGTGCATAAGGCGCTCGCATACCACCGCCGACCGGTATAATCGGTGGTTTGTCCAAATTCGGCCCTAGATGAAGAATATCCGCAATTTTTCCATCATCGCTCATATTGATCACGGCAAATCGACGCTGGCCGATCGGTTCATACAACAATGCGGCGGACTTGACGCCCGAGAAATGCAGGCACAAGTGCTCGACTCGATGGATCTGGAGCGGGAGCGGGGCATTACCATCAAGGCGCAGAGCGTCTCCCTCGCCTACCAGGCGGTCAACGGGGAAACCTATCAGCTGAATTTCATCGACACGCCCGGTCACGTGGATTTCTCCTACGAGGTGTCCCGTTCGCTGGCCGCCTGCGAGGGGGCACTGTTGGTCGTGGATGCCGCCCAGGGAGTCGAGGCGCAAAGCGTCGCCAACTGCTATACCGCGCTGGAGCAAGGGTTGGAGGTGCTCCCGGTCATCAACAAGATCGATTTACCCTCGGCGGATCCCGCGAAGGTCATTCACGAAATCGAAGAGATCATCGGAATTCCGGCTGACGATGCGGCGCTGGTCAGCGCCAAGACCGGATTGGGCGTTCCTGAGTTGCTGGAGCAGCTCGTGAAGCGCATTCCCTCCCCGACGGGCGATCCCGATGGACCGTTGCAGGCTTTGATCATCGATTCGTGGTTCGACAACTACGTCGGCGTGGTGTCCCTGGTGAGAGTGATGAACGGCGCATTGCGGACCGGCGCGAAGATCCGCGTGATGTCGACAGGGCGCAGTCATGTGATCGATAAACTCGGCCGATTCACGCCGAAACCGATGCCGCGCGATTCGCTCGAAACCGGCGAGGTTGGATTCGTCGTTGCGGGCATCAAGGAAATCGACGGGGCGCCGGTCGGCGACACCATTACCTTGGACGGCAACCCGGCAAAACTCCCGCTGGAGGGCTTCAAGCAGGTGCAACCCCGGGTATTCGCCGGACTGTTTCCGGTCAGTTCGGACGACTACGAGCAGTTCCGCGACGCACTCAAGAAGCTGAAACTCAACGATTCGGCGCTGCATTTCGAGCCTGAAGTGTCGACCGCGCTCGGTTTCGGATTTCGCTGCGGGTTTCTCGGCCTGCTGCATATGGACATCGTCCAAGAGCGGCTCGAGCGCGAATACGACCTTCACCTCATCACCAGCGCGCCGACCGTCATCTACGAGGTCCTGCTCACGGACGGGTCGGTCGTCAATGTCGACAATCCCTCGAAACTGCCGCCGCAGGATCGCATTTCGCAGCTGCGTGAGCCGATCATCACCGCCAATATTCTGGTTCCGCCGGATCATGTCGGCGCCGTGCTCGCACTGTGCAGTGAAAAACGCGGCGTACAAAAAAAGATGCTATTCCTGGGCAGCCAGGTATCGCTGCAATACGAATTGCCGCTCGCGGAGGTCGTGCTCGACTTCTTCGATCGCCTCAAATCGGCAAGCCGCGGCTACGCATCGTTCGATTACGAGTTCAGTCACTTTCAACCGGCGCCTCTGGTCAAACTCGACGTACTGATCAACGGCGAGCCGGTCGACGCCCTATCGCTGATCGTGCATCGGGATAACTCCTATGGCCGCGGCCGGGAGTTGGTCGACAAGATGCAAGAGTTGATTCCGAGGCAGATGTTCGAGGTCGCCGTTCAGGCGGCAATCGGCAGTCATGTCATCGCGCGCGCCAGCATCAAGGCCATGCGCAAGAACGTGCTCGCAAAGTGCTACGGCGGCGACATCACGCGCAAGCGCAAGCTTCTCGAAAAACAGAAGGCCGGCAAGAAGCGTATGAAACAAGTCGGTCAGGTCGAAATCCCGCAGGAGGCGTTTTTAGCCGTCTTGCAGGTGGGCAAGAAGACCAGTTCAAACTGAAAGCAGATGAAGTCCAATCAATTGCATGCGATGGGGGTCTTTCGTGACTGATGGTGATAGCGTTTTTATCGGCCTATTGTGCGCAAGCGTAGTCTGCGTGCTGATCATATTGATCGACGGTTGGCTGTTGCGGCCGCGGCGCGATCCGGCCGCGACCGGCGTGGAAGAGCCTTGGTTGCCGAAACTCGCGGGCTATGCACTGGTGGCGCTGGCGTTAGGGATGCTCTGGCGTCTGTTTCGCTACGAGGCGGTCGACTTCAGTCTCATGCTCGTGATCGTGGGCGCCGTTTCGGGGCTCATCTGGGCACTGGACCGGGCATTCTTTGCCGCTCGCCGCAATCGAGCCGCCGCGTCGGCCGGCACGCCGATCGAGCGAGTGCGCGAACCCATTGCCGTGGAATACGCGCGCTCATTCTTTCCGGTCATCGTGCTGGTGCTGGTCATACGCTCGTTTCTGTTCGAGCCGTTTCGCATCCCGTCGGATTCCATGATGCCGACCTTGTTCGACGGGGACTTCATCTTTGTCAGCAAATATGCCTATGGCTTGCGCCTGCCGGTCTCCAACACCTTGGTGCTTCCCACCGGCACTCCACAACGCGGCGACGTGATCGTGTTCAGGCTGCCGCCGAATCCGAAGATCAACTACATCAAGCGCCTGGTCGGCCTGCCGGGAGACCACGTTCGGGTGGATGAGAAAAATCAGGTCTACATCAACGGCGTGCCCGTGCCGCAGCAGCCCGGCCCCGACTACACGGGACCGAAACAGGACATGTGGAATTACGCGGGCGTGCCGACCGCTTTCGAGGAGCTAGGCAAGCACCGGCACCGGATCATGTTCGCCAACGGCGGCGTAAAGACCGGCGAATGGGTGGTGCCGGCAGGGCACTATTTCTTCATGGGCGACAACCGCAATAACAGCAAGGACAGCCGTTTTGTGGACGATCCGGAAGCCCCCGGGTTTGTGCCGGCGCAGAATCTGGTGGGTAAAGCGGTGCGGATTTGGCTTAATCTTGATACTCGTGACGGACCTCTCTGGGGCCGCATCGGTAGTGCGGTTCAATAAGGGGTCATTTGCGGAGGCTCTTATGCGACAACGTCAATACGGCATGACTTTCATCGGTTTGCTCTGCATTCTCGCGCTGTGCGGGGTTATCGCCTACGCGGGCATCCGGCTGATTCCCGTGTACCTGAACTACATGAAGATCGCGCGGACCATGCAGGTAACCGCGACCGAGTTCAAAGGCGAGAACGCGGATCCGGAAGCCATGCGCCGTACGCTGGAGAAGCACTGGGAAATAGAAGACCCCAACACGATTGATTACAAGGATATCGAGATTACCAAGGACGATAACGGAGTCAGTATGCACGTGGCGTATGACGACACGGTCCCCTATATCGCCAACGTTTCGCTGTCCGTTCACTTCGACAAGACCGTGAAGGTCGATTGATTCTGCGGCGAAAATCGCACGAGCTGCCGGCTTGGGTGGAACGGAGCTTCGGCCACGCATTTTCGCATCCGGAGCTGTGCATTGCCGCGCTGACGCACCGCAGTGCCGGCGCCGATCACAATGAACGCCTGGAGTTCCTGGGCGACTCGATTCTCAATTGCAGTGTGGCGCGTTTGCTTTACGATGCGCATCCACAGGCGGACGAAGGAGCTCTGTCGAGGCTGCGAGCCACTTTGGTCAGCGGCGAGACGTTGGCGCAGATCGCGGGCGAGCTTGGGTTGGGCGAGCACCTGAATCTTGGCGGCGGGGAATTGAAATCCGGGGGATTTCGCCGCGCTTCGATACTGGCGGATGCCTTGGAGGCGATGTTGGGCGCGATTTTTCTTGATTCTGGCTTCGAGGCGGCGGCTGCGGCCGTGAAGCGCCTGTTAGGACCGCGGATGTCGGATTTACCGGCCGCGGATCTCCTGAAGGATCCGAAGACTCGCCTGCAGGAAATGCTGCAGAAGCGCGGGCTGGCGCTGCCGGTCTACACGCTGACTGCGGTCGCAGGCGACGCGCACGAGCAGTCGTTTACAATCAGCTGCGAAGTGCCCATTCTGGAACTTGCGGCCGTGGGCGAGGGCGGCAGCCGCCGCCGCGCCGAGCAGCTGGCGGCTGCGCGATTGTTGGATCTTCTGCCGCCTGAAATGCGCAATTCCCAATGACCAGCCCTGCATTTCGCGCCGGCCACGTCGCCATTGTCGGCCGTCCGAACGTCGGCAAATCGACGCTCGTGAATGCGCTCGTCGGCCGCAAGGTGACCATCGTCACGGCCAAGCCGCAGACCACGCGGCNNTTCACTGACGAAGACATGTGGGTATGGGAGCGGGTGCGCGGATTGAAGCAGCCGTTATTCTTGGTCGTCAACAAGGTGGACCGCGTATATCCGAAGGAAAACCTGCTGCCGTTTCTCGAAGAGATGACGGAGAAAATTCCGGCATCCGGAATCATACCGATATCGGCGCTGGAGTCTGATAATCTCGATAGACTGGTCGACCTAGTAGGATCGCGCTTGCCGCTGTCGCCGCCGCTATTTGCCCCCGACGTCGTCACCGATCGGAATGAGCCGTTTCATGCGGCGGAGATCGTGCGCGAGAAACTCACGCTGAAGCTGCGCGAAGAGTTGCCCTATGGCATCAACGTGCAAATCGAGCGCTTCGCGGACGAAGACGGCCGCATCATGATCAACGCCGTCATTTGGGTGGAGCGCGCCGGTCAAAAGGCCATCGTGATCGGTCAGGGAGGCGAGCGGCTCAAGGAAATCGGGCGGCTCGCCCGGATTGAGCTCAACGATTTGTGGCAGCGTTCCGTCCATCTCGAGCTGTGGGTCAAGGTCAAGGAGAATTGGGCCGACAGCGAGATGGCATTGCGCCAATTTGGATACGACACGCTGTGAAGAGCCCGCGGCACGTGTGGCTGACGCCAGCCTACGTATTGCACCAGTATCCCTACCGGGACACCAGCCGGATTGTCGAGGCGTTCACCTGCGAATACGGACGACTCACGTTATTTGCGCGCGGCGCCAATGGGCCGAAATCGTCTCTTAGAGGTACATTGCGCCCCTTCCAGCGGCTGCTCGTGTCCTGGTCCGGTACATCGGAGGCCTGTCAGCTGCAGTGGGCGGAGATCGATGGGGCAGCCACAAGATTGGCTTCGGAGCGGCTCATGAGCGGATTTTACCTGAACGAGCTGTTGTTGAAGCTGACCGAGCGCCGCGATCCGCATCCGGAAATTTTTTACTCCTATGCCTCGTGCATGGAGGCGCTGTGCGCGGGCGACATGGAGGAACCGAATCTGCGCCGCTTCGAGAAGCGCTTGCTGGATGATTTGGGCTATGGATTGCAGCTGGCGAGGACCGATCAGGGTCAGGCGGTAGAGCCCGGTAGGTACTATCGCTTTGCGGCGACCGGCGGTCCGAGCCTGTGTGTCGCCGAGACAACGGGCGCCGTGTACGGCGAATCTCTGGCGGATCTCGAGGCAGAATTGTTCCGCGGCGAAAGATCCTTGCGCGACGCCAAGCGCATCCTGCGCGCAAGCATAGACGCCTGTCTCGAGGGCCGTCCGTTGAAGTCACGCGAGGTCATGCTGGAAATGCGCCGCCGGGAGCCCGTGCGCGAGAGAGAATCTTTGTGAACGAAACTGCGACAGGGGCCGGCATCGCTCTGGGCGTGAACATCGACCACATCGCCACGCTGCGCCAGGCCCGCCGGGGCCGGTACCCCGATCCCTTATTCGCTGCCCTGCTGGCGGAACAATCCGGAGCTGACAGCATTACTTTGCATCTGCGGGAGGATCGGCGGCATATTCAGGACCTCGACGTCGTGAGCATGCGCGAGGCGCTGCAGACGCGGATGAATCTGGAAATGGCGGTCACCGATGAGATGATCCGCATCGCACAGCAGGTGCTGCCGCAGGATTGCTGCCTGGTGCCCGAATCGCGCGAAGAACTCACCACCGAGGGCGGGCTGGATGTGCTGGGGCTCGGCGCTCGGGTCGCTGAGGCCTGCGCGGCCTTAGGAGGCGCGGGCATTCGGGTTTCGCTGTTCATCGATCCCGATATCGCCCAGGTCGAGGCGGCGCAGCGGGCCGGCGCCCCTGTGATCGAACTGCACACCGGCGCCTATGCGCAAGCCGAGGGTTCCGCGCGCGCCAGAGAATTCGAGCGATTGCGCAATGCCGCGAGGCTGGCCGCCTCCATGAGACTCACCGTCAATGCGGGTCATGGCCTGAATTATCATAACGTGCAACCGGTCGCGGCCATTGCACAGATCGTGGAGCTGAATATCGGTCACGCAATAGTCGCGCGCGCGGTTTTCGACGGTTTGCCGAAGGCCGTGCGCGATATGAAGAAGCTTATGACCGCCGCGCGCAGCTAAGCGATGCCGGTGGTCCCGAACGCCAAGGCGCTGGCCCTATGATTTTTGGGATCGGCATCGATGTGCTCAAAGTCGACCGCATCGAGCGCGTCTACAAGAAGCACGGCGAGCGCTTCGTGTCGCACCTTCTCATGCCCGAAGAGCGAGCGCAGCTCGAGCGTACGGCGCGGCCCGTGCNNGTGGTGTATTCCAAACGCGGCGCCAAGGTGCGTGACGGTCTTGGCATAGGCGAGGGCCATGTCACCCTGACGGATGAGGCAGGTCTCGTCGTGGCGGTCGCCGTGCTCATGCGGCGCCCGTGAATACGCTGATTTTCGACATCGAGACCGTGCCCGACACCGATCTCGGGCGGCGTCTGTACCAGCTGCATGATCTGTCCGACGAGCAGGTCGCNNCAGATCATGTTCACGAAGCGCCGCCAAGAGACCGGCAATGAGTTCTTATCGCACGAGCAGCACCGTGTCGTCGCGATCTCCGTGGTGATGCGCTCGAGAGATACCTTGAAGGTTTGGAGCTTGGGCGAGGAGGGTGCCTCGGAAAAGGATTTGATCGAGCGATTTTTCGACGGCTTGGATAAATTTACGCCGGACCTCGTGTCATGGAACGGCGCCGGTTTCGATCTGCCGGTGTTGCACTATCGCAGCCTGCTGCACGGCGTAACGGCGGCGCGCTATTGGGAAACCGGCGATGGCGACCACAGTTTTAGATTCAGCAATTATTTGAGCCGGTTCCATTGGCGCCACATGGACCTGATGGATATTTTGTCGGGCTTCCAGGGCCGCGGCCGCGCGAGTTTGGACGATGTCGCCGGTTTGCTCGGCTTTCCGGGGAAAATCGGCATGCACGGGGCCGATGTATGGAAGGTGTATTTGCAGGGCGGAATTGCGCGAATTCGTGCGTACTGCGAAACCGACGTGCTCAATACATACTTGATTTATTTGCGATTTGAACTACTTCGCGGGCATTTGAACGCGGCCGAGCATGCTCACGAGGTGGCGCGCGTTCGAAGACTGCTGCAGGAATCTACGGCGGCGCATCTGAAAGAATTTGCGGCCGCGTGGCCCGAGCGTTGAATTCAGCGGCCACGCAAGAGGCCGATATCGTGGATCTCGCCCACGACGGCCGTGGCGTTGCGCGCATTGACGGCAAGGCCGTATTCATCGCCGGCGCGCTGCCCGGCGAACGGGTCCGCTATCGCGTGATCCGGCAGCGCCGGCAGATGGACGAAGGCGCGTTGAGCGAGGTACTGATTGCATCGCCGGAACGCGTCGATCCGAAGTGCGCTCACTTCGGGGTTTGCGGCGGCTGCTCCTTGCAGCATATGGCGCCGGCGGCGCAGCTCGCCGCCAAGGAGCGGCAATTGCTGGACAACCTCGAGCGCATAGGCCGCGTCCGTCCGGAGCGGGTATTGGCGCCTGTGCAAGGACCGAATTGGGCTTATCGGCGCCGAGCGCGGCTCGGCGTCAAATACGTGCACAAAAAGGGCCGCGTGCTGGCCGGTTTTCGCGAACGAGAAAAGCCGTACCTTGCGGATATTCGACGCTGCGAAATTTTATCCGATCGATTCGCAACCCTGCCGCAGGACCTTGCCGCGCTGGTCGATACGTTGGCGATACGTGAAAAAATTCCACAGGTGGAAGTGGCGGTCGGCGACGACCAAGCGGCGCTGGTGTTTCGCGTGCTCGACACTCCCTCGCATGAGGACTTGGGCAAAATTGAGGCGTTCGGCGCTAAATTCGGCGCGCAGATCTACCTGCAGAGCGGCGGCCTGGACAGCATTCGTCCGCTGCAGGGCATTGCTACGCCGCTTAACTACGCCGTCGACGGCGGCGAGATCAAGATCGAGTTCGGGCCCGTCGACTTCATTCAGGTCAACCGCGAGGTCAACATCTCGATGGTGGCCGCGGCCGTGGAACTGCTGCAGCCCGTCTCGAGCGACTCGGTGCTCGATCTATTCTGCGGTCTCGGTAATTTTACGCTGCCCTTGGCGCGCCGCGCGTCGCGTGTGGTTGGGGTCGAAGGTGACGCTGCCCTGGTGGCCAAAGCCGCTGCGAACGCTGGCCGAAACGGCATTGGCAACGCAGCGTTCCTAAAGGAAGATCTGTTCGATCCGGCGCGCCTCGGGCCTTGGGCGGCTGAGCGGTATGATGTGGTGCTTCTTGACCCGCCGCGGGCGGGCGCCAGCGAAATCCTGGAACGTATGGCACATTGGCGCCCGCGCCGGGTCGTGTATATTTCCTGCCATCCAGGGAGTTTGGCGCGGGACGCGGGGATTCTGGTGCAGGGCCAGGGGTTCAAGCTGATCGGCGCAGGGGTGATGGACATGTTTCCGCACACGACGCACGTCGAATCGATCGCGGTGTTCGAGAGCCGCTCATGANNCCTAGGGCCGCTCATGGTCGATGTTGCAGGCGCCCAACTGAGCCCTGAAGACATTAAAGTGCTCCAGAACCCGTTGGTAGGCGGGGTGCTTTTATTCGCCCGCAATTACCGTGACCGGCAACAAGTCGCGGCGCTGACGGCCGAGATCCGCGGGTTGCGCAGTCCGCATTTGCTGATCGCGGTGGACCATGAGGGTGGCCGGGTGCAGCGATTCCGCGAGGGCTTTACCAGGCTGCCGGCCGCACGCGCGCTGGGCCGGCGTTTCGATGAAGACCGGCACGCCGGGCTGGGCCTCGCCCATGCCGCCGGATGGCTCATGGCCAGCGAATTGCGCGCGGTGGGGGTCGATTTCAGTTTTGCGCCCTGCGTCGACCTCGATTACGGCGTGAGCGAGATTATCGGCGACCGGGCATTTCATAGCGATGCCGATTCGGTCGCCGCGCTGGCGGG